>DAOTUS010000593.1:0-36974 GCA_034437415.1 Herpetosiphonaceae bacterium
TGTCGGCCAGATCGTAGAGCGAGTGGGATAACGAGGCCGAGAGCTGTTCCGGCAGGACCCGCCAGGCCCAGTTGCCGCCGAGCTGGCCCGGCTTGTTCATCCGCGCCTCCGCGCCAAGATCGAGCGCATCCTGCAGCGGAATAATAATTGTGTTGGCCACCGACGCATACAAGGTGCGGATCATCGTCCAGACAATGTTGTCGGCGTCGCTGTGCAAGTAGCGGCGGGCGCGATGCTGCTCCTCGGGCGAGGCGCTGTCGTACCAGCCCCGCGAGGTGTCGTTGTCGTGCGAGCCGCTGTAGGCGACCGTGTTTTCGATGTAGTTGTGGGGCAGAAACGCCGACTTGCTGGCCCGCGAGGTAAAGGCAAACTGCAAGATCCGCATGCCCGGAAACTCAAAGGTGTCGCGGAGCTTGACCACGTCCGGGGTAATCACGCCCAGGTCCTCGGCGATCAGCGGCAGCTCGCCCAGGCCGTCGCGCAGCGCCTGAAACAGGGCCGCGCCCGGCGCCCGGCGCCACTCGCCGTTCATCGCGGTCTCTTCGTGGGCCGGCACCGCCCAGTAGCCCGCAAAGCCGCGGAAGTGATCGAGGCGCACAATATCGACGGTGCGCAGCGTCATGCTAATCCGGTCGGCCCACCAGGCGAAGTCCTGCTCGGCCAGCACGTCCCAGCGATACAGCGGGTTGCCCCAGCGCTGGCCGGTGGCCGAGAAATAGTCCGGCGGAACTCCGGCGATATCCAGCGGGTTGCCGCTACCGTCAAGCCGGAACAGCTCGCGGTTGGCCCAGACATCGGCGCTGTCGTGGGCGACAAAGATCGGCACATCGCCAATAATCTTAATATCTTTGGCGTTGGCGTAGGTCTTGAGGTCGTTCCACTGGGTGAAGAAGGTCCACTGCATAAACTGTTGGAAGAGGACATCGTCGGCGAGCTTGGTCCGCCACTCCGCCAGCGCCACCGGCTCGCGCAGCGCGATGGCCGGGTCCCACGAGACCCACGACTGGCCGCCGTGGGCCGTCTTGCAGGCCATAAACAGGGCGTAGTCATCGAGCCAGAGCTTCTCGGCCTGGCGAAACTGCGCAAAGGCGTTGTTCTCGCCCTGGGCTTTGAAGTTCTCGAAGGCCTGGCGCAGCAAGGCCATTTTAGCGTCGATCACCGGGCCAAAATCAACTTCCGCGCTGGAAAACTCGGGCACCCCATCGAGATCCCACTGGGCCAGCAGGTTCATCCGCGCCAGATAGTCGGGGCTGATCAGCAGGGGATTGCCGGCAAACGCCGAGAAGCACTGGTAGGGCGAGTCGCCATAGCCCGTCGGCCCCAGCGGCAGGATCTGCCAGAGGCGAACCCCGGCCTCGGCCAGCCAATCAATAAACTGATACGCTTCCACGCCGAGATCGCCACTGCCGTAGCGTCCTGGCAGCGAGGTGGGATGCAACAGAATGCCAGCTGCACGCTCAAAAATCATTTGGATTCCTCCAGAGTGAGTATTCACAAAACGAGTTGTACTCGTAATCATAGGCTCCGGCGCAGCGATTGTCAAAATCCCTGGCGCGATCTAGGCCTGCTGGGCCGCGCTCTGCATCCGCCCATCCAGCCACTCAGAGATCAGCGCGATAATCTCGTCCTGCTCTGGCTCGTTCAGCACCTCGTGGAAGAGGTCGGGATATTTTTTGAGCGTTTTGTCGGTCGAGCCAAACGCAGCAAACGCGGCGTAGGTTCCCGCCGGGCTGACCAGCCGATCGGCCTCGCCCTGGATCACCAGAATCGGCAGCTTCAGGCCGGGCGCCCGGCCCAGCACGCTGCGGGTTCCCAGCACAAACTGGCGGCCCATGCGGGCCTTGACCCCGGCGGTGTAGTTGAGCTTATCGCTCGTATAGGCCGCGACAACCGCCGGATCGCGGCTGACCCCGCCGGGATCAAACGGCCCGACCGGAAGCTCTGGGGCGACCGCGCTTAGAATGACCGACAGGGCCAGCAGGACTGGCGAGACGCCCGCGTCCACCTTCATGGCCGGGCCAGTCAGCACAAGCCCGGCCAGCTGATCCTGGTGATCGAACGCGTACAGGGTGCTGATCAGGCCGCCCATGCTGTGGCCCAGGATAAACAGCGGGCCGGCGACGGTTTGCCCCTGCACCAGGCCGACAAACGTGGTCAGATCGGCCACAAAGTGTTCGAAGCGCTTGACCGAGGCGCGCGGCCCCTCCGAGCGCCCGTGGCCGCGATGGTCGAGCGCCCAAACGGCGTAGCCATTGGCGTTGAGCGCCTTGGCCACGTGGGCGTAACGCCCGCTGTGCTCGGCGTAGCCGTGGACCACAATCACCGTCGCGGCGGCATCGGCCGGAATCCAGGACTGATAGAAGATGCCAGTGTTCTCCACGCCAACAAACGTGCCAGTCGCGTGAGTCATCGTTTTCTCCTTATTCTAAATAGAGCTTTGATCAGCGGGCGGGGAGCGCCGGTCAGGGCAAATCAACCAGCTCGGCGTACACGCTGCGCCACTGCGCGTAGACGCGATCCCAGGTCAGATAGCGCAGGGCGTGGCTACGTCCGGCGGCGCCAAGCTGCTGCGCCAGGGCCGGGTTATCGAGCAGGCGCAGCAGGGTGGTGGCCAGGGCGGCGGGGTTGGCGAAGGGCACCAGATAGCCGGTCACGCCATCGTTGATCACCGCCGGAACCCCGCCAGCGCGCGCCCCAATCACTGGCAGGCCGTACATCCAGGCCTCCAGATACGCGATGCCGAACGAGTCGGTGCGCGAGGGCATCGCAAACACCGCCGCCGCCGCCAGCGCGTCGAGCTTGCGCTCCTGCGGCGCCCGGGCGAAGACGTGAATGCGCTGCTGCACCGCCGGGGCCAGGGTCTCCCAGAAGGCCTCGAACTGGGCCATCGGCGTGCCGACCAGCACCAGGTCCTCGCGGCGGCCGTCGGCCCAGAGCCGCTGCATCGCATCGATCAGATCGAACATCCCTTTATCGCGGGCCAGCGTGCCGACCGAAAGCACAAACGGCACCGTGATCCCGGTCTCGGCGCGGAAGCGGGCGGCATCACCGCCAGCGACCGTGTCCGGGTCGACGCCGACGCCAACCGTGCGCATAATCTGGCGCGGCACCCCCAGATCGGCGAGATACTCCTCCTCCAGCGGGGTCTGGACGATCACCCGATCGCTGTGTTTGAGCAGGGCGATGTGGTGGCGCATGGTGTAGTAGCGCACCAGCGAGCGGTCGCCGGGCTCGCCCAGATGCACATACGGCGTCACAACGTGGGGGATTTTGCGCTCACGGGCGAACTGCAGCGCCGGCAGGATCGTAAAGTCCAGCGTAATATTGGCGGTATGCACCAGATCAAAGCGCTCGGGGGTGGTCTGCAGCGCGGCGACCATCTGCGGCACCCGCGGGGTGATTCGGGCCAGCTGATTCAGCGCCCCGACTGTGCCCGGCAGGCGGCTCAGCTCGACCATCAAGCGGCGCAGAATCGGGTAGACAAGCGCCGGGCCAGGGGCGCGCTCAACCGGGAAGCGCCGAATCTGCACCCCGTTGTGCTGCTCGATTGGCGAGCGCACCGTCCGGCGGCCGCGCGCCCAAAAATGGTCGAGATCCCAGGCATTGGTGGTCCAGACGCTAACCCGCTGGCCCTCCTTGACCAGCCGCTCCGACACCACCTGGCACACCAGCTCCGAGCCGCCCAGATAGGGATAGTAGCGCTGGATAATGTGCAACGCATGCATGCGCTAGCCGCCACAGCGCGACGGATTGGCCGCGCTATCGTACAGGCGGTCGAACTCAGCGGTGTACAGGCGAGCCAGGGTCGGATCGGTGATAATCACCAGGTTTTCATCATTAATATTTTCGGCCCGATTGGTAAAGTTGTAGGAGCCGGTGATCACAATCTGCTCGTCAATCACAATGAATTTGTTGTGGGCGGTGTAGCAGTTATCGTCGCGCAGAATCGGCACCCCGGCCGTCTCAAGTTTGGTAAACTCCGAGCCGAGACCCTCGGCGTTGCGCTTCTCCACCACCGCCTGCACGCTGACGCCCTGGTTGTGCAGGGCGACCAGCGCGTCGCCAGTCTCATCATCGGTAAACGAAAACGCCGCCATCGTCACCGACTGCTTGGCGTTATTCAGGTAGTCGAGCAGATGCTGGCGGGCACCGTCGGAGGGCGAAAAGTAGGTCTCAATCCGCACGCCATTCTCCAGGGTGATCGTCGGGTGGGGCGTGTTGGCGGGGGCCCGGCTGCCCATTCGGTTGGCAAACAGATCGGCAAAGCGCTGGCGATAGTTCTCAACCAGCGGCGGCACGGTCGTGCGAATCATATTGTTGTTGTTGCGATAGACATCGTTGTGTGTCAGATTCATCGAGCCCAGCCAGACAACCGTGTCATCGATCAGAAAGATCTTGTTGTGCATAAAGGCGCTGGTATTTTCGTAGGTGACCGGAATATCGGCCCGCTCAATCCGCCCAAGCTCCTCGGCATCCTCAGGATCCTCCAGAACCTCGGCGTCGAAGACCATCTCCACGGTCAGGCCGCGCTGTTTGGCCCGGATCATCGCGTCGGCGACGTTGGCCCGGTTGAACTCGAACACGGCGATCCTGACCGATCGGGTGGCGGCATCAATATCGGCGACCAGCGCGTCATCAATGCCGCCGCTGCGGGTGTCGGCTTTTTCGGGATAGGTTGGGCGGGTGAAGTACAGCTGATACCAGTCGCCCGTCTCGACAACGGCTTTGCTCAGGCTGACCTGGGGGCCGCTGCCGCCGCCGACGGCCACTGGGGTCGGCTCGGTGGAAAGGCCCACCTGCTGCAAAAAGTTGTCGAAGTAGCCTTTCTCATACAGATATCCGGCACAGATTGCCAGCACCAGCAGCAGTAGCTGCCAGGGCTTGAACGCCGAGGATTTCTTGGTGCGTCGACGAGTACGGGCCATTGGGGTCTCCAAATCTGCTAGGGGCGACGAGTAGAAAAGCGGGATTGGCGCGGGCGGCGGGCCTGATGTTTTCGGCCCCGACCACGGCCAGCGGCGGCGGCGGGAGTGGCGTCGGGTGTCGCAGCGGCCCGGCCCTGGGCGCCAATCTGACGCACGGCGGACAGCGCGGCGTTGAAGATTCCGGCCGGGGCCGCGCTGTCGGCGCTCGGCGGCGCGGCCTGATCCAGACCGGCGGCAATCCCGCCCTGCACCGCCGCGTCCAGCGCTGGTGGCTGGGCCGCTGGTGGCTGGGCCGCTGGTGGCTGGGCGGGCGGGGTAACCGCCGCAGCTGCCGAGGCGCCCGCCCCAAGCGCCGCGCTGGCGGCCGCGACCGCCGCCTCAGGCGAGGCAATCTCATCGCGGTTGGCCGCGCGCACGGCCCGGCGCACACTGGGCAGATCGAGGCCAGCCTTGATGTGCTGTTCAGCCCAGGCCAGCAGCGCACGGGCTGGCTCGTCGGTGAGGTTATCGGTCAGGCCCTCGTCTTCGGACAACGCCTCCAGGTTCGATTGGATCTCGTCGCTCATTCTGGACCTCATCTTTCTGGGCTGCTGGGCAAAAAAACGGCGGAATTGAAGCGCTCAAACAGCATCAATTCCGCCGCGATTCTGGCCCACTAGGGTCTACGGACACCGAGAATAATCACACTGCCACGGGGCACAAATCCGCCGTTCTCGACTGGCTGGCCGTTGGCGGTGGCGCTGACAACCTGATTGGGCGCATACGAGTCGAAGTTGGGCAGCCGGTCCGGGCCCTGCTCATCGACAATATCCAGGGTCAGGTCGGGGTTGCCCCTGATGGCGGCCACGGCATCGCTGCGCTGCTGGCCAATCACAGCGGGGAACTGCACCACATCGCCACGGCTCACCACAATCTCAATCGTGCTGCCCTGGCCCAGCTTCACGCCGGTCGGCGGATTCTGGCTGATCACAAATCCGGCCGGGATGCTTGTGCTGGGCACATCGCTGCGCTGGACTTGAAACCCCGCCGCCTGGAGCGTCGCGCTGGCGGCATCAACCTGCTGGCGGGTCACATCGGGGACATCGATCTGCAGCGGCCCCAGGCTCAGCGTAAACGAGAGCACACTGCCCCTGGGAAGCAGCGTGTTGGTGGCAATCTCCTGCTCGATCACGGTTGCCGGCGGGGCGGCGTTGTTCTGGGGCGGCTTGCGAAACTCGCCAAAGCCCAGCCCGGCCAGCTGCGCAAGGGCATCGGCCTCGGTCAGGCCGATCAGCTCTGGGACGGCCACCAGCTCCACCGTGGGGGTTGGCTCGCCCGGCGGCGGGGTTGGCTGCGCGGGCACGCTAGTCGCCTGGGCGGAGCCGCCAAAGGCCTGCTGGAGCGTCGGGACTAGATCGGTGTAGAAGATCGCGTAGACCAGCCCAGCGATGCCAGCCAGCAGCAGCAGCCCGACCACAAAAAAGCCACAGCCAGACGAGCGGCGGGCGGGCGGCGCCTGCTCATAGACCGGCTCGGCCGCCAGCGGCGGCGGCAGATTGCGATACTGCTGGCCGCGATCGGCGCGGGGCGGCAGCGGCGCCGCCGGGCGGGCCGGCTGGATCGGCCGCGGCGCCCGCACAGCCTCGGGCTGATTCATCACCGTTGGTGCGTCGGGGGCCGAGCGGGCCGGGGCTGGCTGGACCACCGGCGGCGCTATCGTCGGCGAGGCCGTGGTCGCCTGGTTGCCCCGGTCGCGGTAGGCCCGCAGCTGCTCGGCAAACGTCCGCGCCGAGGCCGGGCGCTGGTTGGGATCCTTGGCCATCGCGTTGAGGATTATCGCCTCAAGCTGGGGCGGGATCGCCGGGTTGAACTGGCGCGGCGGCGGCGGCGGGGACTGCACATGCTGCATCGCCACCGCCAGCGGGGTGTCGCCGGTAAACGGCAGCCGCCCGGTCAGCATCTCGTAGGTCACCACGCCCAGCGCATAGATGTCGGAGCGTGGCGTGGCCCCCAGGCCCTGGGCCTGCTCGGGCGCCAGATAGTCGGCGGTGCCGAAGGTTGTGCCTGGATCGGTGTAGGCCGACGAACGATCGCTTTTGGCGATCCCAAAGTCGCTCAGGTGGACCCGATCCTCGCTGTCGATCAGCACGTTTTGCGGCTTCACATCGCGGTGAACCAGGCCATTGTGGTGAGCCGCCTCGAGCGCCTCAGCGATCTGCTGGATCATCTTGAGCGTGCGGCCGACCGGCAGCGGCCCCTCCAGCGAGATAATCTCCTTCAGGTCCGATCCGGCGACGTACTCCATCACAATGTAGTGTAGGTCGCCGTCGTTGCCGACATCGTAGACCCGCACAATGTTGGGGTGGCCGAGCTGGGCGGCCGCATCGGCTTCGTGCTTGAAGCGCCGGAGGAACTGCTCATCGCTGGCGTACTGGCCGTGCAGAATCTTGACCGCGACCGGGCGATTGAGGCGCAGGTCGCGCGCCAGATAGACCGTCGCCATACCACCCTGACCAAGTTTGCGATCAAGCTGAAAGCGGCCATTGAGAATGCGCGGTTGGGGTTGGTTTGTCATCGCGGGGTTGACGCTCCTCGCTGCCCACTGGTGGGCAGCGCCACTGGATCGGTCGCCGCCTGCCAAATGGCTACGGCGGGATTGACATCGATTTCAGGTATCTTATGTAAATACGCGCGCAGGCGTGGCAGGTTCACAATATCGTCACGATTGTAGCGCAAGAGCAGATCGAGCGCTTTCTCATCGCCATAGGTGGCGTAGGCGTGCCAGAGCCGCAGCGCATCGCGGCCGTCGATCCCGGCGGTTGGGCGGGCGATGCCAAGCTTCTGCTCGACCAGCTTCAGGCCGCCGCGCAGCTGCTGGCGCCGGCAGTCGCGCAGCAGGTCGTGGTGGACGAACTCGCTGCGCAGATCGGCGGCCAGCTGTTTGCGAATCACCGGCAGGTCGAAGCAGGCCCCGTTGAAGGTGAAGATCGTGGTCACGCCCTCAAGCGCGGCATACAGATTGACATCGGTCACGCCGTAGCCAACCAGCTGAATCGTGCCAACATCAGGGCGGTAGATGCCGACGACGCTAATCGTGCGACTCCAGGTTGTTTCAATATCGAGATATGCATCCATAGTGTGTTGCTTTTGCGGTCGGAGAAGAGAGCCCGGAAATCAGCGTCCGTCTCATAGCCGACGGTGCAATTATGGCATGAGCCCGCACAGGACGCAAATGGCTGGGCCGGGAAACGCTTAAAAAAAGCAGGGCTGCCGACGCCTAGCGCCAGTCAGCCCCAATCACGCCCAGCTACGCCCCGGCTATATCTCCAGCATCTCAGCGACGTGCAGCGCCCGGATCAGCGCCCCCGCCTTGTTGCGCGTCTCCAGATCTTCCATTTTCGCATCGCTGTCGGCGACAATGCCCGCGCCGGCCTGCACATAGGCCACGCCGTCTTTCAGCACCATGGTCCGAATGGTGATGGCGGTGTCGAGCGACAGGCCGCCGAACGAGACGTAGCCGACGCAGCCGCCGTACGGCCCGCGCTGGTCCGGCTCAAGCTCGGCGATAATCTCCATCGCCCGCACTTTCGGCGCCCCGCTCAGCGTCCCGGCCGGGAAACAGGCCCGCAGCGCGTGCAACGGCGAGTAGCGGGCGGTATCCAGCGTCCCCTTGACCACCGAGACCAGATGCATCACGTGGGAGTATTTCTCGACCTGCATAAACTTGGGCACGTGGACGCTGCCAGGCAGCGAGACCCGCCCAACATCGTTGCGCCCAAGATCGACCAGCATCAGATGCTCGGCCCGCTCTTTTTCATCGGCCAGCAGCTCGGCCTGCATGCGGGCCTCATCCTCGGCATCGCGGCCGCGCCGCCGGGTGCCAGCGATCGGGTGGGTCTCGATAATGCCGTCCTCGACCCGCACCAGCATCTCAGGCGAGGCGCCGATAATCGCGCCCTCGGGCAGGTTGAGAAAAAACATATACGGCGAGGGATTGACCGTGCGCAGGGCCCGATAGACCGCGAACGGCTCGGCGTCGGTTTTGCGCTGAAAGCGCTGCGAGAGCACCACCTGAAAAATATCCCCGGCCCGAATATACTCGCGGGCCTTCTCAATCACAGCGCTGAACTGCTCGAACGACTGGTTGGACTGCAGCGGCTCGTTGAGCTCGGGGAAGGTCGGCGAGGCGGCGCTGCTGGCATAGACGGCGGGCGACAGCGGCCGAATCAGCTTGGTGGTGATCGCATCAATCGCCGCCGTGGCCTCGGCGTACTGGTCGGGCAAGGTGTGCTCAGGATTAAAGATAATCGTGCTGATGATCTTAATCGTATGGCGCACGTGATCAAACGCCAGCACCGTGTTGACGATCATCCAGACGCCGTCGGGCATCTGAACCGGGCGGAGCGCCGGGCTGGGCAGGCGCTCGAACGTGCGGACCGTCTCATAGCCCAGGTAGCCGACGGCCCCGCCGGTGAAGCGCGGCAGATCGGGCTGTGGGGCCGGACTGGCGCCATTCGGCCCCACCACCAGCTGCTCAAGCTGATCGAGCGTCGTACGATCGGCGAAGTGGGTGCGCTGGCCGTCGGCGCTCTGCAAAATGCTCTCCTCGCCCAGACCCTGAATAATCGTGTGGGGCGCGCAGCCGATAAACGAGTAGCGCCCGATCTGCTCGCCGCCCTCGACGCTCTCCAGCAAAAAGCTATGGGTTCCCTGGGCCACCTTGAGATACGCCGACACCGGCGTCTCCAGATCGGCCATAAGCTCACGATAGACCGCGCACTGGGTATAGCCAGCGGTCGCCCACGCCTGAACCTGCGCCAGTGAAGGAAGAACCATATATAAACCTCTAAACAAATATCCAGCAGGCCGAACGCACACAATCGTTCGGCCTGCCGGAGATTAAATGTAGTACATTGGTGAATCGAGCTGCTGGCGCTTGCGCTGGCACAGATCGGCGATCGTGATATCGCTGAGATGGCCCTCGACAACCCCGCGCAGCTCGCCCCAGACCTCGCTGAGCAGCTCGCCATCGGGCGTATCGGTGCTGGCCCCCTCCGGCGTCGGCAGCAGCGGGCCTTCGAGCACCAGCAAGGCATCGAGCAGCGAGATCGCCTGGGGCAGGCGGGCCAGCTGATGGCCGCCCTGCGGGCCACGCACACTCATAATGAGTCCCGCTTTGCGCAGCCCGATGAGTAGTTGATTAAGATAATTCTCCGAAATACCCTGTCGGTCGGCGATATCGTGGCTCTGGATCAGCCCCTCACCGTAGTGCTGGGCCAGGTCGAAGAGCGCCCGGACGCCATACTCACCTTTGGTAGATAATCGCATTGCACCTCATCACTATGTGCGGTTTGCCACGTGGATTGGCCCATCCTAGCACCCGCAAAGAGAGAAGTCAAAACGACGGCCCGCCCGGGCGGCGCCGCTGAATCGTCCCGGCCCGCTCGACGCCCCGACTGGCCGAGGGTACCCGGAGCTGCGCTATCTATGGTAGTCTGTAGCCCTGAATTAATTCGCCGTAGTTTTGATTTTATGATCGGGCTGGTTTATAATGCCCGCGGCGTTCAAGGCGAGGTTTCATTGGCAACATTTTGGACAACCTACGGTTTTTATATGTGGCTCCTCACTGCAGTTGTGCTGCTGGTGATGCTTGGAGTCGTTTTTCGTTTAGCGTCTCAGGTTCGCGCCGCTGTCCAGCGCTACACCACCCTCACCAAGGGCGTGGAGGGCGAAAACCTGGACGACATCTGGCAGGCGCGGGCACTGCAGGTCGCCCATCACGACGATCAGCTCACAACCCTGTCGCAGCAGGTGCGCGAGCTAAATCAGAGCAGCGTCCAGCATATTGGACTGGTGCGCTTTAACCCTTTTGGTGATGTTGGCGGTGATCAAAGTTTTGCTGTGGCGCTGCTCGATGGCAACCATGACGGCGTCATCCTCAGCAGTATCTACAGCCGGGCCGGGGTACGAATCTATGCCAAGTTTGTCCAGGCTGGCACGGCCTCGCACACCCTTTCCGACGAAGAAGAGGCCGCAATTGTGCAAGCTTTACGTGACACGACTCTGGCAGCATCGCCCACACTCAACCCATAACAGGAGGCAATCTATGAGCGGATTATTTGGCAATAACAAAAAGGTGGTTCAGCCCATCGCCCAGTCGCCTAACGGCAAGCCTGAAACGGTGATCGGTTCCAACACCAGCTTTGTTGGCACAATGAAATCCGATGGGAATATTCGGATTGATGGCTCGGTCGAGGGTGAGGTCGAGGTGCTGGGTAATCTGATCGTCGGAGCGACCGGGCGCGTCATCGCCACGCTCAAGGCTCAGAATATCCACGTGTCGGGTGCTGTAAAAGGCAGCATCACCGCCACCGAGCAGCTCGAAATCTCGCCATCTGGCAAGGTTTGGGGCGACATCACCGCCGCCTCACTCCATATCGAGCCAGGTGGCCTGTTTCGCGGCCAGAGCGCGATGGCCAGCAATGTCGACGAGCCACTGCTGCTTGAGGCCCCCCGCACCCGCATGACCGAAGAGCCAAGCGGCGTCTAGAAGCAGCCAGAGCCTGGATCACAGCCGTCGAGCTGTGATCCGGCCTCTGGCGCTTTTCTGGCTGGAGGTTTTTCTATGGCTCCCAAACGACAGCTCCGCCTGCCGAAAATGACGGTTCCGAACCTGCCCCGACCGGCCCATATTCAGCGCACCTCACTGCAGCTGATCACCTGGGGACTGGCGGTTTTTGCGATCTATCTGATGGCGCTGTTCAGCGGGATGGTCGTGCAGGAGTATCGGATGCAGCAGCAGATTGCGCTGCGGGCCAGCGACAACGCCCAGCGCGAGCAGGAGCAGCGCAACCTTCAGGATCGCTTGGCCTATGTCCGCTCCGATGCGGCCATTGAGGTGCTGGCCCGTGACCGCCTCGATATGGCCCGCCCAGACGAGATCGTGCTGCAGCGCAGTATCGTGGCGCCCGCCCCGACCGCCAGCCCAGCTCCGCCGCCGCCAACCCTGGCCGCAGCGCCCCAGGCGGCCGCACCCAACTGGCGGCGCTGGTGGAATGTTCTGTTTGGCTCGTAGTTTCCCACCTATCTCCGTCATCATCCTCAACTGGAATGGCCGCGCGATGCTCCAGACCTGTCTGGAAAGTCTGGCGGGCCAAACTGAACCCGACTTTGAGATCATCGTGGTTGATAATGGCTCCCACGATGGCTCGGCCGACTTCGTACATACCCGGTGGCCCGGCGTGCGGCTGCTGGCGCTAACCCACAATCGCGGGTTCAGCGGCGGGGTCAATGTCGGCCTGCATCTGGCCCGCGGCGAGTATCTCGTGCTGCTCAACAACGATGCGATCGCGGCGCCCGATTGTATCGCCAGCCTGGTCGCCCCGCTGCGCGCCGACCGCTCGCTCGGCGCAGCTGCCGGCGTGATGACATTCGCCCACCAGCCCAGTCTGGTCGCCTCGGCCGGGATTCGCCTCCACCGCGATGGTGTGGCGCTTGATGACCGCATGCTCCAGGCGGTCGCCGATCTGCCGCTGGCGCCCACGCCCGTCTGGGGCGCCAGCGGCGGCGCGGTCGCCTATCGCCGCGCCGCCCTGGCCGATGTGGGGATCTTCGATGAGGGCTATTTCGCCTATCTGGAAGATGTCGATCTGGCCTGGCGGCTGCGGCTGCGGGGCTGGGAGACGCTGCTGAGCCCAGCCGCGCAGGTGCAGCATATCTACTCGGCCACTGGCGGCGAAGGCTCGCCGCTGAAGGACTGGCTGGTGGCCCGCAATCGCTGGCGCGTGATCTGGCGCTGCCTGCCGACGCCGCTGCTCCGCCGCGACTGGCCGCTGCTGCTGCAGTACGACCTGCTGGCCTGCGCTCAGGCCGCCGGGCGTGGGCGCTGGACCACCATCACCGGGCGGATTGCCGCGCTCCAGCAGCTCCCCGCGCTGACCGTCCAGCGCCGTCAGATTCAGGCCAACCGCACCGCCGAGCTGGCCGAGCTGGAGCGCTGGCTGCTGCCGGCCCGCCCGCCCTGGACGATCTGGCGCGAGGCCCAGGCGCTGGGAGCGGTGCTGCGCCGCCGCCCGTAAACCCAAACCCGTCTAGATACAATACCGTTTAAATAAGGAAATTCGTGGGTATTTTCCCCTCTCCACCGCGATGGAGAGGGGTGGCGCGGAGCGCCGGGGTGAGGTCAACTATGCCGGCGACCCGGCGTATTTAAACGGTATTGCGTCTAAATAGGTTTGTCCGCTCCATTTGATTAGAGGGTAACATCTCCTTCTTACACTTCGTGGCCTTCGTGGCCTTCGTGGATCATCCGTACTCCTACTCGATGCTGCCAATATAGACAGTTGCGCCGCTGGCCAGGGTGGGATCGGCGCAGGCCGCGGCGATGGCCTGAGCAAACTCCTCGACGGTCGGCAGCGCCCCGGCCTGCTCACGGCGATACTCGATCAGGCCCGGCTGCGTTCGCGCCATCAGCTTAGGCGTAATCGTCCCCTCGATCAGGTCGCCGCTCACCACCACCAGCGTGATCCCACGCTCAGCCAGCGCCGGGATGCGGACGCGCAGGGACTGTTCGCCGGCGTGCTTGCTGGCCGCCACGGTCTCGTAGCCAGCATAGACCGGCTTCTGGCCGTAGAAGTGGGCCAGATGGCTAGTAATAAACACAATCCGGCCACCGTCGGACAGCAGCGGCAGAAACGCCTCAACCAGCCGATCCTGGGCAACCTGATTCAGCTGCATCGCATAGTCGGCGGATTTGTTTTTCTCCAGGCCGCCGCTGGCATTCAGCACCAGCACATCAAGCTGCGGAAAATGGGCGGCAACCTCAGCGACCAGCGCCTGCACCGCCGCCGCATCGGTGATATCGGCCTGGGCCAGCACGGCCTGGCGTCCAGTTGCCAGCACGGCGTCGGCAACCACCTGCGCCCGCGGCCCTTTGCTGCGATAGTTGATCACCACATCGGCGCCACGCTCGGCGACCATCCGCACAACACTGGCCCCAATCCCCCGCGAGGCCCCGGTGACCAGCACAACTTTTCCAGCGAGTGAATCCATCGATTTTCCTTTGTCTGGGTGAATAGTTCAGCGCGTAGTATATCAGTGGTTGTTTTACCAAGCGCTGCCGACGTGCAGTTGGCGCGCTACCCCACACTGCCGCCAGCAGCCTAATTGGCGCATGGTACAATTGGGGCAGCGCTTGCGCCACATTTTTGAGCGCCTTTTAATCAACGCCGAACCTGCAGCCGCGCACCATAATCGGGTAAACGTTTAGGGTTCTGGCTGCGCTAACGATTGTTTTTATGAATACAGGGGGCTAACAACGATGTTTAATCCCGAGAAACTGAACGAATTTCGCGCCGCCCACGTCGAGTGGGAGAACAACACCCTCAACCCGATTCTGGCCAAAACACCCGAGCGGCAGGCCGAGTTTATCACCGTCTCCAGCGAGCCGATCGAGCGCCTGTACACGCCGCTGGATCTCGCCGAGACCGACTTCGCCAAAGATATTGGCTATCCCGGCGAGTACCCGTACACCCGCGGCATTCACCCGACCGGCTATCGCGGCAAGCTGTGGACGATGCGCATGTTCGCCGGCTTTGGCACCGCCGAGGAGACCAACGCCCGCTTCAAGTACCTGCTGACCCAGGGCCAGACCGGCCTCTCGACAGCCTTCGATATGCCGACGCTCTACGGCCGCGACACCGACCACCCGCTGGTCGAGGGCGAGTTCGGCAAGTGTGGCGTGGCGGTCTCGTCGCTGGCGGATATGGAGATTCTGTTCGATGGCATTCCGCTCGATCAAGTCACCACCTCGATGACGATCAACTCGCCGGCCGCGATGATCTGGGCGATGTACATTGCCGCCGCCGAGAAGCGCGGCATTCCACGCGCCAAGCTCGGCGGAACCCTGCAAAACGATATTCTCAAGGAGTACGCCGCCCAGAACGAGTACATCTACCCGATCGCGCCGTCGATGCGGCTGGTGGTCGACACGATGGAGTTCGCCGCGACCGATATGCCGCGCTGGAACCCGGTCTCGGTCAGCGGCTACCATATCCGCGAGGCCGGCGCGACGGCGGCCCAGGAGCTGGCCTTTACCCTTGGCGACGGCCTGGCCTATGTCAAGGCATGTCTGGCCAGGGGCATGAAGATCGATGATTTCGCGCCGCGGATCTCGTTCTTTTTCAACGCCCACAACGACTTCTTCGAGGAGGTTGCCAAGTACCGCGCCGCCCGCCGGATCTGGGCCCGCCAGATGCGCGAGGTGTTCGGGGCCAAGAATCCGCGCTCGTGGTGGATGCGCTTTCACACCCAGACGGCCGGCGTCTCGCTGACCGCCCAGCAGCCCGAGATCAACATCGTGCGCGTGGCAATCCAGGCCCTGTCGGCCGTGATGGGCGGCACCCAGTCGCTGCACACCGACGGCATGGACGAGGCCCTGGCGCTGCCCTCCGAAAAAGCCGTGACCATCGCCCTGCGCACCCAGCAGATCATCGCCGAGGAGAGCGGGGTCGGCAACACCATCGATCCGCTCGGCGGGTCGTACTTCGTCGAGGCCCTGACCAACCGCATGGAGGCCGAGTGTCTGGACTACTTCCGCCGCATCGAGGACCAGGGCGGGATGGAGGCGGCGCTGGAGAAAGGCTGGATCCAGCAGCAGATCGCCGACTCCTCGTATCAGTTCCAGAAGGAAGTCGATAACCATATCCGCGGCTTCGTCGGCGTGAACAAGTACAGCGTGCCCGAGCCGATCGAGATTCCGCTGCTCCAGATGGACCCGCAGGGCGAGGCCAAGCACATGGCCCGGCTCAACCAGGTCCGCAGCGAGCGCGATGCCGACCGCCACGCCGCCGCAATGGCCACGTTACGTCAAGCCGCCCTGGGCGACCACAACCTGATGGAGCCGATTCTCGAGGCCGTGCGCTCCTACGCCACCCTCGGCGAAATGTGCGACGTGCTCCGCGAGGTCTTTGGCATCTACCAGGAGGTCATGGTCGTCTGATCAGAGGCATCAAAAGGATCATGCCTCGACAGGCTTAGCCAGCAGGAATTGCCCAGCGCCGGCTGAGCCTGTCGCAAATCATTCACACTCATATTGATGTGCTATCCAGGGTTCCCGCTAGACGGGTTTATCAACCGAGTGATATAGATCCACCAACTAAACTTTAGGGGGTGCAGGGGGATGAAAACCTCCTGCGTTCCCCTCCAGCGGAGGGGCGGAGGGGAGGAGAATCAAAAGAACCCACAAATCTCTAATCCCCCATTAACTCCCCCGCCAATTAATTTTCACGATTCTACTATGTGGTCTTTACTATGACTTTCTCCCTCTTCTCCACCGAGCCCATCCGCGACCCGGCCCAGTTCGTCGGCCGCGAGCGCGAAGTCGTCCAGATCAGCGAGCTGCTCGCCGCCGGGCGATCGTGCGTCGTGGTTGGGCCGGAAGGCAGCGGCAAAACCTCGCTGCTCAACCATATCGGCCAGACCGCCGCGCTGGTGCTGGACACCCCGCCGACCGTGATCTACCTTGATCTGGTCGGGGTGCGCACCAGCGCCGATTTCTACGCCCCGTTGCTACGCGCCCTCGGCCAGAGCGGCGAGGACGAGCTGGCGCTGGGCCAGATCCTTGCATCCGCCGAAAGCCCGCCAATCCTGCTCCTGCTCGATGAGCTGCAGCGGGCTGGCGCGGGCTTTAGCGGGCTGGTGCGCAGTGCGCTGCGTGGCTGGGTGCGTGATGGCAAGCTGCTGATTGTCGCCGCCAGCGCCGAGGCGCTCGATCGTGCCGCCCCCGACCTCCAGACCACCCTGCTGCAGCTAACTCTGCCGCCGATGCCCGAGCGCGAGGCCCGGTCGCTGGTCAACGAGCTGGCCCAGCGGGCGCGCCAGGAGCTTTCCGCCAGCATGGTCAGCGACATCATCGGCGTGGCCGGCGGCTACCCGGCGCGGATCCAGCGGGCGATTGAGCTGTGGGTCCAGTCCGAGGGCGGCGCGACCTTCGACTGGCGCCGGACCTTCCGCGAGCGCTATCCCGAGCAGGCGGTGCTGGACAACAGCCTCCAGGGCTTCACCCCAGTTGTTGAGGCCCACTCGGCGGCGCCCGAGGTCAGCACCACGCCCGCCCGCGCAACCTTGCGCGAGCGCATCCGCGACAGCCAGAAGCCCCAGCCGCGCTCGTACCGCGCCGACGACCCCAGCGAATTTCTCTGGATGCTGATTATGCTGGCGCTGGCGATCGGCATCTGGTGGGCGATTGGCTCCTGGTGGGGCGCGCTGGGCTTTGCGGGCACGCTGCTGCTCTGGGTTGGGCTGGCCTGGGCGCTCGTCCGCTTGGGGGGCGACCACTGGCGCAGCCACCTGTTTGTGGGCGCCACCCGCCTGTTCCCGCTGATTGGGCGGTTCGCGCCGCGCTGAGATTGCGCAATATGGTGCAATCTCGGGCAATTGGCAGATCTGCTCACAAGCAATGGGATTGCCCAACAAGGGGGTGCGGTTTTTTGGCTGGGGCGCAACGACGCACTCACTGGTTATGCGTTCAGCCTCGGGAACCGTGCGCTATATCGAGTCGCGCCACTGCTGGGATAAGCTGATGGCGATCTCCGGTCTGCAGTTCAACGCGCGCTAAGCCCTGGAGCGTCTGAACAGCGCTGTGCGAAACCTTCATTAGGCTCGCCGGAAGGCCAGAATAGCCGCCCCCAGCGGGCCGGTATTTTGCTCGTTCGGTGCATTCGTGCTATACTACGGGCGACGCATCGGGAATCCTCACTTCCTGCGTCGCCTAACATCTCCAGATAGCCAAGAAAAGAATAAACCTGAAGCATAATTCCCCTCACTGGCAATCTATTCCAATTACGATAGCGACATTTAAAAAACTCTATTCGTAGCAGGATTTCACACAGCGGAAGAAATCACATCCAACGCATGTCGGCCTAATCTACATATTCCCCTACACAAACACAGCGTCACGATCTGGTGTATGGTGCTGTTGGAGTGCGTTTATATCTAAATTAAATAAGGAGGATGGCACGGTGGTAAACCTTGCTGAATTAGAAACAAAAACCCTGACCGATCTTCAGGATATGGCCCGTGACCTTGATATTTCGGGCTACAGTCGGCTTAAGAAACAAGATCTCATCTTCAAACTTTTGCAAGCCCAAACTGAGCAAGCTGGAAATATTTTTAGCGCGGGTATTCTTGATATTGTTTCCGATGGATTTGGCTTTTTACGCGGTGAGCGAATGCTCCCCGGCCCCGATGATGTGTATGTCTCACAGACCCAGATTCGGCGCTTTGGCCTGCGTACCGGCGACAAAATCTCCGGGCAGATTCGTCCCCCGAAAGAAAGCGAACGCTACTATAGTTTGTTGCGCGTCGAGCTGGTCAACGGCGTTGACCCGGAGCACGCCCGCCGTCGCCCAAATTTCGAGAAACTAACCCCGATTTTCCCCAATGAGCAGTTTATGCTTGAGACCGAGCCGCAGCTGCTGTCCACGCGAATTGTGGATTTGATTGCGCCGGTCGGCCGGGGTCAGCGCGGCCTGATCGTTTCGCCGCCCAAAGCTGGCAAGACGATGCTGATGAAGGCGATGGCCAACGGCATCACCACCAACTACCCCGATGTGCATCTGATGGTGCTGCTGATTGGTGAGCGCCCTGAGGAAGTCACCGACATGCGCCGCTCGGTGCGCGGTGAGGTGATTGCCTCGACCTTCGATGAGCCAGTCGAAGACCATACCAAAGTTTCCGAGATGACCCTGGAGCGGGCCAAGCGCCTGGTTGAGGGTGGCCAGGATGTGGTGGTGCTGATGGATTCGATCACCCGCCTTGCCCGCGCCTACAACCTGGATATGCCACCTTCAGGCCGAACCCTGACCGGTGGTATCGACCCAATTGCGCTGTACCCGCCCAAGCGTTTCTTCGGCGCCGCCCGCAACATCGAGGATGGCGGCTCGCTGACGATTATTGCGACATGTCTGGTCGATACCGGCAGCCGCATGGACGATGTGATCTACGAGGAATTCAAAGGCACTGGCAATATGGAGTTACACTTGGATCGTCGTCTGGCCGAGCGCCGCACGTATCCTGCGCTCGATATCGCCCGCTCCTCGACCCGTCGTGATGAGCTGCTGCTGACCCCCGAGCAGCTGCGCCAGGTCTGGACCTTGCGCCGGATGGTGAGCATGCTTGGCGAAAATGAAGGCACCGAGCTGGTGCTGACGCGCATGTCGAAAACCCGCACCAACGAAGAGTTTTTGCTGACGCTGAACAAAAATAACTAGCTGCCTCAGACAACAGGGCATGGGCAACGTCCCTGCTTGAGCGAATTTCTCGGGTGTCACCGCCCCTCTCCCGCGCACTGTGTGAGGGGCCGCTGCCGCAGCAGCGGGGGTGAGGGCTGACTTTGCCCATGCCCTGCCTCAGACACGACATTCGAGCATAGAGCCTAGATTTCAGGTATGATGGTCTAGGCTCTATGCTTTTTGTTTTGAGGTTTTTGCCATGAATCAATCCTCTGGTGATCTGCTGCTGCGCACCACGACCCCCAGCGATGCCCCGACAATTGTTGCGATTACGCAGGCCGCCTACCGCCCCAGCGATGAAAAAACTGGCGGCATGTACCGCTATGTCTTCAGCGAAACCGCCGCCGATCTGGCCGTCCAGATGGCCGAAATGCCCTGGCGCATCCTGATGCTGGAGCGCGCTGGCGAGCCAGTCGCCTGTGTGCGGATCAGCCAGACCGAGCCGGACCGGATCAATCTGTGGCGGCTGGCGGTGCTGCCCTCGGCTCAGGGCGCCGGGCTGGGCACGCTGATCATCGCGGCGATCGAGCGCTGGGCGGCGGCCTGGGGGCGACCCTGTGTCACGCTGGGTGCCCTGGAGGCCTCGCCGGAGAATCGTGAGCTGTACGAGCGGCTCGGCTTCAGCGTCTACGGCCGCAAAGAGGTCGGCAGCATGCCCGGCAACTACTACACCCTGATGCGCAAGCCGGTCCAGCCCCAGCCCGACCGCACCGTGGCAACCTACGAGGCCATCGCCGAGAGCTACATGGCCAGGCACACCGCCGGCCCCTGGCAGCGCGCGGCGCTCGATCACTTCAGCGCCGCGCTGCCGCCACCGGCCCGGCTGCTCGAGGTTGGCTGCGGCCCTGGCCGCGACGCCAGCATGTTGCGCGAGGCCGGCTACAACGTGCTGGCCCTCGATCGCACCTGGGCGATGTTGCGCCTGGCCGAATCCAGCGGCGCCCCGCGCCTCCAGGCCGACAGCCGGGCGTTGCCGCTGTGCGACGGGAGCGTTGACGGCGTCTGGGCCAACGCCTCGCTACTCCATCTGCCACGCACCGAGCTTGTGATTGCCCTGACCGAGATTCGGCGGGTGCTGCGGCCGGGCGGCGTCTTCTACAGCAGCTTCAAGCGCGGCCACGGCCAGCGCGAAAGCGCCGACGGTCGCTGGTTCGCCTTCTACCAGCCGGACGAAATCGCCCGCCTGCTCGCCGGCGCCGGACTGAACATGGCCGACCAGTGGGAGCGCGACGACCACCGTCCGCACCACGAGCCCTGGATCATGAGCGTAGCCCGCGCCGATGGTCGCGTCGAGCAGTGCGCCGGGCCGACCGACGAGTGTGGCACGCCGATCAGCGCCAGGGAGCAGGCGGCATGAGCACACCTGAACCCTCGATGCTGGCCTACTTCCACTACGTCTGGGGCCAAAGCCTGGCCTACTGGGGCAACCGCACGCTCTCGAAGCAGCTTTTTCGCTGGGCGGTCAATGCCTACAGCCGCGCGGCCAGGCGGGCGCCCGAGTGGAGTCCGCCGCTGCTCCGGCGCGGAGTCATCCGTGGCCGCGAGCTGAACGACTACGCCGGCGCAGTCCGCGATCTGAGCACGGTGATCGCGGCCGAGCCAGCGTGGGCCGATCCCTATCTGCAGCGCGGGATTTTGCACAGCTTTCACAGCCTCCAGGCGGCCCCGCAGGCGGTCGCCGACTTTAAACAGTTCCTTGAACAGGCCGACCAGAATCATTCCTGGCGCCCAGATGCCGAGCGCCTAATCGAGCGGCTGCAGTCCGATCTCACCGAGCGCGGCTGGGACACACCTTCAACGCAGTAACGAGGTATTGCAATGCACCTACCCGCCTATACCTATCTCGCTCAGATGGGGATCGCCTACACGCGGCTGACATTTCCGCCGAGCACCGCCAAGGGCGCCGCCAATGTCGCCGCCGCGCTGGGCTACCGCGAGCGCCAGATGGTCAAAACGTTGATTTTCGTCACCGATCAGGGCGAGCGCGTGCTGGTTATGCTCGGCGGCGATCAGAACGCCATCTCCGGCCACCTGAAAAAGGTGATTGGCTCGCGCAACATCACCATGGCAAGCCCTAAGATCGTCAAGGACGTCACCGGCTACGTGATTGGCTCAATCCCGCCGTTTTCCTGGCAGCCGCCTGACTTTCGCGCATTTATCGATGTTGCGCTGCTGCAGGAAGAGTATCTTGGGGTTGGCGCAGGCCAGTGGGGCGAGGAAATCATCATCACGCCCGCCGATCTGGTGCGGGCCAGCCAGGCGCTGGTGGTGAACCTGGCCGAGGCCGGACGGGCGATCTTCGTGCTGGAGTAGCCAACGCGAAGCCCGCCGTTGGAGCGGCGGGCTTCACAGGATTAATCAACGCTCGACGCTAATCCTCGGCGTCGAGTGCTTTTTTAGGCACGACCAGGGGCGACTCGACTGGCTCCGGCTGATCGCTGACGAGCGCTGGCGGCGTCACAGCTGGCGGCGTCACAGCTGGGTGGATCGCGGTCGGCTGAGTCACCTCGCCAATGTTGCCGTCACCCTCGCGCTGCTTGCCCCAGTAGATGATCTGTTTCCACGAATCGGTCGGCTCGTCAGCAAACACCATCACCAGATCACCGCGCCGGGCTTCGTTCAAGGCCATTGCGACCGCATCGCGCTCGTAGCGGGTATAGGCGACCTGCTCGGCGGGGAAGCCCGCCGCATCCAGGCCAGTCCGAATATGGCCGGGCATCTCGCCCTCTTTACGGCCACGCAGGCTGGAGTCCTCTTTGATGATAATCCGCTCGAACACCCCGCCGCCGAGCATCTGGCCGATCTCGTAGGCGTCCTGCTCGCGACGGTCGCCGGGCACCGACACCACACAGATCGCGCGGCCCTCGCGGGGCAGCTGGCGCACAACCTCGATCATATTGCTGATCGCGGCCGGGTTGTGGCCGTAGTCCAGAATCACCCGGAAGGGGTGCTCGTCAAACACGTTCAGCCGCCCAGGCGACTGGTAGAACGACGAGGTGAAGGTGCGCAGGCCCTGGCGAATATTCTCGATGCTCACGCCCAGGCTGTAGGCCAGCGCGGTCGCCGCCATGGCGTTGGCCACGTTGAAGCGGGCGCGGCCCTCAAGCGTCGCCGGGATCAGGTGGGTCCAGAGCAGCGGAATATGTTTGCCCTTGTCGTAGAGCGTGATCATTTGGCCGTTGACGCCTTCTTCGAGCACAATCGCCCGGCCGCCGACCTTGACCTGCTCGCGCACCAGCGGGTTGGCCGGGTCGAACGAGAAGAAGAACGGCTTGCCCGGCGAGCGATCGGCCAGCTTGGCCACCAGCGGATCGTCGGCGTTGAGCACCGCCCAGCCATCTTTGCGCACCACCTCGATCACCAGCGACTTGACCTTGGCCATCTCGTCGAGGGTTTCGACACCGCGCAGGCCCAGATGATCGGCGCTGATGTTCAGCACGGCGCCGACATCAACCTCGTCGTAGCCCAGGCCCTCGCGCAGAATGCCGCCGCGGGCCGTCTCCAGCACCGCCGCATCCACGGTGGGGTCGCGCAGGACCATGCGGGCCGAGCGCGGGCCGGTCATATCGCCGCGCACAATCCGCTCGCCGTCGATGTAGACGCCATCGGTCGAGGTCATCCCAACGCGATAGCCGGCCATTTTGAGAATATGCGCGGTCATGCGGGCGGTGGTGGTTTTCCCGTTGGTGCCCGTCACGGCCGCCAGCGGAATCCGGGCCGGCTTGCCGGGCGGAAACAGCATATCCATCACCGGACCGGCGACATCGCGGGGCTTGCCCTCGGAGGGTGCCACGTGCATCCGAAAGCCGGGCGCCGCGTTGACCTCGACGATCCCGCCGCCAACTTCGCTGACCGGGCGGCTGATATCGGGCGTGATAAAGTCGATGCCCGCGACATCCAGGCCGACAATCTGCGCCGCCCGACAGGCAATCTGCTGATTCTCGTAGTGGATTGTGTCGGTGCGATCGATCGCGGTGCCGCCGGTTGAGAGATTGCCGGTTGAGCGCAGATACAGGACATAGCCCTGCTCCAGCACCGTCTCCAGCGTAAACCCGGCCTGCTCCAGCGCCCGCTCGACCTGGTGGTCGATCACAATCCGGGTCAGCACATTTTCGTGGCCGACGCCACGGCGCGGATCGCGATTGACGATCTCGATCAGCTCGGCGACCGTGTGGACGCCATCGCCGATCACGTGGCCGGGCACCCGCTCGGAGACCGCGATCACCTCGCCATTGACCACCAGCACGCGATGGTCGAGGCCGGGGATAAACTCCTCGACGATCACATAGGCGCGATGCTCGGCCGCATTCTCGAAGGCGACGCGCACCTCCTCCTCGGTTTTCAGGCCAATCGAAATCCCCCGGCCGTGCGAGGCGTCGAGCGGCTTGACCACCAGCGGATAGCGCAGGCGGCGGGCGGCCTCCACGGCGGCATCGGCGGAGCGAACCACGCGCTGGCGCGGCACCGGCAGCCCGACATCCTCCAGCAGCTTGTTGGTCAGCTCTTTATCCTGGGCGATCTCAACCCCGATGTGGCTGGTGTGAGAGGTCACTGTCGCCTGGATGCGCTGCTGATATTTGCCGTGGCCAAACTGCACCAGCGAGCGCTGATCCAGGCGCAGCCAGGGGATATCGCGCTCCTCGGCGGCCTTGACCAGCGAGGCGGTCGAGGGGCCAAAGGCCAGCCGAGTGGCCAGCCGGGCCAGATCTTCTTTCTCCTCGATGAAGTTGAAGCCGGCGCGGTCGGCGGCGGGCATGGCCGAGGGCAGCTCTGGCGGCAGCAGCCAGCGGATGAGCTGCAGGGCCACATTGGCGGCCTCGATCCCAACATCTTCCTGGCCATACTGATAGATCACGTAGTAGCGCCCGTGGTCGCCGGTGCCGCGCGTTTTGCCCTGGGTGACGTAGGTTCCGGCCAGCGACTGCAGCTCCAGCGTCAGATGCTCCAGAACGTGGCCAAGCCAGGTTCCGTCGTGCAAGCGCTCAACAAAGCCGCCTGGCCGCCCGATCGAACAGTGGTGGTCGTGCAGGGTCGGGATCAGCTCCAGCAGCCGATCGACGAAATCGCCGAGCTTATCGGTTGGATAATCCTCCAGCTCCTCCAGATCCACCGTTAAGTTGATAGCGGGCTTGTACAACCAAAAGTTGGGGCCGCGATAGACGCGGGTATCGAGAATTTTCATGGTTTGCTCACCTCACGACTGATCAGATCGTAGCTCCATCCGTGGGTCAGGACGTGAAGCTCAACGCCCACAATCGCCGCTTTCTGGCCCGGCTTCAGCTGATGGACATTGCTGTAGCTGATATTTGAGCCATCAACGACCGTCACACTTCCTTCGCCAACAACGCGCACCAGATGATCATCATCGATCTCGGCGGCAGTATTTTCGTCCAGTCCCAGGCCAATCAGATACGGGTTGAAGGTCACGGCGGTGATCAGGCGGCCAAGCCGATGGCGGGCGCCAAAGTGCTGGTCGATCACCACCCGGTTGGTCAGGCCCAGCCCAGGGCCAAACTGCACCATGCCATAGCGCGGTACCAGACCTTTGGCGCCGCTGGCGATCATATGGGCGCTCATCGCCGAGGCCCCGGCGCTGGTGCCGGCCACCGGGACGCCACGGGCGTTGGCCCGGCGAATCGCGGTGGCAACCGGGGTTCCGCCAAGCATGGCTGTGAGCTTGAGCTGATTCCCGCCGGTGATAAAAATTCCGGTCGCCTCACCAATCGCGGCCGATACCGCCGGGTTCAGCGCATCAATCCGCTCGCGCAGCGGCAGCAGCTGGACATTGGTAACCTCATTTTGGGCAAACACATGCAAATATTCTGCGCCACCATCGGGCAGTTCAGAGGCCGTCGGGATAACCACAATCCGGGCTGAGGGGCCACCGGCAAGTTCACAAAAGCGGAGCAAAATAGTGCGTTTACGATGCAGATCCATCGCACCGCCAATTGGCAGCAGCGCACCGCGGTTGAAACCATCAGGAACAGGCGAGGGCATAGGCAGATGTTCCTTTCCCAGAATTATGAATGGTGAATTATGGATGATGAGCGCGGATTGCGCAAGTCGCTGCGGCAACATCATTCTGAAGAATCAGCGCCGTCGGCGGAACCTATGCGATACTTTGGCAGAGATGGATTTGCCAACAGGAGCCCAACCATGAAAAAGACCAAAGCGCTGGAAACCCTGGCCCGCTGGGGCATCCCTCACGAAGTTCGCAGCTTCACGGCGACCGAGTTCACCGCCGAGGAAGCCGCCCGCGAGCTGCAGCTGCCGCTCGCGATGCTGTTCAAAACGCTGGTGGCGGTCGGCGAGCGGCGCGGGGGCGTGCTGGCCGTCATCCCCGGCGACCAGACCCTGAGCCTGCGCAAGCTGGCCCTGGTCATGCAGGATAAGCGCGCCGATCTGGTTGAGCTCAGCGACCTCACCAGGCTGACCGGCTATCTGAAGGGCGGGGTTTCGCCGCTGGGCACCAAACGACCCTACCCCGTATTCCTCGACGAGCGCGCCTATCAGCAGGCCCAGATCAGCGTGAGCGCCGGGCTGCGCGGCCTGCAGATGCTGCTGGCGCCCGCCCACCTGCAGCAGGTGACCCAGGCCACCGTCGCCGATCTGTGCGAGTAGGCGCGGCCAAAGTGACACGCACTGACGCAATTTCATGCTACACTGAACGCACATCAGCGACCGGCAGCCCTGATAGAAACTGCCGCCAGCTGATGCTGATGTTTGCCGTGATACGCCCCTTTGTGGGACTAGAAATGTAAGCAGGAAATGCACATCAACCTCGATCAGCCCCTCCACACGGTGCCGTTTGTGTTGTTTGACCTGGAAAGTACCGGCCTGGATGCGCAGGCCGGCCATCGGATTTGTGAGATCGCGGCGCTGCGCATCGAAGGGCAGCAGGTTGTGGCGAGCTTTGAGCAGCTGGTCAACCCGCAGCGGGATATCGACCCAGCCGCCTATGCGGTCAATGGCATCAGCCATGCCATGGTGATCGGCCAGCCAACCTTCACCGCTGTCCTGCCCCAATTCCTGCCAATCCTGGAGGGCGGGGTGCTGGTCGCCCACAATGCCTATTTTGATATGGGTTTTCTTGGCACGCAGTTCAACGAGCTTGGCCTGCCGCCCCTGCAAAATCCGGTGATCGATACGCTGGCGCTGGCGCGGCGCTACATCAGCGCCCGCCGCTATAACCTGACGGCCCTGGTGACCAGCCTGGGCGAGCGGGCGCCCAACCATCGGGCCATGAGCGATGTCCGGGCCCTGCGGGCGGTGTTCGCCCACCTGCTCGATCTGCTGTATCGCCGCGAGGTGCGCACCCTGAACGATCTCCTGCGGGCGCAGCGGGGGCTGCTCCCAGGCGATGAAGAAAGTCGCATGTCGCAGCAGATCAATCAGGCGATTGTGGCCGGCGAAGCGCTCACGATTCTGTATCGTACCGCTGGGGGCGAGCCGGTTGAGCGGCGCGTGTTGCCAATCGGTCTCACGATCGAAGGCCGCCGCCATCTGCTCCACGCCTTCTGCTATCTGCGCAACGCGCCGCGCTCGTTCGCCCTCGACCGGCTCTCGCTCATCCAGGTCTAGCCGCCAGCCCAGCTGCCTGGCGCTCACTCAGCGCCAAGCAGCTGGGCTGAAGTCGATCGTAGCTGGCAGAAATTGGTAGCTGGATTGGCATTTTTTAGTACGTTTCTAGCTATTTTTAGCTCATGTTTGGACAAACCAGCGCCCAGGCTGGCCCAAATTTGACAAAAGGCCCGTTCATCGGTACAATGCTCCTCGTTGTTTGGCCCTCATCGTCTAGCGGCCTAGGACGCCACCCTTTCAAGGTGGAGATCACGGGTTCGAATCCCGTTGGGGGTACCAGAGGCGCTCACTGCCAACAGTGAGCGCCTTTTTTTATGCATTATTGCTCGCTAAATGCCAACCGGCCCATGAACTACCCAGGTTATTCTGTTGACATCCATCCATTGGCCCATGTACAATACGAGCAATTATTCACCGACACCTAAAACCCACTCCCTCATACAGCGTAAATGGAAGGACTGCATGCAGATTCGCGTTATTCAGGGCGATGTCGCCCAACAAGCTGATGGAATCGTCGTTATCGGTACCTGGAAGGAAGAGCCGCTTCCGACAGCCATCGCTTCGCTGATTGAAGCCGACGATTGGAATAGTGCGTTCAAAAAAACGCTCCTTGTCTATGTCACCGCCCAGGAAGCCGCACGGGCACCCAAAGCAACCGTAAAATCCACATCTGCACCCTTCGCAAGCCGCCGGGTGCTGTTGGTTGGGCTGGGTGAGCGCGACAAGTGGAGCGCGGAGCGCAGCCGCCAAGCCGGCGCAGTAATAAGCCAAAAGGTACGCGAGCTCAAACAGACCTCCTTTTCGCTGCCCCTGATCGGCGCAGGCAGCCTCGGGCCAACCCTGGCGGCGCAAACGCTGGCCGAGGGCGCCCTGCTGGGGCTGTATCGCTTTGACACCTTCAAGACCTTGCCCGACGAGCGCGTGCCAGCGGTGGCGGTCGAGCAGATGACCATTCTGACCGAGGATGCGGTTGAAGCGGCGGAACACGGGGTCAAGTGGGCCCAGGCGGTTGCGGCAGGCGTCAATCTGACCCGCGACCTGGGCAATAACCCGCCGATGGTCGCCACCCCAACCTACCTGGCCAACACCGCCCAGCGGATCGCCAACGACTATGGGATGACCTGCGTGGTGTTCGACCACGATCAGCAGGTTGAGCTGGGCATGGGCGGGCTGGTGGGAGTGTCGAAAGGGGCCAGGGAGCCAGCCAAGTTCATTATCCTGGAGCACGGCCAGGCCGAGCCAGGCAAGCCGACGATCACCCTGGTTGGCAAAGGCATCACCTTCGACAGTGGTGGAATTTCGATCAAGCCCGCCGACAGCATGGACAAAATGAAGATGGATATGCAGGGCGCCGGCGCGGTGCTGGGCACGATGGAAACGCTCGGCCAGCTCAAGCTGCCGATCCACGTGGTGGCGCTGATCGCCGCGAGCGAAAACATGCTTGGCGACAATGCCTACAAGCCTGGGGATATCCTCAAGGCCATGAACGGCGTCACGATTGAAGTCCTGAACACCGATGCCGAGGGCCGCGTGGTGCTGGCTGACGCGCTCTCGTACGCCCAGAAATATTCCCCGACCGCCATCATCGACCTGGCCACCCTGACCGGGGCCTGCGTGGTAGCCCTCGGCTCCTACGCCGCCGGCGCGATGGGCAACAACCCCGAGCTGATGGAGCGGATCAAACAGGCTGCCGATACCTCCGGCGATCGAGTCTGGGAGCTGCCGCTGTGGGACGAGTACAAATCGCAGGTCCGCTCGGATATTGCCGATATCAAAAATACTGGCGGCCGCAATGGCGGGGCGATCACGGCGGCGGGCTTCCTGAGCCATTTCGTCGGCGACTACCCGTGGGTTCACCTGGATATCGCCGGGGTGGCCTGGACAGAAGATCAGCCCAAAGACTATCACCCCAAAGGCGCGACCGGGTTCGGCGTGCGCCTGCTGACCGAGCTGCTCCGCGAGTGGAGTGGCACTTCGCTGTGAATGTGAGGGTTTCATAATGACCGAGACGATGCGAGTCACATTCTGGGGTGTCCGAGGTAGCTTTCCGGTTCCCGGCCCGGATACCGTGCGTTTCGGTGGTAACACACCCTGCGTCGAGATCGAGGCCAACGGTCACACGATTATTCTGGATGCCGGGACCGGGATTGTGCGGCTGGGCAATGATCTGCTGCGGCGGGCCAAAGAGAAAAGCGAGCCAGTCCGGGCCACGCTGCTCTTCAGCCATATGCATCACGACCACACCCAGGGGTTCCCGTTCTTCACCCCCGCCTATATGGGGTCAAGCGTGCTCAATATTTTTGGCCCACGGGTGTTCGAGCGCGATCTTGAGGAGACCCTGGCGCACTCGATGCTGCCACCAAGCTTTCCCGTGGCGCTCCAGGAGATGAACTCGCTGAAGTTTTTGCGCAATATGACCGAAACTGATGTGATTATTCTCGGCACCGGCGAAGATGCGGTCACCGTCCACAACTTCTATCACGAGCAGGTCGAGGACAACCCCGAGTTTGTGCGGATCAAAGCCCTGCGCTCGTACGCTCACCCCGAGGGCGTGCTGATCTATCGGATCGAGTGGCGCGGCAAAAGCGTGATCTACGCCACTGACACCGAGGGATATGTCAACATCGATCAGCGCCTGGCCACGTTTGCCCGCGACGCCGACCTGCTGATCCACGACGCCCAGTACAGCGAGGCCCACTATCTCGGGCAGACCGGGGTTGGCGCAACTCAGGGCTGGGGGCACTCAACGCCCCAGATGGCCTGTGCGGTCGCGCAGGCGGCCGGGGCGAAGCGGCTGGTGCTGTTCCACCACGAGCCACGCTACAGCGATGAGATGATCGGCCAGCTAGAGCAGGAGGCCCAGGCGGTGTTCCCAACCGCCGTCGCCGCCTACGAAGGCCTGACGATCGAGCTATAAGCCTAACCGCAGCGCCCCGCCAACCAGTGTCGTTTGGCGGGGCGCTGCGGTTTTAGGCTGAATAAAAGCCGCTAAACCCCAAACGCCGCTGATCGAGCTTCATCTCGATCAGCGGCGTTCGGTGTGTCACGTGAGTCGCGGGCTAGCTGGCGGCCTTGATCACCGGATTGCGCAACACGCCGATCCCCTCGATCTCGGTCTCCATCAGGTCGCCGGGGCGCAGGAACTCGGCGGGGGTGCGAGCGAAGCCAACCCCGGCGGGCGTGCCGGTGGCGATAATATCGCCTGGCTCCAGGGTCATGCCCTGGGAGAGCACCGCAATCAGGGTCGGGATATCGAAGATCAGGTCGCTGGTCGAGGACTCCTGCTTGATCTCGCCGTTGATCCGCAGGCGCACGCTGAGCTGATGCGGGTCGGCGATCGCGTCGGCGGTGACGATGCATGGCCCCATCGGGCACGAACCGTCGAGCGCCTTGCCCTTGAAAAACTGCTGGTGGCGCGTTTGCAGGTCGCGGGCCGACACATCGTTGATCACGGTGTAGCCCCAGACGTGGCCCATGGCATCCTCGGGCCGAATATTCTTGCCGGCCCGGCCGATCACCACGCCCAGCTCAACCTCCCAGTCCAGCTTGCTCGACACCAGCGGATCGAGCTCGATCTCGCCGGTGGGGTGGTTGATCGCGGTCGGCGGCTTGGTGAAAAACACCGGGTGCTCGGGCAGCTTCGGCTCCAGCCCTTTGGCGATCAGCGACTCGCGGGCGTGGGCAGCGTAGTTCATGCCGACACAGAAGATATTTTTGCGCGGGCGCGGAATTGGCGCCAGCAGCTGGTCGAGGTTGTAGGGAATGCCAGCGCGGGTGGCGTAGTCGGCGCTGGCCGTGCGCAGCGTCGCCAGCCCGGCCTCGCCGGCCTCGATCACGTCCAGGAGCGAGGCATAGCCCTCAAGCAGCACAATCCGCTGATCGATATGCAGGCCCGGCCGGGGTCCATTCGCGGTTTTAACAGTCACAAAGCGCATTGTTCCTCCAAAAAATCGCCTCCGGCCAGCCCGCTTTGGCCAGCTGAAGATCTCACGAATCACTGAGTAATTTTTACAACCAGCAGGGTCAGGTCATCGATTGGCGGGGTGCCGCTTTGAAAGGCCCGCACATCGCCGAGAATAGCATCGGCCAGAGTATTGGCCGGCAGGCGGCCGTAGGCGTGAACCGCCGAGATCAGCCGCTCGCGGCCGTAGGCCTCGCCAGCGTAGTTGCGCGCATCGCACAGGCCATCAGTGTACAGCACCAGCGCATCGCCAACCGCCAGCGTGACCCGCATCTCCTCGAAAAAGGCCTCCTCGGTGATCCCAATCGGCATGCCGCCGCCTTCCAGCAGCGTCACGCGCCCGGTGACCGCCCGAAAGTGAATCGGCCAGTCGTGGCCGGCGCGGACATAGGTCAGGGTTTTATCGCGCAGATCGAAGTTGGCGTACAGCATCGTCATCACGGCCATCTCGATGTTGGTGGCCCGAATCAGGCGGTTGAAGCGTTCGACCGCTGCCAGCGGCGTGTACTGAGTGCTGTCGATCAGCAGACCTTTGGAGAGCGCCATCACCAGGGCGGCCCCGGCGCCTTTATCGCACACGTCGGCCATGACAATTTCCAGCGTGTGATCGTCGCTCTGGCGCACCTCGTAGAAATCGCCGCTCATCTCGTAGGCGGGAAAGGTGGCGGCGGCGATCGCCAGGCCAGGGATGGCAGGAAAGACCGTGGGGATCAGGCGGCGCTGCAGCTCGCGGCCCAGCTCCAGCTCACGGGCGGCGCGGGCGCGGCGCAGGGCCTCGGCCTGGGCCTGCTCCAGGGCGGTGTAGGCCTCGGTGAGCAGGCGATTTTTGTGGCGCAGGTCATCGAGCCGCCGCTCATCGGCCCGGCGAACGTGGGTGGCGACCCGACGCAGCACGTTGTAGGCCAGCTCAGGGTGCGCGTGCAGGAGCGCCTCAAACGCCACAACCGGGATCTCCAGCACCTCGGCGTTGATCACCGCGATGGCCCCGGCGGCGCGGGTGCCCTCTGGCTCCAGCAGGCTCAGCTCGCCAAAAAAGGCGCCCACGCCCAGCAGGCCGAGGGTGGTCTCCTCAGCGCCGCCCTGCTCCACAACCAGCCGCAACGTGCCGCTGACAACGATATAACATGCATCACCACGATCTCGCTGATGAAACAACCAGGTATCCGCTGGCAGCGTGCGCATTCGAGCCTGCTCATCGAGCATCCGCAGACCTTCTGGTGAGACATCAGAAAATAATGGAATACGACGCAGAAACTCCAACTGCGACATATTTACCTCCTAGCAACAATGTATTGCAGGATAGCACGCCGCCTAAGCGAGCGCAACATGGCCACGTGCTGCACACCAGTTTGACGATGGCTGCTACAATACGCCTTTGACACATTGTGGTGTCACTTAATAACGCTAAGGATGGAATATCTATGCCTGATGTACTTGCGACATACCTACGCGCCCAGACCCCGGAGCTGATCGATGAGCTAGGCCGCTGGATTGAAATCGAGTCGTTTTCTAGTGATGTGACCGCGGTCTCCTGGATGGTCAACGTTGTGGGTGAGCGCCTGCAGGCGCTTGGCGCCCAGGTTCATCGCCTCAGTGGAAATCCCCAGGCCGACCATCTGCTGGCCAGCTGGCCGGGCGAGGGCGAGCCACTTTTAATTGTCGGCCATGTCGATACGGTCTATCCGCGTGGCACCCTCGAAGAGTTCCCTTTCCGCATCGATGGCGAGGTTGTGCGCGGCCCCGGCGTGAGCGACATGAAGGGCTGTGTGCTGCTGGCGTGTGCGGCGCTCCAGGCGCTGCGGGCGACCAACCGCTGGACCCGGCGCCCCTTGAAATTCCTGATCACCAGCGATGAAGAGGTTGGCAGCCCGACCTCGCGCCAGCACATCGAGGCCCAGACCAAAGGCTGTCGCGCCGCCCTGATCATCGAGTCGGCGGGCGATGGCGGCTTTCTCAAGGTCTGGCGCAAAAGTGTCAGCATGTACGAGCTGGTCGCCGAGGGCCGCGCCTCGCACGCTGGTGTGGCGCCCGAGCTGGGCATCAGCGCCATCCACGAGCTGGCCCACCATATCAACGCGATTGTCGCCCTGGCCCGGCCTGAGATCGGCACCACGATTAATATCGGGATGATCGAGGGCGGCACCGCTGGCAATGTGGTCGCCGCCGAGGCCCGCTGCCGCATCGATGTGCGGGCGCTGACCGTGGCCGAGGCCGAGCGGGTTGACGCGGCCCTGCGCGAGATCACGCCGCATCTGACCGGGGCCAGGCTCACCCTGAGCGGCGGGATCAACCGGCCGGCGATGGAGCAGACGCCCGGCAATATGGGGCTGTATCACGCCGCCGAAGCGATCGCCACCAGGCTGGGCTTTGCGGTCACCCCCGGCGGCACCGGCGGCGGCTCCGATGGTAACTTCACCTCGGCCCTGGGCACCCCAACTCTCGATGGCCTGGGCGGCGTGGGCAGCGGCTCGCACAGCCTCGACGAGTGGTTCTCAATCCCGGAGTTCGCCCCACGGGCGGCCATGCTGGCCCATCTGATCGAGACCCTCTAATCCCGGCGCGCAGGCCAACCACCCCGCCCTTGAGGCAACCAAAGGCGCCGCTGTGGGCGCAGCGAAGGAGTCAAAATGAAAACAGTTCAGCTGGGCCGCACTGGCCTGTCCGTATCGGCCCTGGGGCTTGGGTGTATGGGAATGTCGGAGTTCTACGGCGCCGGCGATCGCGCCGAGTCGATTGCGACGATCCACCACGCCCTCGATCACGGCCTGAATTTTCTCGACACCGCCGATATGTATGGCCGCGGCGACAATGAGCGGCTGCTCCAGGAGGCCCTGAGCGGCCGCCGCCACGAGGCCGTGATTGCGACCAAATTTGGGATTATGCGCGATCCCGAAGGCCCCGGCCGCGTGACCGGGCTGAGCGGCAAGCCCGAGTATGTCCGGCATGCCTGCGAGGCCAGCCTGCAGCGCCTCGGCACCGACTACATCGATCTGTATTATCTGCACCGGGTCGATCCGGCCACCCCCATCGAGGAGACGGTTGGCGCGATGGCAGAGCTGGTGCAGGCTGGCAAGGTGCGCCACCTTGGGCTTTCCGAGGTGGCGGCGGAGACCCTGCGGCGGGCGGCGGCGGTCCACCCAATTGCGGCGGTACAGTCGGAGTATTCGCTGTGGAGCCAGGATATCGAGGCCGAAGTGATTCCGGCCTGCCGCGAGCTGGGGGTGACCCTGGTGGCCTACAGCCCGCTTGGGCGCGGCTTCCTCGGCGGGCAGATCAGGTCGCTGGATGATCTGGACCCCGATGATTTTCGACGCGGCCTGCCCCGCTTCCAGGGCGCCAATTTCCAGCGCAACCTCGATCTGGTGCACGAGCTGGAGACGCTGGCGGCGGCCAAGGGTGTCACCGCGAGTCAGCTGGCGCTCGCCTGGGTGCTGCATCAGGGTGCGGATATTCTGCCGATCCCAGGGACGAAGCGCCGGAGCTATCTGGCCCAGAATAGTGCCGCGCTGGAGATTGCGCTCGCTCCAGCCGAGCTGCAGCGCATCAACCGCCTCGCCGACGTGGCGGGCACGCGCTACGCTGAGAACGGAATGCGCCGGGTGAATGCGTAGGGCGCTGGCACCCAACTAAAACAAAAGACCACCCTGGCGGCCACGGCGTTGTGGGCCAGGGTGGTTGAGACGAGCTTGGGTGATCCGACCTGGTCAGTCCGACCAACCAGCCGCGTGGTTCCACCCACCGTTGCGGCTAGTTTATGGACTGAGAGGAAACGCATGGCCAGTATCCCACCGGCAGATGAAACCTGAATGAGGAAGAGATCAAACCTAGGTTAATTATTCGGCGTCAAACAGCGGGGTGCTCAGATAGCGCTCGCCGTTGCTTGGCACCACGAAGACGATGGTCTTGCCAGCGTTCTCGGGGCGGGCGGCCACCTGCAGGGCGACCCAGGCGGCGGCGCCGGAGCTAATCCCGACCATCAGGCCCTCTTCCTGGGCCAGCTTGCGCGCCCACTCAAAGGCGGTCTCGTTGGTAACCTGCACAATCTCGTCGATCAGGCTGGTGTCGAGCACAGCGGGCACAAAGCCGGCGCCGATGCCCTGAATTTTGTGCGGGCCGGGCTTGCCGCCTGAGAGCACTGGCGAGGCGGTTGGCTCGATGGCGATCGCCTGGAACGAAGGCTTGCGCGCTTTCAGCACCGAGGCCACCCCGGTCAGGGTTCCGCCGGTGCCAACGCCTGAGACCAGAATATCAATCGCCCCATCGGTGTCGTTCCACAGCTCCTCGGCGGTGGTGCGCCGATGCACCTCGGGGTTGGCCGGGTTTTTAAACTGCTGGGGCATAAAGCCATTCGGCAGATCGGCCACAATCGCCTCGGCCCGGCGAATCGCGCCCGACATTCCCTCGGTGCCGGGGGTTAGCACCAGCTCGGCCCCGAAGCCCTTGAGCAGCTTGCGGCGCTCCAGGCTCATCGTCTCCGGCATTGTCAGAATAATGCGGTAGCCCTTGGCCGCCGCCACAAACGCCAGACCAATTCCAGTGTTGCCGCTGGTTGGCTCAACCAGCGTTGTGACGCCGGGCTGAATCAGGCCCGCCGCCTCGGCCGCCTCGATCATCGCCAGGCCAATTCGGTCTTTGACACTACTCGCCGGGTTGAAAAACTCCAGCTTGGCCAATACGGTCGCCTCAGTTGTGTTCAACTTATTCAAGCGTACCAACGGGGTGTTTCCAACTAACTGCGTAATATTGTCATAAATACGTGACATTGTGCGTTCCCACCTTTGTTTATATTGTTGCCTAACAAACATTACAAATAGCATAGCACAGAACGGATGGGTGTCAACGGATTAGCCTGCGCCGGGTGGCTTGTAAATTGCGGCTGAAACAACTATCCTAGCGGCCACACTATCTGCTGGAGCGAGAACCAACCTATGTTGAAAGTCCATCAATGAAACAACAGAAGCGGCGTAAAAATCGCTGGCGAGTCGCACGGGCCACCCTGCGCGACGCCCGGCTGCTGCTGCGCGACTCGGGGCCGTGGCTGCTGGCGCTGGTGTTCGTGTGGCTGGGCTTTGGCCTGATCCTCTGGCGCTGGTACGATGTGGAGCGGCTGAACTTCTCCAAGGCCCTGTACATGTCATTTAGCCAGATGACGCTCAACCCCAGCCCGCCACCGCAGGTGGCCTGGCTGCAGATCCTGTTTTACATTGCTCCGGCGATTAGCTTTATCCTGATTGCCCGTGGCGCGCTGAATATGAGCCTGTTGCTGTTCGATCGACGCAACCGGCGGGAGGCCTGGCAAATGGCACTGGCATCAACCTACCGCGATCACGTGATTGTGTGCGGACTGGGCAAAATTGGCTTCCGGGTGGTCCACCAGCTCCTAGCGACCGGCGCGGATGTGGTGGTGATTGAAAGTCGCACCGATGGGCCGTTCACCGACTTGATTCTAGGCCAGGGCGTGCCCGTCTTGATCGGCGATGCGCGCCAGACCGAGCTGCTGGAGCAGGCCGGGATCAAGTCGGCGCAGTCGGTCGCGGTCGTCACCAGCGATGACCTGACCAACCTGGATATTGCGCTGACCGCCCGTGAGCTGTGTCCCGAGCGGCACATCGTGATGCGGGTGTTCAACGATGCGCTGGCGGGCAAGCTGGGCTCGGCGTTCAACATCATGACCGCCTTCAGCACCTCGGCCCTGGCCGCCCCGACCCTGGCCGCCGCCGCGCTCGGGCGCAACATCACCAACGCGCTGTATGTGGCCGGCAAGCTGCTCTCGACGGTCGAGCTGACGGTGGCCCGTGACGGCATTCTGGATGGGCGGCTGGTCCAGACCATCGAGGACCAGCACGATGTCTCGGTGCTGTATCGCCGCAATCGGCAGGGCGAGGACATGCGGCCCCGCGGCGACTATCGGCTAACCGTCGGCGATACGGTGGTGATCATCGGCCAGCTGCCCGCCATCACCCGGATTCAGGAGCTGAACAAGGAGCGGGCGGCACCGCACACGCCGATTCGGAGCTAGGGATTAGGGCATTCTACTGCGCTAAAGCTGCTGGCTCGCGCCCAAAGCGGGCGCCGTGCAGGGCTGGTAACAAACCCAGCAATGAAACATGGTACCATTAGTCAATACCTTCGCCAAAACGCTGATACGGGAGACTACTCCTTTTGGGTTACTCGAATCCTGTCTACTTTGGAACATTGGTCAATTTGTGCGGACTGATACGGGAGACTACTCCTTTC
>DAOTUS010000594.1:0-35075 GCA_034437415.1 Herpetosiphonaceae bacterium
CACCAATACCGTACCGGGCGAAGGATCCGCAAACGCCGAGATTCTGTTTATTGGTGAAGGGCCGGGTCAGCGTGAAGATGCGCTGGGTCGGCCTTTTGTCGGGCCGTCAGGCGATCTGCTGGAGCAATGGCTGGCGGAGATTGGGCTCAACCGCGATCAGGTGTTTATCGGCAACGTGGTCAAGTGCCGCCCGCCGGGCAACCGCGATCCCGAGCCGGATGAGATCGCTGCCTGTGCGCATTTTTTGGCTCGCCAGATTGAGATTATTCAGCCGAAGCTGATCGCCACCCTGGGCCGTCACTCGCTGAACACGTTTTTTCCCGGCGCCAAGATTACCAAAACCCACGGGATTCGCGGGGTGAAGCGGGTGGCGAACCGGGTCTACCTGCCGCTTTTTCATCCGGCCTATATCCTGCGCAATCTCAGCGCCGCCCCTGATGCTGTCGCGGATATTAAGCTGATCCCGCGCCTGATCAAGCGTCTGGAGCAGCGTCTGGCGGAAGAAGCCGCCGGGCAGGCCGCCCCGCCAGACGCCGAGGTCGATCCGCACCAGTTGAAGTTGATGTGAGAGGTGTATGACCTATCACCTGAGTAGAAGCGGGCGCTGGCACGTGCTGGCCCTGATGGCCGCCACGGTTCTGGTCTGGGGATTTGCCGGCTGGCTCCTGAGCGATACACTGGATCTCAATCTTCAGCAGTTTATCGCCGAACTTCGCGGCCGCCCTGCGTGTGTGGCCCTTGAAGGGCAGGCGGCGCTTAATCCTGGCGAAGTGGCCTGCGTCGGCGATCCGCCCGCCGCCCGCACCTCCGGCCAGCTGACCACAGCATTTTTGCTGCTAACGGTTCTGGTGGGGGCGCCGCTGCTAGTGTGGAACCTGCTCGCCGAATTGACGGCTGGCTACACAGTGGACGAAAACGGCCTGCGTTTTCGCTCACTGGGCCTAACGATGGTCTATCCGTGGGACCAGCTGCAACGGCTGAAAATCAGCCCAGAGCGCAGCGACAGCGCCCCCCGGATTGATGTGATCCTGCACGAAACCGCTCCGCGTCCGGCGCGATGGCAACGCTGGCTGCACCGATCGGCGGTTCAGCGGGTGCCGATTTATGGAAATGTTGCGAACCGCGAGGCATTGTTGGCAACAATCAAACAATTGATCAGCGCTGAAGGTAAACCTGGAGAATGAATTTCTGGGCGCTTACCGCCAGCTCTACTACAGAAAGGAGTCAGATGATTCAGCGCGTTGTGTGCTGAATCTGTTCGATTATGGCGAAAAATAAATTACGAGTGATTCCACTTGGCGGCGCAGCAGAAGTTGGCCGCAATATGTGGGTGTTTGAGTATGAGAACGACATCGTGATCTGCGACATGGGCGTCATGTTCCCCGAGAGCGAGATGATGGGCGTCGATCTGGTGCTGCCGGATATCACCTATCTGCGGGACAAGACCGCCAACATTCGGGCGGTGCTGCTGACCCACGGCCACGAGGACCACATTGGCGCGGTGCCGTGGCTGATCGCCGAGCTGGGCTTTCCGCCGATCTATGCGACCACCCTAACCCTGGGCCTGCTCTCGAACAAGCTGAAAGAGCACAAGCTGACCGATAAAGTGAAGCTGAACACGATTGCGCCAGGCGACAAGCTGAACCTGGGCAGCCACTTTATGATCGAGCCATTCCACATCGCGCACTCCATCCCCGACTGTCTGGGCTTTGGCCTGACCACCCCGGCTGGGCTGGCGCTGTACATCACCGTCTGGAAGCTCGACCACACCCCGGTCGACGGCTGGCCAACCGAGATCGATCGGCTGGTTGACTTTGGGCGGCGCAACCCGATTGTGCTGGTCACCGACTGCGTCCGGGTGGAGTCGAAAGGCTACACGCCCTCCGAGCGGGTCGTTGGCGAGGCCTTCGATCAGATTTTCGCCACCGCGCCAGGCCGGATCATTATGGCGACCTTCGCCTCGAATATCTCGCGGGTGCAGATGGCGATCAACGCGGCGGTCGACTACGGGCGCAAAGTTGTGCCAATTGGCCGCTCGATGGAAAACAACGTGGCGATCGCCCGCGAGCTGGGCTACCTGAACGTGCCCGACGGCGTGCTGATTCGCCCCAACGAAATGAAAAGCCTGCCCGATGACCAGATCGCGATTGTCTGCACTGGCAGCCAGGGCGAGCCAATGGCGGCGCTCTCGCGGATGGCCAACCGCGATCACCGCAACATTACGCTGCAGCAGGGCGACACCGTGGTCGTATCGGCCTCGCCGATTCCTGGCAACGAAGTGTCGGTGTACAAAGTCATCGACAACCTGTACAAACTGGGCGCCAACGTGATCTACGGCTCGGATCTGTCGGTGCATGTCTCGGGCCACGCCGCCCAGGAAGAGCTGAAGATGCTGCTGAACCTGGTGCAGCCGCAGTTTGTGGTGCCATTCCACGGCGACTATCGCCATATGATGCGCTACAAACAGCTGGCGACCGGGATGGGCTTTAAAGCCGAGAACGTGATGCTGGCCGAGGCTGGCTCGATTATGGAGTACAGCCAGAACTACGGCAAGATGGCTGGCCGGGCGCCGGTTGGCCACGTCTTCGTCGATGGCGTGACCGTCGGCGACATCGGCAGCGTGGTGGTGCGCGACCGCCAGATGCTGGCCAAAGACGGCATCCTAATGGTGGTGGTCAGCGTGGATCAGCAGACCGGCGAGCTGGTTGCCGGGCCGGATATCGTCAGCCGCGGCTTTGTCTCGATGCGCGACTCGACCGACCTGATCGACGCGGCCAAAGAAGCGGTGCGCAAGTCGTTCACCAATGGCTATGTGGCCCCGGCCCGCCAGTTCAGCGACGGCGAAGAAACCGCCGAAGGCAACACCCCGGCGGTCTCATCGCCATCATCGCGGAAAATCAAAGAAGTGGTTGGGCGGTTCCTCTATGACAAAACCAAACGCCGCCCGATGATTATCCCGGTGGTGATGGAAGTCTAGGGTAGCGAAATTACCTAGCATAACAGCGCATGGCCAGATATAACCGGGCAGGCGCTGCAGGGCGGGAGCAATCCCGCCCTTTGTGTTGCCTGGCGTTGCTGAAGGATTAGAGGGTAGGAATGAGGGATTAGGGAACGTGGCGAACAACGGCAGATCTATAACCGAACCCCCCGGCAGCTATGGCGTGAGCCACAGCTGCCGGGGGGTTGACCATTGAAACGGGCTGAAATTAGCGGCTGATCAGCGGCAGGAAGATCATGTACTCTGTGATCGATGCCGTGGTGGTCAGGCTGACCGTGCTTGATTTCGTGTTGTCGGCCTGCGAGGTGACGGTGACGCCGACCGTGTCGGCTGCGTTGTTGACCGCATTGGCCGGGATCGTCACCTGGACGGTGACGGTCGTGGATTGACCGGCGGCTAGGTTGGTGATGCTCGTCGGCGTGCGGGTGGTGGTCCAGCTGTTGCCAGCCAGCTCCACAGCAAAGCTATCCACCGTGTTGCCAGTATTTGTCACGGTCACGGTATAGCTTACGAGCTCCCCTGGCGCGCCGGACTGGGCCAGAGTGCTGGCGGTTGCGGCGACGCCAGACACTGTCTCTGGCCCTACAATCAGGGTTACCGGGATGCTGGTGGCGCTGTAGGGTGTGTTGCTCGTCAGCTTGAGCTGGGCATAATAGGTCCCTACCGTCAGGCCGGTTGCATCGAAGGCAACATTGACGGTCTGTGAAGCGGCCGGGTTGAGTGTGCCACTGGTTGGTGTCTCGCTCAACCACAGCACATCGACTGAACCCCGGTTGACCTCGACACTAGCCAGATACGTGCCCGCCCAGCCGCCGACAGCGTAGAGGATACCATTGGCGGTGTCGGTGACTGCCGCAAAGGCACGGCGGCCCTGGCTCAGGCTATTGGTATAGCTCCAGGTGCCAACAGCGCTGGTGTCGTAGGCTTCGACGCTGGTTAGGTAGCTGGCCCAGCCGCCACCGCCAACGTAGAGGATCGAATCCTTGGCCCAGACATTCGCCCCACCGCGAGCGGTTTGCAGGCTGGGCAGTGTTGCCCAGGTGCCCGCTGCCACATCGAAGGCAAAGACGCTTGCCAGGTCGATAGTCGCATTGCGCATACCGGCATAGTAGATCTTGCCATTAATTGCGATGGCGCCACCGAAATGCGCCGCGATCGGCATGTTGGCTAGCGCTGTCCAGCGTGCGCCCGCCGCTGCGGCTGGATCATACACATAGGCGGTGTTGACATAGATGGAGGCAGTTGTGCCGCTATCGCCGCCGAACATGTAAATCTTGCCGTTGTAGGTCGTGCAGGCTGCGCCAAAGCGTAAGCCTGGCAGGGGGTCAGTCGCGACCGTCTCCCAGGTGTTGGTGCTGGTATGCAGCACCTGGAGCAGGCTTGTGTTGACGCTGGCTGCGTCGGTTCCGCCGAGCGCATAGATATCGGTGCCAACAGCAGCCGCACAGACATTCGATGTCGGTACGCCCATGGTTGGCCCAGCGCTCCACGCGACCAGCGTTGGGTCGTAGATCGCCACGCCCCCAGCGACACCACCGGTGGATTCACCACCAATGACATAGACCTTGCTGTTGACAATTGCCGCTCCCGGCCGTGAAAGACCCGTCGGCAGAGCGACAGTCGTGACCCAGGGGGTGATCAGCGAGTCTGGCACCAGCGGGCCTTCGGTGCCAGGCCGCGGCCCGACCGAGAATCCGCTGGAGGTATCACGAATATTGGTTGTGGTGCCGCTGAACGTGTTGCTGTCACGGTTGATGTGTGGCCATCCACCCAGGCTAGCAGGTTGATTTCCTACATACTCGGTCAAGGTATACTCCGCCGCAACGCTCCCTGTATTTGTGATGAACAGCGTGCGGTTAGCGGTCTGTCCTGGGCTCAGGGTCACGGTCAAACCGCTTGGACTAAAGGCCAGGTTGCCGGCCCCCAGCACAAAGTTCTGCACCACCGTGCTGTTGGCAACGATAGTCGGGGTCTGAGTCTGAGTTATGTAGCCGCTCTTGCTTGCGCTAAAGCTCTGTGCGCCGAGCGCGGGGGAGAAGAGGGTGTAGAAGCCATCGGCAACGTTGGGATCGCTCAGCGTTTCAATGGTGGTCGTGGTTAGAGCCGGATTGGCCACGCTGGCGACGGTTGCGCCGTTGATCCCGGTCGTGGTGTTGCCGTCGATGACGTTGCCAACCAGCAGGCCGCCAGCCACTACTGAACAGGTTGGATTGCCAACCGCGACGTTATCAACCTGCCACCACCATTCCCAGGTGGCATTGTAGTAACGGAAACGGACCATCACGCTGGCCTGGTTAGCCGCCGTAGCCGAGATATTGACAACCTCGTGCTTGGGACCACGATAGGCTGCGGTTTTCTTCCAGACGTTCGTCCAGTTCGTGCCACCGTCCACGCTGACATCGACATCGGCCGTTTCACCGCCCAGGTAGCGGAAGTCAGTATCGAACTCTAACTGAATCAACGATATGCCAAGTGTGCTGAACGAAGGTGTGCGCAGCTCAGCATTCTGCGATTGACTCTGGCCAAAGTTGTCGCTGTCGAGGATGGCGAAGCCACCAGTTCCACCCGTCAAATTCGTACGGACGCCAGGATTATTGAATCTCCATGCCTGTGGGGTCTGATGCGCGCTAATGTTATCGATGTTGCTCCAGCCAGTCGGCAGGGCTCCACTGGAGAAATCCTCGCTAATCAATATGTTATTGGAATAGCCAGGGGCGTTACAGCTAACCACATCAGCGGCAAGAACAAAATTCTCGCTGCTGGTGGCTGCTGTCGGGGTAACCGTCCGTGTGCCGTCGGTATAGCCAGCGCTAATTGCCTGAACCGTGAAATTGTAGTCGACCCCCTGGATCAGCTCCACACTGTAGGCCCCGGTTGCCGGGTTGGTGTGGATGGTTTGAGTGGGGAGGTCCGAGGTGATGTCGATCCGCGCATACAGCGGCCAGCCGTGGGCGCTGTCGGTGACCACGCCTTGCACAGTCGCTGGTGGTAGCGCTGACAAGACAAAGTCTTGGGTGGTGGTGACATTCTCGGTAATGATGACGCTGGGCACCGTCTGGCTGCTGTAGCCTACTAGAGTCGCGGTAACCGGATAGGTGCCGATCGGCAGGGTCATGGTGTAGCGGCCGGTCGCGTCGGAGAGGGCAATTCGGTTGCCCGCCTTAATCTGCGCGCCAGCGATCGGGGTGTTGGTGGCATGCTTGACGGTGCCGACCAGCGCGCCCTCGGGGCCAGTGGCGGCATTGTAGATCACCAGGGCGAAATCCTGGTCGGTGCTGTCGGCGTTGCCGGGCACGCCATCGCCAGGAATGTTGGCCGCAGTGACTTTGACCGAGAACGCGCCGCTGGTGCCAGCTGGCAGATACACGTTCTCGACGTTGTTCTTGGCGTCAAAGCTGCCGCCGGTCGCCGAGGACGCCCCACTAAAGACATTGCCTTTGTAGATCTGCCCATTAACCGTGACCTCTAGATCAAGGTTGTTGACATAGGCGTTGCCAGTGGTGGTGCCCGGCGCGTCGGTCCAGACCAGGCTGACCCGGAATGGCTCGCCAGCGGTGGCGATGGTGCCCTCCTGAATGAACTCTTCGCCGGTGGCGCCAAACACGGTCTCCTGATCGAAGAACAGCTTAGAGGTCTGGTTGAAGGCCTGTTTCATGTACACATCGCCCCAGCCCTGGTTGTTGGAGGGCAGGGTGCCGCCGGTGCCAGCGCCGCTCAGGTAGCGGGTGCTGTTGAGCATATAGGCCTTGAGCATGGCCGGGCTGGGCGCGACGCCGCCGTGATAGATGCGGTAGTAGGTGTGGAGCAGCGAGGCTGCGCCGGCTACCGCCGGGGCCGAGTGGCTGGTGCCCGACGACCATGTGTAGAGCGTCTGGCCGAGCGGATAGTAGAAACCCTGGCCGCTCGGTGGTCCGCAGACACCGGTGCCGTCAAAACCAGGCTCCTGTGAGGCCGGCCCGATAATATGGCTGCCCGGTGCCATGATGTCGGGCTTGTTGCGGCCATCGTCGGTTGGGCCGCGGCTGGAGAAGCCAACCACATCGTCAGCGTCATCGTTGCTCGATTCGCCGCAGCGGTCCGGCGAGCCGTCATCGCGGGTGTTTTCGGTTGCGCCAACCGCGATCACGTTCTTAGCTGTGGCGGGGTTGCCAATCGTATCGCCGCCTGGGCCAGAGTTGCCGGCCGAGAAGACGTGCAGCATCTGTTGGTTGCCAGCGGTGGTGCTGGAGGCGTCACGGGTCATGGCGTCGTAGGCCTGCGACGAGGCGCTGTAGACACCGCCAGGACTACACTCCGGGAAACCGCCCGGCCCACAGCCCCAGCTGTTGGAGGTAATGGCCGCGCCACCGTTGTAGCTGACCGCGACTACGCCAGTATCGGTGTCGCCACAGTTGACGATGCTGTAGGCGCCAGCGTTGCTGAAGATCTTGGTGCCGGCCAGGCGGGTGTAGGGAGCCACGCCCAGGCCATAGCGGTAGCCGCCGGCAATGCCCGACGAGAGGCCATCGACGTAGGCCGCGCCCACGCTGTTGTTGTAGCCGCCCACGATGCCGGCGTTGAGGTTGCCGTGGCCGGCGGTGCCGTTGCCAGTTGCATCCGTGGTGCAGTTGCCGATATAGCTGATCCGTGAGGTGCCGGGACGGATACCGTTGAGGTAGAAGTCGGGGTGCAGCGGTGTGATGCTGCCGTTGTCGATCCCGTCGTCAACCACATCGACAATTGGATACTGGCTGGGATCGTTTGGCAGACCCTGGCTGCTTAGCCAGGCCAGGTAGCCCGGCCCGCTTGGCACAATATTGGTGTTCGGGCTGGTGCCAACGGTGGTGATGTTGCCCGCGATGATCTGATTCTGTCGCTCATCAAGCATCACTGGGGCCGCCCATGGCTCGATGTTGAAGACATCGGGCTGGCTGGCCAGCTGGGCCAGATCGCTGACCCGAACCTGGAGGGTGATGTTGGTCAGGTTGAGGACCTGTTCCGCAGCTTTGTACACCGCGCCGCCGGAGACGCGCAGCGCCGCCAGTGAGCGGTCGATGTCGGCGGTGGTGTAGAGCTGTATCGTCACATTAACCGTGTCGATTTTCTCATCGACAGGCAGATTCAGCAGCTGCGGCGATAGGCGGTAGGCCGGGTGGTAGGCGCCCGTCCACTGCACATCTTTGCCGGTGGCGGCGCGCTCGTCCAGCTGGGCGAGGGTTTTGCCATCGGCCCACACCACATAGGTGTTGTTGGGCATGTAGGCGACAATCTCGGCGCCAGTTTTGGCAACAGCAGCCAGCCATTCGTCTTTGGTCGGCCCAACGAATTGGACCAGCCAGAGCTGGTGCGCGGCGGTTGAGACCTGCCGAAGCTGGCTGGGCACCGTCAAATCCGGCCCCTGGCGGGTGTCGATCTGGCGGTCGCGCAGGTAGATCGTATCGAAATCAGTCGGGCTGGAGACGCCCGGCATGGTTTTCAGCTTGGCGGCGCTGGCTGCGCTAACCCGCCATAGTGAAAAGCTGCCGTAGTCGGCCAGCAGCACGCCTTGGTCCTGGGCGACACTGCGCAGCGTTGCCGTGGCGCTGGTCTGGACGATGATTTTGCTGGAAGCATCCGCGCCCGTTGGCGTTGCTGGAGCAGCGGTGATCGCGGCTGCGCCAAATGGCTGGCACAGAATTATGATCAATAAACAGGCGCTAAATGCACGAAGTAGACGAGACCTTGCCATACCTGATACTCCTTAATACACAGCGGAAATAAATACCGGTTTGAACATTGTTTGGGCGTAGCGTTCCCCCTCGGGCCTCGAATTGTCTCCTTTCAGGGTTAAACGGTGGTTCTCTGAGGCGTCGCCTCTAAATTGCTCTAGATAGAGCGGTTGCGGCTCCTGGATCGGTAGGTTGCTAAGGCTGTGGTGCGCCAGAATTCGGTTGGTCGTGGCGGAGCTCGGTTGAGTGGGTGCGGTACATCCAGGGTGGTCTGGCGCAAAAATTGGTTGCTGTTGAGCCTGAGAAAGGGAGTAGTGCCGGGGATTATCAGGGATGTTGCGCAAACACGCAAATAGCGCGGTTCCGGGAACGAATCCGCCGCCCCCAGCGTCATCATTGCATCGTACCGATAATCGCATCAAGGAGATGGCAATGAAACAGCGACGAACGTGGGCAATTGTTCTGGTTGTGCTGGTGCTGCTGGGAGTCGGCTCGCAGATCTACAGCGGCTCCAATCGCTCCAGTGAAGCGAGCCTGTCGCCGATGGCTGGCAATCCTGGCGCAACCCAGCCCGACGCGGGTCAGGCCCGCGACGAGACCGCCGCCGCGCCGACTACAGTAGCGGCCTCCGAGGAGTTCCCAACAAACGGGAGCGCCGCAGCGCCAGGCATGGCAAATCGCACCCAGGCGTTCGCCACCGATCTTGCCCCCGAGCCCGCCGCCAGCGAGCGGCTGGTGATCAAGAGCGCCACCGTCGAGGCCGAGGTGGCCTACGAGCAGCTGGGCGCGGCCAACAGCCGGGTCGAGCTGATGATCGCTCGCCTGGGCGGCTACATTGTCTCCAACGATGACTCAAGCTCGAATGTCAGCGAAAAAGCCTATGTGATTATCACCTTTCGCGTCCCCGCCGCCAAGTTCGATGAGGCGCTGCGCAGCGTCGAGGGCGATGGAATTAAGCTTTTGCGCCGCGAGATCTCCGGCCAGGACGTGACCGAGGAGTACACCGATAACGCCTCCCAGATTCGCAACCTTGAGGCGACCGCCGATCGGTTGCGCTTGTTTCTGGAGCAGGCCGCGACCGTCACCGAGGCCATTCAGGTCAACCGCACCCTGAGCGAGTACGAGGGCCAGATTGAGGTGCTCAAAGGCCGCCAGAAATATCTCTCCGACAGCGCCGCGATGAGCCTGATCGCCCTGACCCTGCGCGCTGAACACGTCCCGGAGGTGGCGGCGGTAACCTTTACCCCGCCGCCGTTCAGCCTGCGCTTCGGCGATGGCTGGGCACCCTCCCGCTCGGCCGCCGCCGCCTGGGCCGGCGTGGTTGACCTCGGGCGCGATGTCGCCGATCTCCTGATTGCGATCGGCGTGTGGACGCCGGTGTGGCTGCCGCTGCTGGTGCTTGGCCTGTTCATCGGCCGCTGGGCGCGGCGGGTCTATGGCCGAATCAGCAGCCGAACATCCACCGCCAGCCCAGCCGTGGCCAGCCCAGCCGTGGTAGCGACCGAGTAGGCGTCCCAGCACCGCTGGTCTTCAGGCACACTAAAAACCGCTGGGCTATGCAGTTGTCTGCATAGCCCAGCGGTTTTTTAGCTCGAACTTCGTGATCTCCGTGCCCTTCGTGGACAATTCAGTCCGTTGTCTGCATAGTCCAGCGGTTTTTTAGCTCGAACCGCCAAATTGTGGCCAGTTGGCTACACGCCTGCCAGCACGCGGCCCTCGGCCAGCAGCTTCTCGACCAGCTCCTGCGAGCGCGTCTCGGTGTAGATCCGCAGCAGCGGCTCGGTGCCGGAGAAGCGAATCAGCAGCCAGCTGCCGTCGGCAAGATAGTACTTGTAGCCGCCCTGGGTGTTGATAGTGCTGACCGCCATCCCGGCGAGCGCATCGGGGCGGGCGGCGTCAACCCGTTTGAGAATCGCAGCGCGCTGCTCGACCGGGTAGGTGATGTCGAGCCGATCGTAGAAGTGCGGCCCGACCTTGCTGAACAGCTCGTCGAGCGTCTCGCTGGGCGTTTTGCCGCGCTTGAGGAACAGGTCGAGCAGCAGCAGCGCCGACAGAATCCCATCGCGCTCCGGCAGGTGCTTGGCGATGGCAAAGCCACCTGACTCCTCGCCGCCGATGATCGCGTTGGTCTCGATCATCTTGGGGCCGATGTGCTTGAAGCCGACCGGGGTTTCGTAGATCGGCACGTTGTAGATCTCGGCCAGCCGATTGACCATCGAGGTGGTCGAGAGCGACTTGACGATTGGCCCGCGCCAGCCCTTGACCTCGAGCAGATAGTAGGCCAGCAGCCCGAACACCCGCAGCTGATCGACAAAGCGGCCTTTTTCATCGACCAGGCCAACCCGGTCGGCATCGCCGTCGAAGGCCAGCCCGGCATAGGCGCCGCTCTCGCGCACCACTTTTTTCAGCTTGGTCAGGTTATCGTCAATCGGCTCGGGCGAGCGCATGCCGGGGAACAGCGGGTTGCGCGTATCGTTGATCGGCACAACCTTGGTCGCGCCGCCATCGAGCAGCAGCGGCAGATAGCCAGCGCCAGCGCCGTACATCGCATCGATGATCACCGTCCAGCCCGCCCGCTTGATCGCCTCCAGGTCAACCATCTGTTTGATCTGGGCGACGTACTCGGGGGTGCCGTTGATTCGCTCGATCAGGCCTTGCTTTTCGGCGTCTTTGGCCGCCATCCGCTTGACCGGGTTGCGCTCCAGCCGCTCCTCGAGCTTGGCCACAACCTCGGGCGAGGCCGACCCGGCATACTCGGGCTTGTACTTGTAGCCGTTGTCGGTGGGCGGGTTGTGCGAGGCGGTGATGATCGCCGCGCCGCCGGCTTTTTTGGTCAGAATGCTCCAGCAGACCACCGGGGTGGGCGTGGCTTTTTCGGTCAGGTAGACGTGAATGCCGTTCGCCGCCAGCACCTCGGCGGTCGCCAGCGCAAAGCGCTCGGAGCCAAAGCGGGTGTCGTAGCCAACCACCAGGCCACGGCTGGCCAGTCCGCTGTCGTGCAGGTAGTCCGCGACAGCCTGGGTGACGATCCGCACGTTCTCGAACGTGTAGTCCTCTGCAATTACCGCCCGCCAGCCATCGGTGCCAAATTTAATCGGTGTCGCCATACGCGCTCCTACAGGAATGAAGAATGTTGATGAGAATGAAGATTTGGCCGATAGGGTTCAACTGTAATCAGGACGCACCACTCTTCATCCATGGGTTTTTAGATGCTCTAGATCAATGATTGGGGCTTTGTGGCGGCCCCACAGCCTCAGCCACCACCTGGGCGGCGCGGGGAACTCGGCTGCCTGTGGCCAGAACAGCATCGCGGACCCTCGCGTCGGACTCAATTGTAACACGCTCCCAGATCACAGCCCGTTCAATGACGGCCCTTGGCCCGACGCAGGTGCCCGCCCCCAGCATCACCGGGGCCGTCAGGGTTGCCGTGGGGTCGAGCTGCACGTCGGTGGCGGCCCAGATGCCGGGGGCCAGCTCGCGGCCCAGCGGGCGCTCGCCGGGCAGCATCCCCTGCAGCACCGCCGCGTTGGCCGCCAGATACCCGGCCAGCGTGCCGATATCCTGGCTGTAGGCCGAATGCGGGTAGGCCGCAATTGTCGCCCCAGCAGCCAGCAGCCTGGGGAACAGATCGCGCTCGAGCATGGCGAAGGCGGCTGGCGGAATCTGCTCGATCGCGGCGCGCTCAAACACGTAGGCGCCGCTGTTGATGGTGTTGGCCAGCGCGGTGCCAGCGGCGGGCTTTTCCTGGAACGCGGTCACGCGGCCGGCCGCATCGCTCACCACCACGCCAAAGGCGGTCGGGTCGGCCACCTCGCGCACGGCAATTGTCGCCAGCCCGCCCGATTGGTGGTGGTGCCGCCAGAGCGCCGCCACATCCAGCGCGGTCAGCTCGTCGCCGTTCAGCACCAGCGTCGGGCCGTCGCTCAGCGCGCCATGCAGCGTGGCGGCGTAGCGCACCGCGCCGGCCGTGCCCAGCGGCTGCGGCTCCTCGACAATTCGCAGCCGCAGCCCCAGCGCGGCGCCAGCGCCGTAGTGCTCGTGAAAGGCCGCCGCCAGATATTGCACCGCCAGGACCACCTCGCGAACCCCCTGCGCCTGGAGACGCCGGAGCGTGCGGGTCATCAGCGGCTCGCCAGCAATTGGCACCAGTGGCTTGGGGAGATTGTCCGTCAGTGGGCGCAGGCGCGTGCCCAGGCCCCCGACCAAAATTATTGCCCGCATCGCGCTTGAGTCGGCAGCAGCGTGTCGCCGCTACAGAACATCATTCCGCCCTTCTTCCCGTAACTGATCGACGATTTTTTTAACATCCTGGGCGCGGCTGCGCGGGGCGATCAGCAGGGCGTCGCCGGTATCGACGACCAGAAAATCTTCCAGGCCAATCGTGGCGATAATCCGCCCAGAGTCGCTGTAGATCAAGGTCGAGTGGGTATCGACCTCGACGTGCGGCCCGATCACGACGTTGGCCGACTCGCCCTTGCCCATCAGCGTGGTCAGGGTGTGCCAGTCGCCAACATCGCTCCAGCCGATATCGACCGGGATCACCGCCACGTTGGGTGCTCGCTCCATAATCCCATAGTCCACGGTGATATTCTCGACCTGCTCCCAGATGGTGTTCAAAATCACCTGCTGGCGCGATTTGCCAAAGCCGGCCTGAATCTGGTTCAGCTGATTGCGCAGGCGCGGCAGATACTGCTCGACCGCATCGAGAAAGGTCTGGGTCTGCCAGATAAAAATCCCGGCGTTCCAGTAGTAGTCGCCGTCGGCGATATAGCGCTCGGCGGTGGCCTGATCGGGCTTTTCGGCGAAGCGCCCGACCGTGTGAATGCTCAGCCCGTGCGACTCGCTGATCTGATCGCCGCATTTGATGTAGCCGTAGCCGGTGTTGGCAAACGAGGGCTTGATCCCCAGCGTCACCAGGTAGCCCTCGCGGGCCGCAACCTCGGCGGCCTGGAGGGCCGTCCGAAAGGCGTCGCCCCGGAGGATCAGGTGGTCGGCGCTCAGCACCGCCATCACCGCATTGGGGTCGGAGCGGCGCATGTGGATTGCGGCCAGCCCAATCGCCGGGGCCGTGCCGCGTCCGCTCGGCTCGCGAATAATATTGGCCCGTGGCACGCGATCGAGTTGCTCGGTGACCAGCGTGGCATAATCCTCGCCAGTCACCACAAAAACCCGCTCGTCCTCGACCAGGTCGCGCACGCGGTCGACGGTCTCCTGGAGCATTGTGCGCTTGGAGAGCAGCGGTAAAAATTGCTTGGGCTTGGTGCGGCGCGAGCGCGGCCACAGCCGCGAGCCGGTGCCGCCAGCTAAAACGAGAACATCCATAACTATTGTATCCTTGCTTTTATCGCAAAATAGACCATGCCTTCCTATCGGGGATGCATGGCGAATCCGATCTTGACATGCATGCATATATTGAATAAAATTGCACATATGTTCTTTAATATCAGCGATGGTGGCGGTTGCACCCCCGAAGCGTGTGGTGCCGAACATAGTGTGCGTTCCTGATCCACGCGGGTCAGTGGCAGGTTCGTGGGATTCATGATAACCAAGTGAGTCCAAAATGGCATGATGGTTCGTCCATTCCAATCCTGGCGGATGGTTCAGCCGACAGGTTAAATGCTCCCTGAGATGGTGGAAGACCACGGATACGTGGCAGTCGTCGATGAAGGGAGAAGTCCCACGGGGTGCCCTCTGGGCACTGCGTGGGGTCAGTTCACCTCCGAGGCCGATACCCGGCGCAAACATCAATCCGAATCGGCGGTTTCATTCTTGACCCGGCTGCGCCAATCCTCCAACACGTCGCGCAGGGTCTGATCGAGGCTGTACTGGCGGCTCCAGCCGGTGCGGGCTTGAAAATAGGTGGCGTCACAGGCAACCGTCGGCACATCGGCGGGCCGCATCCTGGCGGGATCGGTCGCGATCGTAATTGGCACGGCGCTCAGGCCAATCAGCCGTTCGAGGATTGTGCGAATCGCGACCGGCTCGCCCGAGCCAACATTGTAGATCGCGCCCGGCTCGCCGTGGAGCAGCGCCAGATGATAGGCGCTGACAATATCGCGCACGTCGGTGAAGTCGCGCTGCGCCTCCAGGTTGCCAACCTGGACCACCGGGGGCTGGAGGCCCAGCTCGATCCGCGCAATCTGGCGGGCAAAGGCTGGGGCCGCGAACTGGGCTTTTTGGCCCGGCCCGATATGATTAAACGGCCGCACCCGGATAACCCGCAGCTTGTGGCTGTAAAACCACTGCCCCGCCAGGAGATCCTGGGCCGCCTTGGAGACCGCATACGGGCTGGCGGGCCGCAGCGGGGTTTTTTCAGCGACCGGAATGTCGTCGGGCTGGACCATGCCATAGACTTCATTCGAGCTAATCACCAGCACCAGCGGGTCGAGCTTGGCCGCCGCAATCGCTTGGAGCAGGTGCAGCTGGCCGAGCACGTTGGTGTTGAAGGTGTCGGCCGGGTCCTCAAACGAGGTGGGGACGAACGATTGGGCCGCCAGATGCACAACAATATCCGGCTGAACCTGAGCCACCGCGCTGGCCACCGCCGCACGGTCAAGCAGATCGGCCCTGACACTGTCAAGATCGGGCTGCGACGAACGCCCAAGCGCCCACAATTCCCAGTCGGTTGTGGCGCGCAGGTGGTCAACAAGATGACGGCCAGCGAAACCGCTGGCTCCAGTAATGAGTGTACGTGTCATAGAGCGAAAATATACTGCGAGTTGGCTTACTTGGCAAGGCAGCAGCAGGGGGGATTTGGCAGGAACCCGGTGGTCGGGTGGCTCCAGGCCGGCGCCGCTGCGGAATTCGCGCAGCGGCGCCGGCGCTGAAGGCTAGTCAATCGATTTGACGATCTCCACGCCGTTGGCGGCCATGTGGTGCAGGAACACGACGTGGTGGAAATCGCCAGGGTGGGCCGGAATGCCGATGTCCTGGGCCACCTCCAGCGGCGTGTCGTAGGTATCGACACAGTTGGCTGGCAGCACGACCCGGCGGCCCTGAATGTTGCGGGCGTTGGCGTCCAGGCGTAGGAACATCGCCATCTGGTAGACACACAGGTCCGAGCAGTCGCCGGTGATGATGTAGGTGTCCACCTCGGGGTGGGCGTAGGTCCAGGCCGCGAAATCGGTGGCCAGCGCCGCGCTCAGCGAGTTTTTTGGAAAGATGGTGTACTCGTGGGCGAACGGCAGCCTGGTCAGCTCCGGCGCGGTGTCGGCCTCCAGGGTGCCGCGCACACAGTGCGCCGGAAACGCGCCAAACTCGACCGCGTCCTCCGGGTGGGCATCCTGGGGCAGCAGAAAGTTGATCACGCCGGCCGCGTGGGCTTTGGTGAACAGCTCGGTGATTGGCGCAACCACATCCTGCACCCGTGGGCTGGATAGCGCCCCCTCGGTGCAAAAGCCGACGATCACATCGACACAGGTCACCGCCACCCGCTCCGGCCCGGCGACGACGAGATCATCCAGCGGAAGCGTCGGCAGGGCGGCGTACCAATCGTCCAGATAGCGTAGAAATGGTTGGCCGCTTTCGGAAATATTCATGGTGTGCTCCTTAAATAAAGTCGATATCAAATAAAGTAGGTATTCGGGCAGGATGGATTCCGGCTGGCTAATAGTCAACTGGCCGCAGATAGTATTCGCCGATCGCGGTGCTTGAGAGCATCGCCGTGCTGGGCAGGTGGCGCTTCCAGTGGGTTGAGTTGACCCGCCGCTGGACAATCGCGACCTCGTCGGCGGCAAAGCCGCGTTCGACCAGCTGCTCGGCGCGGTAGCCCTGGAGCAGATAGGCCAGAATGCGGCCAGCCTGGCGGTACGAGATCCCGAAGTCGCTCTCGTCGGTCTGGCCCACCACCAGGTCGGCCGAGGCCGGTTTGTGGACGATCACGTCGGGGACGCCAACCGCGCTGGCCAGCTCCCAGACCTGGGTTTTGAACAGGTCGCCGAGCGGATTCACCGGCGGTGAGTCGTCGGCGTGCCAGGTGTAGTAGCCAAACAGCCGCTCGGTTTTGTTGCCGGTGCCAATTGGGATGCAGCCCAGCTTCTGCGACTGGTCAAACAGCACGATCATCCGTGTGCGCGCCATCACGTTGCCCCGGCGGCGCCCGTCGGCCTCCGGCTCCAGGGCCAGGTAGCCATCGACCGCGCCGGAGATATCGACGGTGTGGTGCTGGATGCCAAGATCATCAATCACGAGCTGGGCGTGATCGAGGCTGTCTTTCGATGAGGTGCGGTAGGGCATGCGCACCGCCAGCACGTTCTGCGGGCCAAACGCCCGGGCGCACAGGTAGGTCGTCAGGGCCGAGTCGACCCCGCCGGATAGGCCGACGACGACCTGCTTGAAGCCCCGCCGGAAGCCGACCTCGTCGCGCAGAAACTCGATCAGCCACTCCAGCGCCAGTGTGGTGTTGATGCGGATCGGCTCGTCGCTGCCGGGGTCGAACGGCGGCGCCTGGACCACCGAAAACGCGCGGCTGGCGTCGCTGGTCGGGAGGTCGGCGGGGCTGCGCTTCTCGCCCTCGCTGTCGATCGTGCGCAGGTAGGCCGTCGAGTCGGTCAGGGCCTGCTCATGATTGGTCTCGTTGGCGTAGTCCCAGGTGCTGGCGCGGTTGGCCCCGCTGGCCGCCGCCCGCACTTCATCGAGCAAAAACGGCAGCTTGTCCTCTAGCCCGGCCAGCAGCGGCAGGTCGGCCCGCGCCAGCGGCAGATCGGCGGTGTCGATCTCGGCCAGCAGCAGCGCCTCCTGCCAGAGCGGGGCGCGGGCGCGTTCGTCGGAGCGCGGGCCAACCACCACCGATCCGCCAGCAAAGCCCTTGCCGCCCTCGAAGCCCACAATCTGGCAGACCGCCACAAACAGGCCGTGCTCGCCAGCAATCTCGCGGATGCGGTCGTCCCAGCGCGACAGGTTGCTTGGGCGATCCTCGTGAATCCCACGGGCGGGCGACGCGGCGACCACGTACAGCACCTGGGCGCCGTCCAGCGCCGCCACCGTGCCGGTCAGCGAGTGCCAGGCATCTTCGCAGATGAGCATGGCGACGCGGCCAAAGCGCGTATTGAATGCGGCAATCTGGTGGCCGCTCTCAACAAAACGGGCCTCATCAAACACGCCGTAGGTGGGCAGAAACATCTTGCGGTGGACGTGGCGAATGCCTGGGCGTTCCTCGGTGGGCGCGACGCTGCTGAACTCGCCGCCCAGGGTGGCGTACATCGCGCTGTTGTAGAACCGATCGCGCCAGCGCTCGTAGAAGCCAATCACCACGTCAAGCGGCGGGGCGGTGCGGCCCAGCGCGGCGATATAGGTTCGCTCGAGATCGGCGAACAGCTGCCCGGCGGTGACGGCCTGCTCGCGGACGCCGCCCTCGATGAAGTAGCCGGTCAGCGCGGTCTCCGGCAGCATCAGCACATCGGGCGGGCGCTGCAGGCTGGCGATCTGGCGAAAGACATCGCCCAAACGTTCCATATTGACGCTGTAGCTGCCCTTGCGCGGGCGAAACTGCGCCAAAGCCAGGGTGTAAGTCATAACGGTATCTCCAAATCGGTAGCGTTTAAGGGTGATGATCCGGCGCGATTGTTCAGCGCAGCGTGATAAATCTGCTCCGCGTCGGCGCTCCAGACCACGAAGCGCACCAGCGTGATCGCGGGGTGCTCGCGCACATACGCGCCGACGGTGCCGATGGCGATCGCGGCGGCCTCATCAAGCGGGTAGCCGAAGATCCCGGTGCTGATCGCCGGAAACGCGATGCTCGTGATGCCGTGCGCCGTGGCCAGCTCCAGCGCACGGCGGTAGGCGCTGGCCAGCAGCTCGGCGTGACGTGGCTCGCTGTAATATCCCGGCCCAACCGCGTGAATCACATAGCGGGCTTTGAGCTGAAAGCCGGGCGTGATCTTGGCCTCGCCGGTTTCGCATCCGTCCAATAACTCACAGGCCGCCAGCAGCTCCGGCCCGGCCGCCTCGTGAATCGCGCCATCGACGCCGCCGCCGCCGAGCAGCGACGAGTTGGCGGCATTCACAATCGCATCGACATCCTGCGCGACGATAGTGCCGCGCACCAGTTCAAATCGTGTCATCGTTAACCTCGGGTTTTAGCTTCGCGGTAGCGGAAGACGAAATCGCCCTCGACCCGCGAGTCGCGAAAGCGATAGAGCCGAGCCGGGCGGCCGCGGCCCTCGTGGAACTTGCCGGTATCCTCAAGCAGGTCGGAGTCGCGCAGCTTGCGGTAGAAGTTGGCCTTGTCGAGCTTCTCGCCCAGAATATCCTCGTAGATCCGTTTGAGCTTGGGCAGGGTGAACTCGGTCGGCAGGAGCTGAAACGCCAGGGTGGTGTATTCCATCTTCGAGCGCAGGCGGTCGATGGCGTAGCGCACAATTCGGTCGTGGTCAAAGGCCAGCGGCGAGGGCAGCTCGTCGACCGGGAACCAGCGCACATCGTTGGACTCCTCGGAGACCTGGAGCTGCTGCTCCTCGGGCCGGATGAGCGCAAAGTAGGCCACGCTGATGATCCGGGTGCGCGGGTCGCGGCCGGGATCGCCGAAGGTGTACAGCTGCTCCAGGTACACATCCTGAACCCCGGTTTCCTCGGCCAGCTCGCGGCGGGCGGCGGTCTCCAGCGACTCATCCATATTCACAAAGCCGCCGGGGATCGCCCAGTGATCGGCGTAGGGCCAGTGTTTGCGCTGCACCATCAGCACATGCAGGCGGCCGTTGTGCAGGGTGAAGATGACGACATCGACGGTTACCGACGGACGCTCATATTTGGTTACATCATAGTTCTCGGCTGTTTCAGTCATCTGTATTTCCTTTATAGTGTTATTATGACACAAAGTATACGCTACCCGACAGAGGCTTGTCAACCCTGAGTTTAACCGCCTGAAAACAGGCCAGGAAGACGCGCGCGCTGAAGCATGGTACGCAAGTTGCTTAGGATGTTCATCAGTATGGTAGGTATTTACATCTACTAAAAAGGAGCTAGATATGACGTTCACACTTTTGGGCTTTATCATCCTGCTGGTGATTGCGGCCGTCTGCGGCGCGCTTGGCCAGGCGATTGCCGGATACACGATGGGTGGCCTGCTGGTTTCGATTGCGGTTGGCTTTATCGGCGCCCTGCTGGGCATCTGGCTGGCCAACCAGCTGGGCCTGCCCGAGCTCTTCACGGTCAATGTGGAGGGCCAGCCATTCCCGATTATCTGGTCGATCATCGGCGCAACGCTGTTCGCCCTGATCGTCTCGCTGATTCGCTCACCGCGCTATCGCCGTCGCCGCCGCGCCTAAACCGCAGCTTTAGCTAAATACCCGCGTTGATGTTCCGGCTGCTGATAGGCAGCCGGAACATTTTTGTCCATCCTTTAAACAGGGTGGCAAACCAATGACGCAATGCAATGTAGACCCGGTTGTCAAAACACGGACAGCCCGCTATACTGCCCTGCACACACGATCTGGCGATTGAATCGTGAGATACGCTGCTGTCGGAGGAGTCGCTCATGGCTGGCCCATATGTTTTACAACTTGGTGATTGTACCGTGGCATGTTCATATATGCTGCCACATCAACGGGGCGAGGTTCGCCTTCAGGAACGGCTCCGCGAAGCCTACAGCGACCCGACAATTTGGGTCGGCAATGAAGGACTAGATGGCGAGGCCACCGAGGATTTTCTCAAACGCTACGACCGCACCATGAAGCGCTACGCCACCCTTGACCTGATCATTGTGCGCTACGGGGTGAACGACCGCAAGCGCTACGGAATTGCCCCCTTTCGCTCCAAGCTCATCGAGCTGTGCGACCATCTCTGCCGCGACTATCCGCAGGCAAAGGTTCTGCTGGAGACCGGGATCTACGTGGACTACCCCGCCCACTACGCCTTTGACCGCAACAGCAAGCTCGCGCCAGTCTATCGGATGATCACCGATCTGGCGGCGGAGCGCGGCCACACGGTGGCGGATCTGTTTGGGCGCATGAAGGCCGAGACCGAGGCGGGCAACTGGGATCTGCGGGCGCGGGGCTTTGGCTCCGTCGATGAGGAGCAGCCGGTACTTGGCCCAGGGCTGGATCATATCCACGGCCACGATGTGCGCTGGTTCACCAATATTCATCCTAATCTGCGTGGCCTGCACGTCATTGTTGACGAAGAGGTTAAGGTTATTACCCAAACCTGGCCTGACGGTCTGCGGGCGACCTCATAGGAGATACGATGCATAACGTACCGACGGCCCGGGTACGCCCACCATTGTGGCCGATTTATCTGTGTGTCGCTGTCACTGCCCTCGGCATTGGCATTGTTAATCCAATTATTCCCCAGCTCCTCCAGGAAAACGGCGCGGACGAATTTGTGATTGGCCTGACCACTAGCGTGATGTTCGCCAGCCTGGTGCTGACGGCCTGGCCGATTGGTAAAACGATCGAGCGCTTTGGGATTCGGCCATTTTTGCTGCTGGGCCTGATCTCCTACTGTGTGGCCATGATTATGATGCCGTGGGTGGACAATATTGGCTACTTTTTTATCCTGCGCGCCTTCGAGGGGATCGGCTGGTCGGCGGTGTGGACCGCCGCCGAGACCTATGTCAGCCAGGTCAGCCTGCCTGAGCAGCGCGGCCATAACACGGCCGTCTATGGAATGTCGCTGGCCAGCGGCACCGCCGCCGGGCCGCTGATTGGCACAACCCTGTTTAGTATCTGGGAGCCGCTGCCGTTTATTGTGGCGGTGGCGTTTGCAATTGGGGCCGGCATCATTGTGCTGCTGGTTGTCCCCGAGCCACGCATGCACCACGAGGAAGAGCACTCGGTCAGCAGCGGGATTAGCTTTCGGATGAATCGGTCGCTTTGGCTGCCGATGATGATGGCCTTTCTGTACGGCTATGGCATTCTCACCCTGATTGCGCTGGTGCCAACCCTGAACTTCTCGTCGTTCCGCATCGGCCTGCTGATTACGGTGACCGTGGTGGCCAATATTGTGGCGCAAATCCCAATCGGGCGCCTGCTGGATAAGTTTGGCTACCGTCCGGTGCTGCTCTCGTCACTGACGATCCTGAGCAGCGCGGCGATCTTTGCGGCGTTTCATCCGCCGTTTCCGCTCCTGCTGCTGCTGGGCAGCCTGCTGGGGGCGTTTGCTGGCACGCTGTATCCGATTGGGCTGGCGATTCTGGGGGCGCGGGTGCCGCCAGCGCGCCTCGGCGGCGCCAACGGCCTGTTCACGGTGTTCTATGGCCTTGGCAGCGTCTTCGGCCCCGCCATCACCGGGGGCATTATGGTGATTGTCGGCCCGGCCCACAGCGATCAGGCGCTGTTTGGCACGATCGGCAGTCTGGTGCTGGCGCTGCTGATCATGCTGCTGCTGGGCATCGATCGGGTCGGCACCGATGAGAAGCCGCTGGCAAAATCAACCGAGTCGTCGTTCAAGCCGCCCCATTAAGCACCTGCCGCTGGCGCGCAGATCTTACATTTTGCTTATCTGGGCCAGCCCGCCCGGCGATCCGGCTGAAGGTGAAGTACAATTAATCCGTGGCAGCGATCCACACAGACAGACTAACCAATGGAGGATCAGAATGGCTCAATTTACCAAGCCCGCGGATGCCGAGCTGCGCCAGAAGCTCACCCCCGAGCAGTATCAGGTCACGCAGCACGAGGGCACCGAACGCCCATTTAAGAACGAGTACTGCGACAACAAACGCCCAGGCATCTATGTCGATATCGTCTCCGGCGAGCCGCTGTTCAGCTCGCTGGATAAGTTCGACTCGGGCACCGGCTGGCCCAGCTTCACCCAGCCGCTCGCGCCGGAAAATGTGGAGACCCGCAAGGATCGCAAGCTGTTTATGACCCGCACCGAGGTTCACTCCACGGCCGCCCAGTCGCACCTCGGCCACGTCTTCGATGATGGCCCGGCGCCAACCGGCCTGCGCTACTGTCTGAACTCGGCCGCGCTGCGCTTTGTCCCGGTCGAGCAGCTGGAGGCCGAGGGCTATGCCCAGTACCTGCCGCTCTTTGCCGCGGCCAGCGGCAATGGGATGAATAAATCCGCCGCGGCGACCGAGCTGGCCACCTTCGCCGGCGGCTGCTTCTGGGGCATGGAAGAGCTGCTGCGGGCGATTCCAGGCGTCAAAGATACCAGCGTTGGCTATGCAGGCGGCACGCTGGACAACCCGACCTACAACCACGTCAAGAACGGCACAACCGGCCACGCCGAGACCGTGCAGATCAGCTTCGATCCCACGCAGGTCTCCTACGATACGCTGCTGGAATACTTCTTCCGCATGCACGACCCGTCCACGCCCAATCGCCAGGGCAACGACATCGGCACCCAGTATCGCTCGGTGATCTTCTACCACAGCACGGAGCAGAAGCAGGCGGCCGAGCGGATGATCGAGGTCGTCAATAAGTCCGGCCAGTGGCGCGGCCCGGTGGTGACCGAGCTGGTCCCGGCGAACACGTTCTATCCGGGCGAGGAGTATCACCAGGACTACCTGCAGAAGAATCGGAATGGCTACACCTGCCACTTTATGCGCCCGTGGAGCTACACCGAAAAGGAAGTCGGCAAGGCGTAGGGATCGGGGATCGGGGATCAGGGGAGTCCAGGGATCTAAATTCGTTAGCCGATGCCAGACCATGTTTTGCAATGTTCTTAGCCCAGCCGCCGCTCAGATTCTCATCTGGACGGCGGCTGGCGTTTAGCTAGCGGTTAAGCGGCAATCTCAATCAATCGATGCGCTGCATCAGCCTAAAACACGCGCACCACCAGATTATTTCTGATGGTGCGCGTGTTTTCCAGCAAATCACTGATTACTAGCTACCAGCTACCAGCGACTAGCTACTTCCAAGTATCGTTGCGGGTGACGGTGCCGCTGCTGGGCGTGGTAAAGGCGCGGTTGGTGCCGCTCTCCCAGACCACATTGCCCGCGCCATCTTTCTTGATGTACTTGTACTCGATGGCGGTGTTGGCTGGCAGCGCGATGGTCTTGCTCCAGATTGGGTAGCCGGCTGATGAGAGCAGGATGGCGCTCCCAGCGTTCCAGCTGCCCAGGGCCGCCACGTTGCCGACGACATAGATGTTCTGCCCCATGACAGTGGTGGCGTTCTCGTTGAAGGTCACGTTGATCCCGGTGGTTGGGTTAGGCGTCGGGGTTGGGGTGACCGTGCCGCCGACCTTGGCCCCGCCATAGATTGCCACCGAGTCCATTGCGTTGACGGTAAAGGTTGCCTGGCCGGTACCGTTGACGGCGATGGTTGGGCCGGAGCAGGTGCTGTTGCTGGCGTTGAAATCACCGTGAATAACATCACAGTAGGTGCCGGCGGCCAGCCCGGTCTGGAAGGTGCGGTTCAGGCTGCCGCCCTCGCGGTTGATAGCGACGAAGCCCAGCGCGCCACGGCTGAACGAGATTTGGTTGTTGCCGTTGCTCCACCAGTTGCTGACGCTGAAGGTCGGCGTGGTGTAGTTGCGGAAGGCGACCATATTGGCGATGCCGCGCCAGCGGTGCTCACAGACCCAGCGGCCATTGCCACAGTCGGGCGTGGTGCTTGAGTAGACATTGCTTGATGGCGGTCCCTGATCGCCGTTGCTGAAGCTGTAGCTCGACATGACCTGGGGGTAGCCATAGGGCCAGGCCAGCTCAAAGATATTGCCCAGGGTATACAGCTGGCCATCTTTGAAGGTCAGGGTATCGCCAGCGCCGCCGTGGCCGCGCTGATTGTCGTGGTTGTCGGTGAAGACCACGGCCTGGTCGCTGGGCATGAAGCCCCAGGCGGGGCCGAACTGGCTCATGTTAGTGAGCTGGCCGGTTTTGAACATCCGTGAGATCTCACGGCTGTACTTGAACTCAATCACATCGCCGTTCTGGAAGTATTCGCTGGCGGTAATTGGCTCGCCGCCCAGGTCGATCACTTCCTGATACAGGTACGGCGCGTTGGGCACGCGGCTCATAATGTTCTTGATATCGTTGGTATCCATATGTTTGGCGGCATCCAGGCGGAAGCCGGCCACGCCCAAGCTACGGAGATCGTTCAGGTAGGCGGCGAGTTTGCCGCGAACATAGTCGGCCTGGGTGTTGAGGTCGGCCAGATTGACCAGCTCGCAGTTCTGGACTTCCCAGCGGTCGCCATAGTTGGCGATGTCGTCGGTGCCATTCCGTCCACAGTGGTGGAAGTCCTGGTACTGGTAGATGCCGGGGTAGGTGTAGGCGCTGTAGGTTGAGCCGGCGACGCCGGTGCCGCTGCCAACGCCGGTCATATGGTTGATCACGGCATCGACGTAGATGTCGACCCCAACCGCTTTACAGCGTGTGACCATATTGGCGAATTCGGCGCGGGTGCCGCCGCGGCTCTCGACTTTGTAGCTGACCGGCTGGTAGCGGGTCCACCACTGAGTGCCCTGGACATGCTCCTGGGGCGGCGAGACCTGCACAGCGGCAAAGCCTTTGGGGCCGAGGAAATTTTCACATTCTTTGGCGATGTCGGACCATTTCCACTCGAATAGGTGAACCATGACCGTCCGGGGTGGGGTTGTTTGGGCCTGAGTTGTTTGGGCGGGAGCCGTAAGGGTGTAACCAACCGAGAACACGATGACCAAGACTAACAATGTCCAACGCGAAAAATTGCGAATGGTCTGTGACATAGAACGACCCTCCTTCGGGACGAACGCGGTTGTTAGATTTTCGCTTCATAGCAGGCCTAGGATTCCGCTGTGAAGTATTGAACCGGGGGTTCAGGCAAACGAGCGTTTCCTGAGCCGAGCCGCAATTGACTTATGATGGTTAATCGAACAAACAAAGTTTGGCTGGTGAAAATCGCCGTCGGTGGCGTTACTTGCAAAGCCCTGATTAACTTGGTTTGTTTGTTCGACGAATTATAGTAGAAGACGTATTTGCTTGTCAAGTTAAAAACTAGCTATTGTCAAAACGTGGTAACGTTTTCATAAAAATCTCTTAAGGAAATCCCGCCACTCTTTGTTAGGCAACGTTGTTAAGTATTTAACTAGACATATTTGCCAGATCCTAATCGGCTATGGTATACTCTGCACAATGTGTCACAAATGGTGGCGCAGTGAAGGCTGGGGATTCCGGCATTCCCAGGCCCAATTCCGATAAGGAGGCACTTTGTGTCGCTGGAAAAAGAATCAAAAACCACTATCATTGATGGCTACAAAATCCACGAGGGTGATACCGGCTCAGCCGATGTTCAGATCGCTCTGTTGACCGAACGGATCAACCAGTTGATCGATCACCTCAAAACCCATAAACAGGATCACCACTCCCGCCGTGGTTTGTTGAAACTGGTTGGTCGGCGGCGCCGTCTGCTCGCCTATCTGAGCAAAAAAGACAACGCCCGCTTTCGCGCTGTCAGCGAACGCCTTGGCCTGCGGATCAAAGCCTAGGTTGTTTGGACTGGTGTATGCAGCTACGCAGCCGCTCGGTTCGCCGCTTGGGCGGATTGATGTGCCTTGCTGGATCAAAACGTGCTAAAATAAACGTCTGAGGGCCAATGCCCTCAGACGTTTTTGTTATGTATATTTCACGTCTCGTATACATAATCTGCTGGATGAGAGACAAGCATGTGAAGATGTTAGGAATTGGCGCATGGTCAGCGAGGCTCCGCTGGGCAACCGCCAGTGCCTAACGCTTCACCCACACTACACCCACTTGGGGTGTTGGAGGATATTTTGAGCGAACAACAGATTCATAGCGTCTCGATGGAACTAGCTGGGCGGACGTTGACGATTGAAGCCGGCCGCGTGGCGCTGCTGGCCGGCGGCGCCGTGATGGTGCGCTACGGCGATACCGTGCTGCTGGCCGCCGCCACCGCCTCCGATTCGCCCCGCGAAGGAATTGATTTCTTCCCGCTGACGATCGACTACGAAGAGAAGATGTACGCCGCAGGTAAAATCCCCGGCTCGTTCTTCAAACGCGAAGGCCGCCCAACCGAGACCGCAATCCTGACCTCGCGGCTCACCGACCGCCCGCTGCGCCCCTTGTTCCCCAAGGGCTATCGTAACGATGTGCAGATTATTATCACAACGCTGTCCACCGACCAGGTCAACGACCCGGCCCCGCTGGCGATTATCGCCGCCTCGGCTGCACTGGCAATCTCGGATATCCCCTTCCTGGAGCCAGTCGCCGCCGTGCAGGTCGGCCACATCGACGGCGTCCTGGCGATCAACCCGGTCATGGGCCTGATGGAAAACAGCCGCCTGGACCTGGTTGTCGCCGGCACCAAAGCCGCTGTGATGATGGTCGAGGCCAGCGCCAAAGAGCTGACCGAAATTGAGATGCTTGAGGCGGTCAAAAAGGGCCACGAGGCCATGCAGGCTGTGATCGATATGCAGCTTGAGCTGGTCGCGAAGTGTGGCAAGCCCAAAAAAGAGTTTGTCTCGCCAGTCGCCGATACCTCGCTCCAGGAGCAGATCGCGGGCTTTATGGGCAGCCGCTTCCAGGATGCGATCAATAACCCCGATAAGACGACCCGCGAAAATGGGATCGATGCCCTGCGTAACGATGTCGTCGCTCAGTTCAGCGCCGATACTGCGGCTGAAGAGCTGGCCGGCCGGGAAAAAGATGTGCGCAAAGCCTACGAGGCCTTGATCAAAGAAGAGGTGCGCTCGTCGATCCTCCAGCGTGGTATTCGCGTCGATGGCCGCCAGGTTGACGAGATTCGGCCAATCAGCGTCGAAGTCGCCGTGCTGCCCCGCGTCCACGGCACGGGCCTGTTCACCCGTGGCCAGACCCAGGTGCTGACCGTGGTTACGCTGGGCTCGCCCGGCGATGAGCAGCGGCTTGACGATCTCGGCCTCGAGACAACCCGCCGCTATCTGCACCACTATAACTTCCCACCCTTCTCGACCGGCGAAGCTCGACCGCTGCGCGGGCCAAAACGGCGCGATATCGGCCACGGCAAGCTGGCCGAGCGGGCGCTGGCGGCCGTGCTGCCAGAAAAAGACGATTTCCCCTACACCATGCGGCTCGTCTCCGAGGTGCTGGCATCGAACGGCTCCTCATCGATGGCCTCGGTGTGTGGCTCAAGCCTGGCGCTGATGGACGCCGGCGTGCCGATCAAAGCCCCGGTCGCCGGAGTGGCGATGGGCCTGGTGACTGGCAAAGACGGCCAGGGCTACAAGGTGCTGACCGACATTCAGGGCCTCGAAGATGCGCTCGGCGATATGGACTTCAAGGTGGCCGGAACCAGCGAGGGCGTCACCGCGCTGCAGATGGATATTAAAACCACCGGCATCACCTACGAGATTATGCAGAATGCCTTCGAGCAGGCGCGCGTTGGCCGCCTGCACATTCTGGATAAAATGAACGAGGTCATCAGCACGCCCCGCGAGGAGCTTTCGACCTTCGCCCCGCGCATCATCACGCTGCAGATCGATCCTGCCAAGATCGGGATGCTGATCGGCCCTGGCGGTAAAACCATCCGCTCGATTATCGAGCAGACCGGCGCCCAGATTGATGTTGAAGACGACGGTCGCGTGTTTGTCTCGACGCCCGATGGCGAGGGCGCCAAACATGCTCAGGCTCTGATTGAGGGCTTGACTCGCGAAGCGAAAATTGGCGAGATTTTCGTCGGCAAAGTTGTGCGGATTATGCCGTACGGCGCGTTTGTCAACATTCTGCCAGGCAAAGACGGCATGGTCCACGTCTCGGAGCTGGATCAGACCCGCGTTGAGAATGTGGAAGATGTCGTGAAGATGGGCGATGAGGTCACCGTTATGGTGATTGATGTCGAGCCAGGCACAGGTAAAATCAGCCTCTCACGGCGGGCGATCCTGACCGGCGAGACCGCTGAGCAGCGCAAAGCCTCCGGCGCGGCGCCCCGCTCAGGCGGCGGCGACCGTGGCCCCCGTGGCGGTGGTGGCGGCGACCGTGGCCCCCGTGGCGGCGGAAACTTCGACCGCGACCGTGGCCCCCGCGATGGCGGGAACTTCGACCGCGAGCGTGGCCCCCGCGATGCCGCCCCAAGCGGCGACCGTGGACCCCGTGACAGCGCTCCCCGCGACGCCGACCCAAGCGACGATCGTGGCCCCCGTGGCGGCAGCGACCGCCGTGGCGGTGGCTTCAGTCGCGACTAAATTCTAAATGTATAGCGCCAAACTCAAAAGTCAGAGATCATGGTGATCTCTGGCTTTTGAGTTTTGACGTTCAAGGAGTTTCTATGCCACACGGCGATGCCTACGACGCCGATTACTATGCGATGTCACGCTCGGGGATTGGCCGCAAGGGCCTGGTTGATACGCTGCGCGACCGCTATATCCGCCGCCATATCTTGCGCTTCAAGCGCGGCGGGCGCCTGCTCGACATTGGCTGCGGGCTGGGGCTGTTTCTTGAGTCGATGATGCCGCCCTTTGAAGGTTACGGCACCGATATCTCGCCCTACGCCGTCGCCGAGGCTCAGCAGCGGCTACCCCAGGCGCGGCTCTTTGTCGGCAGCATTCTCGATGGCCTGCCGTTTCAGCAAACGTTTGATGTGATTAGCGCGATCAATGTGGTGGAGCACCTGGAGCAGCCAGAGCGGGCGGTGCAGATGATTCGGGCGCAGCTTGCGCCTGGGGGACTGTTTGTGGCGCATCTGCCAACAATTGGCAACCGGATGCAGGCCCGCCTGTATCAGGGATCGTACGACCAGGATCCCACCCACATCTACCGCCCGGCGGGCCGGGAATTTCGGGCTTTGACCGAGGGCGCCGGGTTCAAAACGGTTTTCGAGACCTACTCGCCGTTCTTTTTTGCGCCGCTCTGGCGGGCAATCCCGTTCCATCCGGCCTATCTGGCGCTGTTTCAGGCGATCTAGGGCCGCGTGGGTGCCCACGTGCGCAGATTAGCCGGCGCGCAGGCCGGCGACGTGGATATGCACCGCGTGGACCTTCAGCTCGGTCAGGGTTTGAATCCGCTCGATGACGCGGTTCCGCAGCGCGGTGATAATCGGCGCGATCAGCACATTCATAAAGGTGACCAGCCTGATCTGGAGGACGATCTCGGCCTTGTCATCGAACTGGGTCAGCGGCGCTGCCGGGGCGCTGGGCGCATCGCTATCACTTTCGTGGTGGCCCTGGCGCACCAGATCGGCGCGGTCGAGCTGGGCCTCGTAGATCCCCTCGATCTCGGAGCTGACATGCTGAACGATTAGGCCGAGCACGGCAATATCAATCGTGGTGGTATGGCGGGCCGTGCGCGACACAGAGCGAACCATCTGAGCAGGCATACAGCATCTCCTTGCTACGGTGTTGGGGTGGCGGTGATGGAAGGCGGCGCTGGCGCTGGGGCTGGCGCTGAAACGCCCAGCGCGGTGCGAAGCCGCTCAAGCGTGGTGCTGACCGTCGCCAGCTCCACCTCGGCGGTGGCGATCCGGTCGGCCAGGGCGGCGTTGGCCGGGATCGACTGGAGATCATCAAGCCGCTGCTGAATCACCAGCAACGAGTCGAGGTTGGCGCTGATCTGCTTCTGCAGGCCGTCGAGGTCGGTCTCACGGGTGTTGACGCTGGACTCCAGGCTCTGTACCGACTCGCGAATCGCCTCAACCGAGCCGCGCAGGTCGGACAGGCCGCGCAGGGTGGCGTCCATGGCGGTGATCTCAAGCACCGCGGTGCCCTGGGCAGTCTCCAGCTGGCTGAGGCGGCCGGTGCTGTCGGGAAAGGTCAGGCCGAAGTTTCGCGGGCCGTACCACATGACCAGCAGCGCCAGGGCCGCCCCCAGGGCCGCGCTCACCACAATCGTCAGGGCCGAGCCAACCAGGGTGGCAATACAGCCGCGCCCCTGCTTGATCACGACGGGTGCGACTGGCCGCGCCGCTGGCGCATCATCAATATTTTCATCTGCCATACGCTGCCCTCTGTGTGAATTCCAGACCGTGGAATCGGCGGTTTCTGCGCATAGTATACACGAGAAACGGGGAATCAAATAGAATCAATCCCCCGCCACACAGGGCATGTGCAAAGTTTTCCCTCACCCCGTCCGCTGCGGCAGCGGCCCCTCTCGGGGTGCCCTTTGGGCCTCGCGGGAGAGGGGCGGTGGCCCGCGTGATCATACGCCGATCCCGCGACTTTGCCCATGCCCTGCCCCCGCCACGGCCGCAAAAATCGGCTCCTCAGCGGCCCCCGGATTAAACTCAAACGTAACGCTGCGATAACTGGTTCTTAATACAGATCGGGTATATCTGGGCTGCGGGAGTTGTTCCGCCCTGATTTTTGTGTGAGTGCCCTATGCGTTTGAACGCTGTCCTCCAACGTCTGCAGCCACGCTCGCTGCGAACCAAAGTCCTGCTGCCGATTTTCTGTCTGATGATCGCCTCGCTGCTGATGAGCACGCTGGCGTTTGTGGTCGGCACGGCCCGAACCCGCGACCAGCTGCTGGCCAGCCAGACCAGCAGCGATATGGAGCAGGTTGAGCAGACGCTGCTGGCCCGCGCCGACGCAGTTCACACCGCCAGCACACTGCTCGCCAAGGATCCGGCGATCAGCGGTGCGCTGCGGTTTGGCAGCCCGAGCGAGCTGGAGACGCTGAACAGCCGGGCGGTGATTATCCGCGAGCGCTTTCAGCTTGACCTGGTCCAGATCTACAACGACCGCCAGCAGGCGCGCACAAATCTGGTGCTGGCCTCGCTGTTCCGCCAGTCGTCGCTGCTGGGGATCGAGCTGGGCAGCGGGCCGCGGGTCCAGGTTGTCGACGGCCAGATTCTCCTGCTGAGCCGCAGCGAGCTGGCCAACAACGGCGGCACAATCATCACCGGGATCGATGTGCAGGCCGAGCTGGAGCGGATTCTGACCGAGCAGCGGCTGCCGATCGAGCTGATCGTCCGGCTTGGCGCGGTGAGCAGCGCCACCGATGCGACCTTGCTGGCCGGGACACCGACCACCAACGCCACCCGCTACATTCGCCAGGAGACCTTTGCGCTTGGCGGGGCCAGCCTGACGCTGTTGGTGGTGCGCCAGACCGCCGCGATCGCCTACGTGGCCAGCGCGGGCCTGGCCGTGATGATCGGCAGCAGCGTGATCACGACGATCTTGCTGCTGGGCATTGGCGTGCTGATCACCCGCTCGATCACCCGGCCGGTGCAGCGGCTGGCCGAGCACGCCCACGCGCTGGCGGCGGGCGATCTGGCGGTGCGCTCGGCGATTACGACCAACGATGAGCTGGCCACGCTGGCCCACGCCTTCAACACCGCCGCCGATCGGCTGACCAGCGGGCTGCAGCATCAGCGCCGCGAGACCCAGCGCGAGCGGGCGATTCTGGCCTCGATTGGCGATGGCGTGCTGGTCAGCGATGCCGCCGGGCGGATTGTGGTGCTCAACACGGCGGCCTACCAGATTATCGGCGAGGCCGAGGCCGAGCGCCTGAACCAGATGGTCGAGCACGACGACGGCCCCCCGCAGTTCTACGCCGCCCTAGAAGCCATCCAGCCAGCGATCAACCAGGTGCTTGGCGGCACCCACAGCGCCTCGACCGAGCGCCTGACGCTGGCCGGACGCACCTTTCGGCTCCACACCAGCCCAATCTGGCTTGATGACGATCTGCTTGGCGCCGTCGCCAACCTGCACGATATCAGCGCCGAGGTCGAGAGCGAGCACATCAAGGGCGAGTTTATCGCGATCGCCGCCCACGAGCTGCGCACCCCGCTGACCAGCATTCGCGGGTTTACCGACCTGCTGACATGGACCGATCTGAGCTCGCTCTCGACCGAGCAAAAGCTGTTTGTCGATATCATCAACCGCAACGTGATGCGCCTGAACGATCTGGTCAACGACCTGCTGGATATCTCGCGGCTGGATCAGCAAAAAGCCGACCGCGCCGCCCGCCCGGTTGATGTCGCCCAGCTGACCACCCAGGCGGTGGCGCTGATCTACGAGCAGGCAATGCACAAGGACCTGCAGGTCAGCACCGCGATTGCGGCCGGGCTGCCGCTGCTGAGCCTGGACCTGAGCCATATGACCCGCGTGCTGCAAAACCTGCTGAGCAACGCGATCAAATACACCCCTGACGGCGGCACAATCCAGGTGCGGCTGATCCAGCGGCCCAGCGAGATCCTGCTGGCGATTGAGGATAGCGGGGTCGGGATTCCGCTCAAGGATCAGCCGCGGATCTTCGGGCGCTTTTTCCGCGCCGAAAATCCGCTCTCCGAGCAGGTTGGCGGCACCGGGCTGGGGCTGGCGATCACCAAATCGCTGGTCGAGCTGAATCAGTGCTCGATCTATTTTGAAAGTGTTGAGGGCAGCGGCACGACGTTCTATGTTGCCTTCCCGCTGGCGCTGGCGTGCGAGGAGCTGCCCGCCGCCGTGTATCACCCCGAGGAGCTGGCCCATGCCGCCTAGACGCTGGATGATCCTGGTTTTACTGCTCACCCTGACCGCCTGTGGCGCGCCGGCCAGTTCGCTGGAGCTGACGCCCGCCACGCCAACGACCGTCCAGCTGCGCGGGCGACTGACCTTTGCCGGTAGCACCACGGTCCAGCCGCTGGTCGACAAGCTGGGCGGCGTCTTCCGGCAGCTCAACCAGGAGGTCGGGCTGGAGATTGCGGCGGGCGGCTCGGTGGTCGGCATCAAAGCCATCCACCAGGGCACCACCGACATCGGCATGTCGTCGCGGGCGCTGCACGAGGACGAGCTGGTGGGCATCAATACCCACCAGATCGCCAGCGACGTGCTGGCGGTGGTGGTCAACCCGGCCAACCCGCTCCAGACCCTCACGCAGGAGCAGCTGATCGCCATCTATCTGGGCACGATCACCAACTGGCGCGAGCTGGGCGGCGCCGATCTGCCGATCACCGTGGTGGTGCGCGAGGAAAGCTCGGGCACGCGCGGGGCGTTCGACGAGATCGCCTTGCGGCATCAGAAACCCCTGGCCCCGCGAATGAGCGTGGCGATCACCGCTGGCGATGTGGCCGCGACGGTGGCCGGGGATGTGGGCGCGATCGGCTATCTGGGCTTTGGCAATGTCGACGCCAGCCTGCGGATTGTGACGATCGATGGGGTTGCGCCCAGCGTGGCCACGGTCCGCGATGGCTCGTATCGGCTGGTGCGCCCGCTGCTGCTGCTGACCGGGCCGCTCTCCCAGCCGCTGGCCCAGAGCTTTATCGATTTTGTGCTGAGCGATGTCGGGCAGCGCCTGGTCGCCGAGGATGGCTGGGTGCCGGTGCGGTAGCGGGTAATGGGGTATCATGGGGTTTTGTGGTTAGTAGCTGGCAGCTGGCAGCTAGTGAGCTTTAAACTGAATCTCACCAGCTACCAGCTACCAGCTACCAGCACCTGAGGCCCCCAATGCCAACAATCGCAATCACTGGAGCAACTGGAACATTAGGCCGTCCGCTGGTCGAGGCGCTGCTGGCGCGGGGCGACCGCGTGGTGGCGCTGGTGCGCGATCCGGCGGCCGCCAGCCTGCCGCCCGCAGTTGAGGTGCGCCGCTGGGCCGCGGGCGATCCGGCGGCGCCGCTCGATGGCGCGGATGCGGTGGTGAACCTGGCGGGGGCGCCGATCGCCCCCAGGCGCTGGACCGCCGGCCGGCGCGCCGAGATCACCGCCAGCCGACTCGCCGGGACGCGCTCGGTGGTGGCGGGGATGGCGCACGCGGGGAGTGTGCGCGTGCTGGTGTCGGCCTCGGCGGTCGAGTACAGCGGCGAGCGCGGCGAGGCAGGCTTTGATGAGACCACGCCGGGCGGCACAGGCTTTCTGCCCGAGCTGACCGGTGCCTGGGAGCGGGAGGCCGAGCAGGCCCAGGCGCTGGGGGCGCGGGTGGTGCTGCTGCGCAAAGGCGTGGTGCTATCGCCCAACGGCGGCATGTTGGCGACGCTGCTGCCGTTCTTTCGGCGCGGCCTGGGCGTGACGCTGGGCTCGGGCCGCCAGTGGCTGCCGTGGCTGCATATCGCCGATGACATCGGGCTGATGCTGCTGGCGCTCGACCACGCCGACGTGCGCGGGCCGCTGGTGTGCGCCGCGCCCCACCCGGTGCGGTTTCAGGACTTTGCCCGCACGCTCGGCCAGGTGCTACGGTGCCCCGCCAGGCTGCGGGCGCCAACGTGGGTCCTGCGGCTGGCGCTGGGAGAGATGGCCCAGGTCGTCACCGCCAGCCATCGCCCACAGGTCGACCGCGCCCTTGCGCTGGGCTACGATTTTCGCTTTCCGATACTGGGACCGGCGCTGACGGATCTGGTGGACGAATGAGCTGTTTATCTATTCGACTAAATGTGAAATGAGTGATCTTGATAGACAAGTTTGGTCTTTGAATTGATAATCTGGATAGTTTGACAATGTTAGATTAGGCCCATGGACACCATGTATGGCGTTCGCACCGACCTGCGCGATGACCGGGAAACCCAAAAAGCGCACGTATTCGCGGGAGGGACGCCATATATGGCTCCACCAATCGTTATCCACCAAGCGTCCATCTTCATCCAAAATCCTGCGCCTTTGCCGTGTAATCTAACATTGTCAAA
>DAOTUS010000595.1:0-2195 GCA_034437415.1 Herpetosiphonaceae bacterium
CTCCCGGAAGCGCCTGAGGCCGTGGTTATCAATGCGCCGCTGCCAATCGGCCTGCCCGCTGCGGCGCCGCCGCCCAGTGCGGAAGTGTCAAGCGCGCCTCCTCCAGTCCTGAATCTGCCGCCGCCGTCGAAGATCACCGATGCGCCATGTGTGTTCTGTGGCGCACCAACTGGCGTGGATGGTATCTGCGATGCCTGCGGGATGGAGCAGATCTTCGACTGCCCGCTGTGTAGCCGGGCGCTGGATCTGCGTGAGCGCAATGTTTGTGAGTGCGGTCAATCGATGCTGCCATTTCTGCTGCCCGGCGGGGTCAATCGCGAGAAACTGGGCGATGAGTATAAGAAACGCGATTATCCTGGCGCTGCCGTGAAGCAGTGGAAAGCGGCCCTGGCAACCAGCCCAAAACCGGCCCTGATCCATCAGAAAATCGCCGCCGTGTATCTGGACCTGGGGATGATCGAACAGTCTCGCCAGCATAATGAGCTTTCTAAACAAAAATGATTGATCGTACATTGCTAGAAACCACCCTGCAGGGCTGGAATATCCCCTGCACCACCGCCCAGCTCGACCTGCTGGAGCGCTACAGCGCGCTGCTGATCGAGTGGAACGAGCAGATGAATCTGGTGGCCAGCTCGACGCTGGCTGATCTCACCCGGCGCCATCTGCTTGACTCGCTGGCGCTGGCCACGGCGCTCCCGGCCGCCCCCGCCGCGCTGGCTGATGTCGGCAGCGGCGCCGGTCTGCCCGGCATTCCACTGGCGATTATCTGGCCGACCACCCAGGTGACCCTGATCGAGTCGATTGGCAAAAAAGCCCATTTTCTGCGCCATGTTGCGGCCAGTCTGCCGCTGCCGAATGTCCAGGTGGTGACTGAACGCGCGGAGGTGCTTGGCCTTAGCCCGGCGCATCGCGAGCGCTACGACCTAGTCACGGCCCGGGCGGTGGCGAATCTAGCGACCCTGGCGGAATATTGTCTGCCCTTGTGTGCGCTTGGCGGCATCTGGCTGGCGCCCAAAGGCCCCGATGTGAGCGCTGAGCTGAGCGATGCCGCGCCAGCGCTGGATACGCTTGGCGGCAGCATCGAAGGCGTGTACGATGTCATCATCCCCGCCGAGCCAACCCGTGCGCTGATCGTCATCAGCAAACAGGCGCCAACCCCAGCCGATTATCCTCGGGCGGTGGGTTTACCAGCGAAAAATCCACTGTAACCTTTTTTCTAGCCCTTGCGTAGTTGACGGATATACGGTTCAATGTGCTAGAATGAACCAATCATAAAGCTGGATAGCTATGGAGGAACTCCCAATGTCGTTACTGAGTCGAGTCCGTGATCTGGTAAGCGCTAACCTGAACACCATGTTAGACAAGGCCGAAGACCCGGAGAAGATGGTCAACGAGTACATGCGCCAACTTCAGGAGCAGCTGTACGAGGCTAAAACTGCAGTTGCATCGGCGATGGCGGATGAAACCAAGCTGCATAACAAGATGGCAACCTTCCAGGCCGAATCCGATCAATGGCAATCCAAGGCCGAGGCCGCTGTGCGGGCCAACGATGATGAACTGGCCAAAGCAGCGCTGTCACGGAAGTCCAACGCCCAGAAGATGGCGGACACCTACAAGCAGCAGTACGAGATGCAGGATGAGCAGGTCGAGCAGCTGCAGGATGCCCTGGTTCGTCTCGAAGCCCGGATCTCTGAGGCCAAGGCTAAGAAGGAACTGATCATCGCCAAGAAGAACCGCGCCGAAACCCAGGAGGCGATTCAGCGCACCGTGCGTGGACTTGGCAATATCAATGCGATGGATAAACTGAGCCAGATGGAAGAGCGCGTCGATGATCGCCTGGCCCAGGCCGATGCGATGTCGAAGCTCGAAGGCGACTCCCTCGAGACCCGCTTCGCCGATCTTGAGCAAGATACCGTCGTGAACGATGAGCTGGCTGCGCTCAAAGCAAAAATGGGCAAAAGCTAAATTGGCATAGCACGATAGCATCCAGACTATAGGTTGACAATGTTAGATTACACGGCAAAGGCGCAGGATTTTGGATGAAGATGGACGCTTGGTGGATAACGATTGGTGGAGGGACGCCATATATGGCGTCCCTCCGGCGAATACGTGCGCTTTTTGGGTTTCCCGGTCATCGCGCAGGTCGGTGCGAACGCCATACATGGTGTCCATGGGCCTAATCTAACATTGTCAAA
>DAOTUS010000596.1:0-4604 GCA_034437415.1 Herpetosiphonaceae bacterium
GGAGAGGGGCGCACAATCATCGAAATCACCCAAATTCTTCCCCTCTCCGCCAGCCCCTCTCCCCAACCGTGGGAGAGGGGCGCACAATCATCGAAATCACCCAAATTCTTCCCCTCTCCCGCGCACTGGGAGAGGGGTGGCGCCGTAGCGCCGGGGTGAGGGCCCCCTACCCAGTATTTTTCAGCCCGGCCGCAATCCCGTTGATGCTCAGCAGAATCGCGTCCTCCAGCGCGGCGTGGTCGTGGCCCTCGGGGTTGGCCCGCAGCCGCCGCAGCAGCTCGATCTGCACAAAGCTCAGCGGGTCGATGTAGGGGTTGCGCTGCTTGATCGAGTGGCTTAGAATCGGGTTGCTGGCCAGGATCTCATCGACCTGGGCGACCTCGCAGAGCAGCTGGACGGTCAGATCGTACTCGGCCTTGATGCTGCCGAAGATCTCGCTGCCGAGCGCGGCGTCGGGCACCAGGGCGGCGTAGCGGGCGGCGATGTCCATGTCGGCTTTGGCCAGAATCATCTGGGCGTTGTCGATGATGGTGCTGAAAAACGGCCACTGCTCGTACATCGCCCGCAGCACCACTAGCCCGCCCTCGGTGTGGCTGATATAGTTCTGGAGCGCGCTGCCCAGGCCAAACCAGCCCGGCAGCGTGTGGCGGCTCTGCATCCAGCTGAACACCCACGGGATCGCCCGCAGGTCCTCGATGCGGTCGCTGGACTTGCGGCTGGCCGGGCGCGAGCCAATCTTCAGGCGGCTGATCTCGGTGATCGGCGTGGCGGTGCGGAAGTAGTCCAGAAAGCCGGGGTGATCGTAGACCAGCGATCGATACACGTGACGCGAGTGGACGGCCAGGTGCTCCATCGCGGTCTGCCAGCCCAGCGGCAGCTGGCTGGCCGCCGACGAGAACGACGATCGCAGCACCGCGTTGATCACCTGCTCCTGGTGGCGGTAGGCCGTGTCCGGCTCGGCATAGCGGTCGCTGATCACCTCGCCCTGCTCGGTGATTTTGATCCGCCCGCCGACCGTGCCGGGTGGCTGGCCCAGAATCGCCCGGTTGGCCGGGCCGCCGCCGCGCCCGACCGCGCCGCCGCGCCCGTGGAACAGCCGCAGGGCCACCGCGTGCTGCTCGGCGATCTCGGCCAGCGCCACCTGCGCCCGGTACAGCGCCCAGTGGGCATCGACGAAGCCGCCATCCTTGTTCGAGTCGCTGTAGCCGAGCATAATCTCCTGCACATTGCCGCGCAGAGCCAGATGCTCGCGGTAGACCTGGCTGGAGAGCACCGTCTGCATAATCTCGCCCGAGGCCGCCAGATCGGCGCCGGTCTCAAACAGCGGCACGATGTTCAGGCGGCTGAGCACGCCGGGCTGGTACAGATTGGCCTCGCGGGCGAGCAGCAGCACCGCCAGCAGATCGCTGGCGCCCTCGGTCATTGAGATAATGTAGGTCTCGATCGCCTCGGCGTTCAGATCTTCCAGAATCGCCGCGACAATCCGGAAGGTCTCGATGGTCTCGACGGTCGCCGGGCTGAAGCTCAGGTGGGTGGCGATCAGCGGGCGCGGGTTGCTCAGCTCGCGCTCCAGCACGCCGGTGCGGGCGGCCTGATCGAGGGTCGCGTAGCTTTCGCAGACCCCGGCGGCGCGGAAGATCTCGTCGATCGCGGCGGTGTGGCGGTTGCTGTGCTGGCGAATATCCAGCGTGGCGGTGTGCAGGCCAAACACGCTGACCGAGCGCCGGACATCGCGCAGAAACCCGTCGGCGACGGCGGCCCCGCCCGAGGCCCGCAGGCTGCGGTCCATCACGTCGAGGTCGTGGAGCAGCTCGTCGCGGCTGGCGTAGCAGTCCTGGGGGTGCGGCGCGTGGATCCCCGACCAGTTGGGCTGGAACTGCTCGACGTAGGCCAGGGTGCGGCCCAGCCGGGCGTGAATGTACGAGCATTTCTGGCGATAGGGCTCGTGCGGATTCCGGCGCTCCAGCACCACCGCCAGCTCGGGGAACAGCGGCGCGTCGGCGGCGATCGACTGGTCCAGCTCCGGGGTGATCGCGACCTGACGCGACGACTGGCTCAGCCGGTGGCTCAGGCGCTCGATCGACCGAATGTGGTGGCGGATAATCCGCGTCATCAGCAGGCGCAGCGCCTCGACCGTGACCGCCGGGGTGACAAACGGGTTGCCGTCGCGGTCGCCGCCGACCCAGGTGCCGAAGCGCATAAACGCCGGCACCTGCCAGGCGTGCTCGGGATAGATCTGCTGGAGGACGCGCTCCATGTCACGGTACAGCGTCGGCGCCATCCCGACCAGCGACTCCTCGAAGTAGTACAGATTGTTCTTGACCTCGTCGATCACCGTCGGCTTGATGACGCGGACCTCGTCGCTCTGCCAGAGGCCGACAACCTCCTCCTCGATCGTCGCCAGCACATTCTCGCGCTGGCGCGGCAGCAGATCGTCGCCGATCAGCTGGCGGGCGGCGGCGGCGATGCGGTGCAGCTTTTTTAGCGTGGTGCGGCGCTTGGACTCGGTCGGGTGGGCGGTGAACACCGGCATCACCTGGGCGTGGTCGAGCAGATCCTGCAGCTGGGCCGCGCTGACGCCCTGCTCCTTGAGCAGCCGCAGGGCCACCTCGATCGACTCGGAGCGCGGCTTGCCGGCCGCCTTGCGGTCGCGCTCACCGATCACCCGCAGGCGCTCGACGCTCTCGGCCAGGTTGATCAGGCCGAAATAGTGGGTGAACGCCTTGATCAGCCCAATCAGCTGATCGACAGGCTGCTCGGCGATCAGCTCGGCCAGCTTTTCGGCGTGGTCGCTGGCGGGGTCGGCCCGCAGCAGCTTGGCCCGCTGGCGCACATCTTCCTCCAGCGCAAAGGCCGCCGCGCCATCCTGGGCCACAATCACACTGCCCAGCACATTGCCCAAAAGGTGGATCAGGGCCGAGAGCGGCGTCCGATCGGTTTCATTCGTCATCGTCAATCCCCATCATATCAATGCGTGCGGATCAATCGATCAATGAGCGGGATCACGCCGTTGTGGATGGTCACTGATCGGTGTATACGGTACCACACCAGTCGCTAGTTGCTGGCAGCTGGTAGTTCGTCAAAAGAATGATAGTACGTGTTAGTATCCCCGTTGGCTGAGCCTGTCAAAGCCTAACTATTGGCTTCGACAGGCTCAGCCAAGGATCAATAATCTACTGGCTTCGACAGATGCCAGCCGTCACCAATCTCAACCCACTAGCTGCCAGCTACCAGCTACTAGTGGGTCACTTGTCACGTTCATCGCCATTGAATACTGCCTTGGATACGCTCAATATCTCGCTCTGCGTGGCAATCAATGGCCATCGTCGAGGCAAGTGACCCACTAGCTACTCCTAATCACAATACTCGCTCACCAGCGCCATCAGCTTATCCAGCTCGATCGGCTTCTCCAGATAGCCGACGATATGGCGGATGGCCTCGGGGTTGTCGTGGGCGTAGCCGGAGATAATCGCGACTGGAATATCGGCCAGCACCGGATCCCACTGCTTTTCGCGCAGAAACTCATCGGCGTTCATAAACGGCATCATTGTATCCAGCAGAATCAGCTGGGGTGGCGCCATCGTGTGGAGATACTCGAAGGCCTCGATGGCGTTGACGCAGCATTCGACCCGGTAGCCTTCATCTTGAATAATGTGGGTGAGGATATCCCGAATCACCAGACTGTCTTCAATCACCAGAATGTACTTTTCCGCGACACTTGATATTGGCATAGCAAGTATCTCCTTTTCTGCCCCAGAGTTGGTCGGTTGCGCAACGATGGAGGATAAACGCTTTACGATAGTCTGTAGTAAAAAGTATACACGAAGTTTAGATCGCTCTAGCCCAAAATTGCTGCATACGCTCCCAGAGCGGCTCGACGTATCCGAGCATCCCGTGGTCCGCGTCGACCAACTCCAGCTGGACATTCGGGCGCCCGGCGGCAAACTGCACGCTCTGGGTGTGGCTGATGCTCGCATCGCGGAGCCCATGCACAATCAGCAGCGGCAGATCGAGCGCGGCCGTCGCCGAATCGTACTGGGCGGCATCCTCCAGCAGCCCGTAGTGGACCGGGCGCTCGGTCTGGTCGCGGTAGTTGTAAAACGGGTGCCAGCCGCTGCGCCGCCAGCGCTCGATCGCCTCCGCGCCCATTTTGAGCCGCCGGTTGGCCCCAAAGTCCAGCGCCGGGGCCAGCAGCACCAGATCGGCCACGGCTGCGGCGGCGCTGTGGCGATAGCGGGCGCAGAAATGGGTCGCCACCAGGCCGCCCAGGCTGGAGCCGATCAGGCGGATCGGCCCCGGCGGACACTCCGCCACCTCCTGGCGCACCCGCTCGATCAGCGCCGTGACGGTCAGGTGGGCGAAGTCCGGCACGTTCAGGTCGGGAATCCGCAGGCTGATCTCGCGCTCGGCCAGCCGCTCGCTCAGTCAGCGCCCCTTGCTCGAACCCGGCGACGAGGCAAATCCGTGCAGATAGATATATGTGGCCATAAGGCTCCTTTTCTGGTAGCTAGTGGCTAGTGGCCAGGAATCCGATCCTTCGTGCTCCTTCGTGGATCAAGCTCCCGATCCCCGATCCCCGACCCCTAACCCCGGCTATGCTACAA
>DAOTUS010000597.1:0-5360 GCA_034437415.1 Herpetosiphonaceae bacterium
AGCGGCCTGGCTGGCTGGCTTTTTCGCTCCGCCAACAGCGTGAAAAGTCGGTTTTAGCCCTTCAGAATGGCATTGCGCGGCACTTTTGCCCTTTCGCTCAAAAAAGAGAGCCATCAACACGCGCTTCAATCGGCGGGCCAGCCCCAACAATCGCACTATGTGGGACGCCGTTTGCCCATACGTTGTAGGCCCGCTGGTGCGCCCACCGCTGCCGCTGGATCGGCTCCACATCCAGGCCGGTCTGGCCCATGCGCCGCCGATGGTTGCGCTGGATAACCGGAAAAATCAACTGATGACGGTCTTCACGCTGTGTGCGGCACATCTGGGGATGTGGACGCGGGACACGTTTTCAGGGATTCCGGCCAGATTAATCCGCCAGCGCATCGGCACTGCGACGGTCCCCGCGCGTGCCAGGATCACGCGCACCGTGGTGACGATCGCGTCGTCGAAACACGACTGCTCCGGGTGGGTTCATCCGTGCCAGCACCGCGTCGCAGTGCAAAGGGGCATTAAACGCCACCTGGCCGGAATCCCTGGCAATGTACTTTGACACCACAATACTCTCGCCAACCGGTGGCCAGCCCACTCTAATTGGCGAGGGTATTGCCTATAGAAATAATTCGGATCGACCAAATATAGCACGCGGCGCATGGCGACAACAAGAGGTCGTGAGTGTCTGTACAGCACCGATACGTTCTACATTGCATATCCGACCCCATACGAAATAGGGGGGGGGGCCTATTCAGAGTGAACACCCCCCCCCCCCGCATCTGGCGAGCCATTTTTCATACGATCACTGGATTTTCCGATCAATTCGACCCAGACGAAAGGGGGCAATGCCTCAATTCCACAGTGGTAGGAGGGAGCCGAATCCAAAAATGGTTCTGTGGCGAATTTCCTGCAACAACCGCCAGGCGATTACGTAAAAGTCCAGCAAACCTGCCTGGTAAACAGACTTTTACCGCGCCATACGCGATTCTAGCAGTCAAAAGAGCCGTAGCGGCCCATTTTTAACGAATCCGTACCGCACACCCGCACCTCTAACAGGCATACCGTGTCCGTTTCGGACACAGTATGCCTGCCAAGAACACTATTCCCCGATATCCATCAATTGCTGATGCTCAAAAACGAATAAATATGATGCCCGTGCCAGTTAGGGTCGCTCCCATAGCGTCTTTGCCTATCGCACCCCTGCGACAGGGTAATGCCTATCGCACCCCTGCGACAAGGTAATGCCTATCGCACCCCTGCGATAGGCTCTGCTTATCAGGTCGATACGCTGTCGCCTCCGTCATAAAAAACCACGTCACTATGATGGCACATTCCTGACAGCGATCATTGATACGCTCCACAGGGTCTTCAACGCGATCACACCAATGTCACATTCCGGCTGGATCAAACGGCTATGCTGAGAACGATCACACCAATGTCACACGCCCAGCAGCCCACAACGCTATGCTGAGAACGATCACACCAATGTCACATTCCGGCTAGATCAAACGACTATGCTGAGAACGATCACACCAATGTCACACGCCCAGCAGCCCACAACGCTATGCTGGAAGAGATCACACCGATGTCACACGCCCAGCAGCCCACAACGCTATGCTGGTGAGGACTCGGGTTAAGGAGCATTTTATGAACCTAACAATTATTATTGGCCTCGTTTTCAGTATTGTATGTGTAGGAATCGGCGTCTATGTCTTTCTTGTTCGTATTCCTGCCATCAGGCGGGCACGAGGACACGCCTCTGGAGGGGCAGGTGGTGGGGCTGACGCGCCGAGGCATGCGGAACCTGCCCCTCCCGCGATCCCAGAGTCGATTGCGGCGTGGCACCCCATTGGTGAATGGCTTCGGCCGCCAACTCCCAACGGGCCACTGCCGCCGCTCAGACGGTCCGAACGGGACGAGGCAATTCGCCTTCTTATGGATCGATAAAGGACATGTACGTATGACAATGAAACGCTCTTTTTCTAGCCTTCTCCTCCTCATACTCCTCGCAGGGTGTGACGGAGGGGCATTGTCGTTGAGCGATGCGCGTGCGACCGCCATACGCGGTGGCTGTTGGCCCTATGGCGTGCCCCAGGCGCAGCCGAGCGCGACACGGGTGCCCCCGACCGGCACACCAACCACAACCCCAACGGTCGTCGCCGGCACGCCCACCGTTCCGCCTGGCCCATGGCCGCAGTGTACGCCGGTTCCTGGTATTCCGACACACACGCCGACGCTGACACCGGTGGCCACGGCCCGAGTGCGTGAAACACCACAGCCGCCTGGCTCCGTCCCTGTCCCATCGGGCAACCTGACCGAGATTGCCGACCAGCCTGGCGTAACCACCAATCACGTCGCCGCCGTTCACGCCAATGGATCGACCGCCATTGGCTGGATTACCTGGGGCTGGTCGGCAGATGAGTATACCGACGGGCAGGTGTGGGTTCGCATCCAAACAGCAGCGGGCAGCTGGACGCCAGCGCAGACGCTGAATGGCACGCCAGTTCGGAAAGGTGGCGGCGGTCTCGGTCTCGCCTGGCGGGCCGATGGCGTCCTGGTTGCCACATGGGCCGCAGCGGCTGATGCGCCGATGGTGGTGATGACCACGGCGGACTGGGGCGCGACCTGGACTGACCCGGCCGAGATTGGCCAGACCGGAAGCGTGATCAGCGCGTCGGCCGATCCGCAGGGCGGCATTCATGTGCTGTTCCGGGTTATCAACGGTGAGAGCGCCTCGGTACGGTATGGCTGGTGGCCCAGCGGCGGCTCCTGGCGCTTCAGCGAGCAGATAGAGGGTGCCTATTGGGCCGCGATGGCGCTGTTGGAGGCCAATGGGGACATTGTGCGCCTGATTGCAATCGCGGATGCCAGCAGCGGGGTGCGGGTCTATCGCAGCGTCGATGGGTGGAGCTGGCAGGGGTCAACGCTGGAGAGTGGCCGCTTTATGGGCGAAGACACCCGCCGCGAGATCAGCATTGTTGCGGCTCCCCGTGCATCTGGAGCGGTCGTTGCCGTGGCCTGGGGTCAGTATTCGGACGCCGGCGTCTTTGCGGTGGTGAGCACCGATGGGGGGGCAACCTGGGGCCGAGAAGAGCGCATCGCGCAACACACCGCGCCCAGCGATCCGGAGAGTGACGCGCCGAACGGATGCTGTGGCTCAGGATGGGCCCCAACCCTGGCCTATTCCCCCGAGGCAGATACGCTCGTGGCCGTCTGGCGACAGGCGGACTGGACCCCAGAGCACGTGGGGCGGCGGCTCAATCTCTCCTATCGGCCCCTTGATCCGGCGCAGCGACGGTCGGAGACCGACTGGGAGGCGAGCATTCCGCCAACCAACAATGGCGCTGCAGGAGCCATTCCGCTGACCGAATGGGGCTGGACCGGCCTGATTGCCAGCGATCCGTCGTCACGGCGCTCGGTGCTGCTCCTGCTCGATGAGCGGAACCTGCAGCAACGCATCTACAGCCGGGCCATTCTGCTGACGGGCTATCTCGTGAAAGGAGACTCCTAATGCACCGAGGCTCCGTGCTGCTCCTCGTGAGCCTGATCTGGCTGCTCCTGGTGGGCTGCGTCGGCTCGATCGTTCCCACCGGCGGGCAGTCGGTCGGAACCGGCCTGTCGAGCTTTACCGAGCCGCGCTGGGTCTGCCCCAGTGCGACGCCGATGCCCACCCGGATCAAGACCGAATCCGAGCCGACGGCGACGGGCACCCCGACCGACCCAGCGCCGATCTATTACGAACCATGGGAACAGGAGTATGGATTGCCGTTGATGACCCCAACGCCACACATCAAGACCGGCACGACCTTTTTTCAGGGGCAGATTGTGGAGGTCGCCGAGGGGGTGTATGCCCAGCCATCGGTGCAGGCCACAGCCGGGATCAGCGACACGCTCTATCGTGTCACGGTTAAATGGACCAACCAGGCAACGCAGACGATCCGCCTGAATCCGGCGCGGCAGATCGTGATGAGCACGATTACCCGGCCTGATGGGCGGATGATTGGCGGCACGTGGCAGTGGACGCGCGCGGCCGCGCTGGCCGCCGGCCTCCCCAGCGACGAATCGAGCCTGCAGATCACGCTGCCGGCGGGCGAAAGCACCATCGTGGTGCCGATGTTTGCGCCGGCAGCGGTCGCAGCGGTGGTTGATATCCGGATGGATGCGCCTGGGGCACAGGATGCGACCAGCGCTGGCACATTCCGGGTGCAGTTTGCCCTGGGACATGACCCCACCTGTGACTTTCCGGGCGTTATTGGGGCGAATATTGGCCCAGGGGAGGGTGCGATTGGCGTTCCGCCGCCGCCAGGCGCATCAGGGATTGTCACCTCAGCGCTGCGCCAGGTCGGTCGCCAGTATTGCTGGGGCGGAAAAGGAAACACCCGCTGTGACGGCTACGGCGGGGGCGTCAAGCAGGTCACGCCAGCGTGTGCCAGCTATCCCTGTTTTGACTGCTCTGGATTGACCTGGTGGGCCTACGCCGATAACGGAGTCACGATAGGGCATGGGACCAGCAATCAGCAGAACTATCCCGTCGTCAGCCCGAGTGCGGCGGGCGAGGGCGATCTCGCGCTCTTTGGTGGGATGAACAGCCAAGGCCGATCAGGCATTACCCACGTTGGCCTGGTCGCCGACGTGAACGCTGACGGAAAGCTGGATCTTATCCATGCGGCGAACTACCCCGATGGGGTGATTATTTCCTACGATTTTTTGCGGAGCAGCTGGTATGCGCCGCGTCTCGTGATTATTACCCGCCCTCCACGGGGAAGCGGGATTTAAGGAGTTTTTATGCCAACCGGTGCTGGATTTATGCCTGGCGATCTGATGAGCGCAGTCGTTGCGCTGACGGGTGGCTCAAAAGAGGTCCGGAGTCTGCCAACGGCCATCGGTCGAACAGCAGTTGGGGAGTGGGTGGCCGGTGATGCTGCACTGACCGCGCCCTATCCCTACATTACGGTCGGTACCGATCGGGTGTATGACCCGATCAGTATCCCGGTGCTGCTTGGAACCGCAGCGTCGTCGCTGGCAGCCTATGCGGCGGAAGAAGAAATCGCGTGGGGTGCCTGTATCCCTGCCCGGTGGGGTGTTGATCGCGGCCGCGCCATTTCATTGAGTGCCCAGCTGCGGGCGAGCGGCGTGATCCAAGCAGACCTCAAGATTACGACCAATCTTGAGGCCATCGCCTATGCAGCGCGACTTACCGATGGTGGAGCCATCAACAGCGCCTTGAAAGGGGTTGATAGGCTGCAGATTCTCGACCTGGCGGGGGATTGTACCGAGTTTGGAACGGTTCAGAAAACCAAACAGGACGCCGCCGAGAGCATTCCTATGGGCCTCTGCCACGGGCTACAGCAGCTCCGACAGCAGCTGCC
>DAOTUS010000598.1:0-2939 GCA_034437415.1 Herpetosiphonaceae bacterium
ATCTGTGCTACTGTACGGGTCATGGAACGCTCCTTATGCATCAGGGTACGTCTTCATAACCACCATGATGCCACAGGAGCGTTTCATGTGGGGAGCCTTAGCTTGATGCCTATGGGTCCAGGGGGATGAAAACCCCCTGGGTTCCCCGCCGGGGCGGGGCGGAGGGGTGGCGAATCAAAAGCAACCCCAACAATACAAGCGCACCCCCATAAATCCCCTAAAATAACCCTCGAATGATATGCAGTCCCAACGAAGAGCAACGAGACACTATGAGCGAATCGATCACCGGCATACTCGAACGCATCACCTACCGCGCCGACGACACCGGCTACACCGTCGCGCGCCTGAAGCTGCCCGGCCAGAAGACCGTGATAACCGTCGTGGGCCGCCTGCCCGAGGTCCAGCCGGGCGAGTCGCTGGAGCTGGAGGGCGACTGGATTGACCACCGCTCGCACGGGCGCCAGTTCGAGGTGATCCGCTATCGCACCACCCCGCCGACCTCCACCGAGGGAATCGTGCGCTACCTGGCCTCGGGGCTGCTGCCGGGCATCGGCCCGGTCACCGCCCAGCGCATCGCCGACACGTTCGGCCCCTCAACCCTCGACATCCTCGACCGCGACCCGCGCCGCCTGAGCGAGGTCAAAGGGCTGGGGCGCAAGAAGATCGCCGCGATCGTCAGCGCCTGGGAGCAGCAGCGCACCATCAAGGAGCTGCTGCTGCTGGGGCAGGATGTCGGCCTCTCGGTGCCGCTGGCGATCAAGATCTTCAAGCAGTATGCTGATGCCGCTGTCGAGATTATTCGCAGCGACCCCTACCGGCTGGCGATCGAGATCGAGGGCATGGGTTTCCTGACCGCCGACCGGATCGCCGGGGCGCTCGGGATCGCCCGCGACGCGCCTGGGCGGATTACGGCGGGCCTGCGCTACGCCCTGGGCGTGGCCGCCAGCGAGGAGGGCCACTGCGCCCTGCCCGAGTCCGACCTGATCGCCCAGACCGCCCGGATTCTGGAGCTGCCCCAGGCAACCCTGGCCGCTGGCCTGGCCGAGGCGACCGCGGCGGTGCTGCTGGTCCACGACGGCGACCTGATCTATCTCCCGGCCTTCTATCACGCCGAGACCGAGCTGGCGGGCCATCTGCGGGCGCTGCTGCACGCCCCGACCAACATCCAGCGCCTGTTCGCCGACTTGGAGAGCCGCGAGCTGCGCGCCGAGCTGGCCCAGGCTGGCTACACCCTGACCACCCGCCAGATCGAGGCGGTGATGGTGGCGCTGCGCTCGCCGGTGCTGATTCTGACCGGCGGGCCGGGCACCGGCAAGACCACCACCGTCCGCGCCGTGCTGAGCCTGCTGCGCCGCCACGACCTGGGCGTGCTGCTGACCGCCCCGACCGGCCGGGCCGCCCGCCGCCTGGCCGAGGCCACCGACCACCCGGCCACCACCATCCATCGGACGCTGGAGTTCGCTGGCGGGGCCGGCCTGGAGCGCTGGGGCCGCAACGACCAGAATCCGCTGGACGCCGAGATGATCGTGGTCGACGAGACCTCGATGCTGGACCTGGTGCTGGCCCACCATCTGGTCAAGGCCGTGCGGCGGGGAGCCCACCTGCTGTTTGTTGGCGACGCCGACCAGCTGCCCTCGGTCGGGCCAGGGGCGGTGCTGCGCGTTCTGCTGCTGGCCGACACGCTGCCGTCTATCCATCTCGATACGATTTTTCGCCAGGCCGCCGACAGCGGGATCATCGCCAACGCCCACGCGATCAACCACGGCCAGATGCCGGCGGTCAACGCAGCCAATCTGGCCAACGATTTTTTCTACGCCGACCGCGCCGACCCGCGTGAGTGCGCCGAGGCGATCGTCAAAATCATGATCGAGCGGATCCCACGCAAGTTCCCGCAGTTCGACCCGATCCACGATGTCCAGGTGCTGGCGGCGACCCACCGTGGCCCGGCGGGGGTGGCCGAGCTGAACGCGGCGCTGCAGCTGGCGCTCAATCCGCCGCACTCGCAGCGCGCCGAGGCCACGATCAACGCCACGCTGTATCGGGTTGGCGACCGCGTGATCCAGCTGCGCAACAACTACGACCTCGACGTGAGCAACGGCGACCTGGGGATTCTGACCGTGATCGACGCCGAGGAGCGCACCGTGACGATCCAGTTCGACGATGTGCGCACGGTGGTGTATCAGTGGAGCGAGCTGGACGAGGTCGCGCTGGCCTACGCGATCAGCGTCCACAAAGCCCAGGGCTCCGAGTATCCGGCGGTGATCGTGCCCGTGCTGCGCTACTACGGGCCGCTGCTCAACCGGGCGCTGCTGTACACCGCCGTCACCCGCGCCCGCCAGATGGTGACGCTGGTCGGCGACTGGCGGGCCGTCGAGACCGCCGTGGCCGCCCGCCGCGAGGTCAGCCGGATCACCGGGCTGATGCAGCGGATGCGCGACGAGGCGTAGTCTGTCTCTGTTGGCTGAGCCTGTCGAAGCCAAATGACGGGCTTCGACAGGCTCAGCCAGCGGGGGCGGATCCACGCCCACGAATCTGCTCTAAAATAAATTGATATTCGCTAGATTGAGTGCTGCTATGCCAACTCCTCAGCTGTATATTTTTGGCAATCCCCGCCTGGTCGTTGCCGATACGACCACCCCACTGCCGGCCACGCTGGCGGCGATCTGCGCCTACCTCGGGCTGTGCGCCGAGGGCGGCACGGTGGCGCGCTGGCGGCTGGCCGGGGCGATCTGGCCGGAGCTGAGCGAGGCCCAGGCTCGCCGCCAGCTCAGCGGCGCGCTGTATCGCCTGCGCCGGATGCTGGGCGCGGCGGCGGCGTGTCTGCAGGCCGACGGCGCCTGGGTGTCGCTCGAAGGTGTCTGGCTGGATGGCGCGGCGTTTCGCACCTACGCGGCGGGGGCGATGCTCGACGACTGGCTCCAGGCGCTGGAGCTGTATCA
>DAOTUS010000599.1:0-10730 GCA_034437415.1 Herpetosiphonaceae bacterium
GGTCACAATCGCCATAATCACCATAATCGTGAACAGCGTTGGCGTGATCACGCCTTTCTCCAGGCCGATGTTGAGGATAATCAGCTCCATCAGGCCACGGGCGTTCATCAGCGTGCCGACGGTGGCGGCCTCGCGCCAGCTCTCCCCGGCCAGGCGGGCGGCCAGCGTACAGGCCACGCCCTTGCCAACCACCGCCACCAGAATAATCAGCGCAGTCAGCCCCCACAGCAGCGGCGTGTTGACCAGCCCAATCTGGGTGTTAAGGCCCGAGAACACGAAGAAGGTCGGCACCAGAAAGGCGGTGGTCAGGAACTCGGTTTTCTGGCGCACCTGCTCGGCAAACTCGCCGCGCGGCATCACTGTGCCCGCGATAAAGCCGCCAAAAATCGCGTAGATCCCGATGGCGTCGGTGAACCAGGCGCAGAACATCACCACCGCCAGCAGCAAGGTCAGCGTCTGCATCGTCACGCCGCCGTCGCGGGCCATGCGGCCCAGAAACACCCGCCGCAGCAGATGGCGGCCGCCGAAAAGCATAAAAATAACGTAGGCGACCCCGCCGCCAATTGCCAGCAGGGCGATGGCGGCATTGGACTGAATGCTGGCCAGCACGATCGCCAGCAGGCACCAGGCGATCGCATCGTCTATCGAACCCGCCGCCAGCGCCAGCGTCCCCAGCGAGGTTTTAGCGATCCCGCGCTCGTGCAGCATGCGCGCCAGCATTGGAAATGCCGTGATCGACATGGAGGCGCCCAGGTACAGCGCGGCGGCGAACGGCCCGATCCCGTCAGCGAACAGGGTGCCATTGGAGCGAATCAGCAGCGCCACAGCCCCACCAAGCACAAACGGCACCAGAATTCCGGCGCCCGAGACCAGCCCGGCGCTGCGCAGGCGCCCTTTGATCAGAGCGGTGTTGAACTCCAGGCCAATCAGGAACATGTACAGCACAATGCCAACCTGGCTGATGGCGAACAGAATCGACATCGAAGGATTGGGGATACTCTGCCCGCTTTCCAGCACCAGCCGGGCGCTGGGAAACAGCCACTCCTTGGCGGCGGGCGAGATCAGGCCCAGCAGCGATGGACCCAGCAGCACACCGGCAATCATCTCGCAGACCACCTCGGTCTGGCCCAGATAGCGCCGTCCGAGCAGGCTGATCAGGCGACACGTGCCCAAAATAACCGCCATTTGTAAAAAAAGCTTGAGCGCCAGTTCAAAGTTCGACATAGTCACACCTCCTTGGAAGGGTTTTAGGGCTGCGGATTTGCTGAGGCGTTCATCATACCAAGCGCTCAGCAGGTTGAGAAGAGACCAAAGCTGACATGAAACTGGTGGGGATTTGGTTGGATTGTCATACCAACCAGCGCTGCTTCAGCCTGGCGTGAGCCGCCGGCCAGATCGCGACCAACGATCCGGCTAGTACGAACGCTGTGCATACGCTCGGAAATTGCCCGCTTGGCTTGGATATGGCATACTATCGGCCAGCAAAGCACCCTCAGCTTCTCCCTACGCCAGCAATACTTCAGGAAAGATTTTCTGCCTATGACCCAGCCACCCCAAGCTCACTCAAGCCTGAAACAGCGCCAGACCACGGCCTATCTGGCGATCCTGAACGGGTTGGTCTGGATCCTTGGCACTCTGTCGCTGGTGCTTGGGATTGTGGCGATGGTGGCCAATCTGGATAGCGCGTTTATGGTTCTGGCTGGATCAATGGCGCCACGTTTGCCTCTAGGCTCAAAAGCCGCTATGATACCGCTAGACAAATCTCCCTTTGCGCCATCCTTCATTTCCTTGGCCTGAATCCATTCACACGAGGTTCCGATGGAAGTTTATCTCGACGAACTGCTTACCCCGGCGCTGCTGGAGCGGCATCGCCAGCATATTGCCGACTTTCTTGAGATGGAGGGCATTCCGCCGGCGACCGAGCTTGGCCGAACGCTGATTGGCGAGCGGGCGGTTAAGGAGTTGCTTGAAGAGCTTGCCCACGACGCCGAACAGCAGCCCGATCAGTAGCGGCGGCCGTCTGGCCTGCCGCGCTCCCAGCCCGCCCAGCCTCAAATCCCAAGCACCTGTATCGACGGAGATAGTTTGTGATCACCAGCATTCTAATTGCTAATCGTGGCGAAATTGCCTGTCGCATTATCCGCACCTGCCAGCGATTGGGGATTCGCACGGTGGCCGTCTACTCTGCTGCCGATGCGCAGGCCCGCCATGTCGCGCTGGCCGATGCGGCGGTGCTGATTGGGGCGGCCCCGGCGGCCGAATCATACCTCAACAGCGCGGCAATTCTGGCCGCCGCCAAGCGGGTGGAGGCCGATGCGATTCACCCTGGCTACGGGTTTCTCTCCGAGAATGCTGAGTTTGCCCGCGCCTGTCAGGACGCGGATTTTATATTCATCGGGCCAGCGGTGGCGGCGATTGCGGCGATGGGCAACAAGCGCGCCGCCAAGCTGCTGATGCAGGGCGCCGGAGTGCCAACCGTCCCTGGCTACAGCGGCGAGCAGCAGGACGACGCCACCCTGCTGGCCGAGGCCGAGCGCATTGGGATGCCGCTGATGGTCAAGGCGGCGGCCGGCGGCGGCGGCAAAGGCATGCGCCTGGTGCTGGAGCCCGCCGCGCTGGGCGCGGCGCTGGACGGCGCCCGCCGCGAGGCGCTGGCCGCCTTTGGCTCCGCCGAGCTAATCCTGGAGCGGGCGCTGATCGAGCCGCGCCATATCGAGGTGCAGATTTTTGGCGACCACCACGGCAGCCTCATCCACCTCGGCGAGCGCGAGTGCTCGATCCAGCGGCGCCACCAGAAGATCATCGAGGAGGCACCCTCTCCGGCGCTCTCCCCGGCCCAGCGCGCGGCCATCGGGGCGGCGGCGGTGGCGGCAGGCCGCACCATCGGCTACACCAACGCCGGCACCGTCGAGTTTCTGCTCGATCGCAGCGGCAGCTTTTATTTCCTGGAGATGAACACCCGCCTGCAGGTTGAGCACCCGGTCACCGAGGCGGTCACCGGGCTGGACCTGGTCGAGTGGCAGATTCGGGTCAGCGAGGGCGAGCCGCTGCCGCTCAGCCAGAGCGCGGTGGTGTTCAGCGGCCACGCGGTCGAGGCGCGGGTGTACGCCGAAGACCCGGCCAGCGATTTCCTCCCCGCGATCGGGCCGATTCTGCTCTGGCGCGAGCCAACCGGCGCTGGCGTGCGGGTCGAGAGCGGGATTCGCACGGGCGATACGGTCTCGGTGTACTACGACCCAATGCTGGCCAAAATCATCGCCCACGGCCCCGACCGCCCGACGGCCCTGCGGCGGCTGGCGCGGGCGCTGGAGACCAGCGTGCTGCTCGGCTGCAGCAACAATCTGGCGTTTTTGCGCCGCCTCGTCCTCCACCCGGCCCACCTGTCCGGCGACCTCAGCACCGCCTTTCTGGCCCAGCACGCCGCCGCCCTGGGCCTCAACGCCGCCGCGCCAACAAGCCTGGACTCCGCCACGACCGCTGCGCTGACTGCGGCGACGCTGCTCCAGTGGCAGGAGCAGGCCGGGCCGGACCGCCACTGGCGCAACAGCCCCAACGCGCCCCAGCGCTATCACTATCGCCTGGGCGCGGCCACCCTGGAGGTTCAGCTGACCCCGCCACGGCGCGCCGGGCAGCCCATCGTCGTGCAGATCGATCAGGCCGCGACAATGGCGATCACCTTCAGCAGCGCCACCGACCACGATCTGACCCTGACGGTCGATGGCTATCGCCAGACGCTGGCCTATGCCCGCCAGGGGGATGCGTGGTGGATCGCCGGGCGTGGCGCGGTGGTGCAGCTCAACAGCCTGGCGCTCCTGCCCGAGCCGCAGCCGACCGCCGATGCCGCCGGGGGATTGCGCGCCCCAATGCCCGGCTCCGTGAGCGCCGTGCTGGTCGAGGTTGGCCAGCAGGTCGCGGCTGGCACGGCCCTGCTCACCCTCGAGGCGATGAAGATGGAGCACACCATCCGCACCGCCGCCGCCGGAGTGGTCACCGCCATCTTCTACCGCCCCGGCGATAGCGTCCAGGCCGATAGCGTTCTGGTGGAGATGGGCGACGTGGCAGCTAGCTGCTAGTGGGTTTTTAGGCTTTCGAAAGACCTAAATACCAGCTACCAGCTACCAGCTACCAGCTACCAGCTACCAGCTACTAAATTGATAGATACTTTTTTTAGGAGGAACGTATGAAAGAACAGAATCTAGGCCAGCTGTTTCGCAACCGATCCGAGGAGCATGCCAGCCTGACCCGCTGGCGCACCCCGCGCAAAGGCCAGTGGCTGAGCGCAACCGGCAAAGAAAACCAGGCTCAGGTCTATGAGATTATGGGCGGTCTCCACACGCTGGGCGCCAAAAAAGGCGACACGATCGGCATTCTATCCAACACCTCGGCCGAGTGGCTCCAGACCGACTGGGCCAGCTGGGCTTTGGGCGCAGTCACCGTCACGATCTACCCCTCGCTGCTGGCGGATACGATTAAATTCATCATCAACGATGCGCAGCTCAAGTATCTCTTTGTTGAAAACAAAGAGCAGTACGACAAGCTGCTGACAATCCGCGCGGACATCCCCGAGGTCGAGCGGGTGATCGTCTACGACACCACCAATATGCCCACAGATGACTGGGTGCTGACCTTCGCCGACCTGCGCAAGCTCCACACCGGCAGCGCCGAGGAGCGGTCCGCCCTGGCCGAGAAGTTCGCCAGCGAGATGGACCGCGACACCCTGGCAACCATCGTCTACACCTCGGGCACCACCGGCAACCCCAAGGGCGCGATGCTGACCCACGGCTGCTTTATCGCCCAGTGCGAGGCCCTGCGCGATCGGCTTCCGCAGCTGATGCCTGGCGATGTCGATCTAATGTTTCTGCCCGCCGCCCACATTTTTGGCCGCGCCCAGCACGTCATTGGGGTTGATCGCGGGCTGAACACGGCGATCACTGAGTCGGTCAAGACCGTGCTCGACGATCTGCAGTCGGTCAAGCCAACCTTCTTCTTCAGCGTGCCGCGGATCTACGAGAAAATTTTTACCACCGCCAAAGCCCGCTCGGAGGCCAAGCCGGCCACCAAGAAAATCTTCAGCTGGGCGCTGGGCGTCGGCCGCGCGATGAGCCACCTGATGGAGCAGAAAAAGCAGCCCGGCCTGGCCCTGAAGATCCAGTACGCCATCGCCGACAAGCTGGTCTTCAGCAAAGTGCGCAATCTGCTCGGCGGCCAGCTCAAGTTTGCCATCACCGGCGGCGCCCCGCTGGACCTGGAGATCCTGGAGTTTTTCAATGGGGCCGGCGTGCAGCTGCTCGAGGGCTGGGGCCTGACCGAGACCACCGCCGGGGCCACCGTCAACGCGCCCGGCGACTATAAGCTGGGCACGGTCGGCAAGCCGATCAAGGGCTGTGAGATTAAAATCGCCGACGATGGCGAGATTCTGCTGCGCGGGCCGATGTGTCTGGTTGGCTACTACAACAGCCCCGAGAAAACCGCCGAGGCGCTGCAGGATGGCTGGTTCTACACCGGCGATATCGGCACGATTGATGCTGATGGCTTCGTGAAAATCGTCGATCGCAAAAAGGATCTGCTGATCACCTCGGCGGGCAAGAATATCGCCCCGCAGGCGGTTGAGGCGGCCTTCAAAAACAGCTCGTATATCTCGCAGTGTGCGGTGTACGGCGACCGCAAGCCCTATCTGGTGGCGCTGCTCACCCTCGACCCCGAGTCGATTGGGCTGTGGGCCGACCGCGAGGGCGTGCCCCGCGACGGCAATATCCACCAGCACCCCAAGGTCCAGCAGCTGATCGCGGCCGAGGTCAAGCACGCCAACAGCACCCTGGCCTCGTTCGAGCAGGTCAAGTACTACGAGATTTTGCCCGAGGATTTCTCGGTCGAGAACGGTCTGCTCACGCCAACCCTGAAGGTGCGCCGCAAGTACATCTACGAAGAGTTCAAGCCCAAGTACGAGGGGCTGTACCACGAAAAACCTAAAGCATAGAGCGTATCAAGGAGGGAACCGATGGATCAGACCGCGATGAAAACCATGCTCGCCAACGCCAAGACCATCGCCGTGGTTGGCCTGAGCGACAAGCCCGACCGGGCCAGCTATGGCGTCGCGCAGTACATGCAGCGGGCGGGCTACAAGATTATCCCGGTCAACCCGCAGCTCAAGGGGCCGGTGCTGGGCGAGCAGCCGGTCGCCTCGCTGCACGACATCACCGAGCCGATTGATATTGTGGATATTTTCCGCCGCGCCGAGGACGTGCCGTCGGTGGTCGCCGACGCGATTGCGGTGGGCGCCAAGGCCGTCTGGCTGCAGCTGGGCATCGTCAACGATGCGGCTGTCGCCGAGGCCGCGGCCGCTGGACTGGAGGCGGTCCAGGATAAATGCCTCAAGGTCGAGCACGCCCGCCTCGGGCTGTAGTTAACGAGAAAATGCAAAAACGGAGCGCGGGCCTTGTGCCCGCGCTCCGTTTTTGCGTTTTAGCCAAGGTAACCTTGGTCTGATCAGACTCGTATCAATTGCGCTGGCAAATTTGCCTCACCCACTTTGTACAAAAGAAAATCCGTATGAGCAGCTCTGAGCTTGATGGCTATATCTCTATCCTCAATATTCGCCAAAAATTTATCCGCCAGAATCTGATTATCACGACAGTTGTGGCTGTAGGCATCATGCTTGTTCCGCTATATTTCGTGGCAACCCGTTTTGAGGGATGGATGCTCGCGTATATGTGGGCAATGGGGTTCACCAGTGCGAGCGGTCTCATCACCAATGCCCGGATGGAACAGATGTTGAACAAGAGCCAGATCGAGCTGCTGCAGGAGCTGCGCCAGATCCGGCGCGACAGCTGAGCCTGGGGGATCGATAGGGGCTAAACGACGAAAACGGAGCGCGGGCATTATGCCTGCGCTCCGTTTTGCGTTGCCAACTCCATTGCCCCTTCTCGGGCGACGAGCACCTACTTGACGGTCAGCGTGCCTTTCATTCCCAGCGCATAGTGGCCGGGGAAGGTGCAGATGTACGAGTAGGTTCCGGCGGCGAGCGTAGCCGTGACGGTCTCGCTGACGCCACCATTGATTGTTTTGGTCTGGGCCAGCGCACCGGCATATTTGTAGTCTGGTGCGGCGGTCATCGACTCGGTGTTAGCTTTATCTTCCTCACCAGCTGTGACCAGGGTCCAGTTGTGGGGAACCGCGCCCTTGTTGTTGAAGGTTACGGTCACGTCGCCAGCGGCCGCATCCATCGTCTCAGGAATGAATTTATTCTCGGCGCCGGTTGCCGTATCAAAGGTCAGGGCTACTGCGTCTGCGGTGGTGCCGCCAGAGGTAGCGCCAGTTGCCGGGGCGGTCGTATTTGCGGTGCTCTCACCACAGGCTGCCAACGCCGTTAGCGCGATGACTAGCGCAATTGTACTGAATAACTTCTTCACGAACGAGCCGTCCTTTCAAAAACCAGGAATCTTTTAGACACAATGGTTACTATAGCAGTGAAAGCTATCACAACCTATCGGGTCTTAACCCTAGTTTTCTTCGTTTGCCAGCTCGGTCTCGGCCCTTCGGCGCAGCAGGCCCCGGCGGCGGCGACGGCGCTCGACATTCTCCTGGCGATAGTCGACCAGCGTGGTCATATCGACGATCCGCTCGGTAAACAAAACCCCATCCAGGTGATCGATCTCGTGCTGGGCGATGCGGCCAACTTTGTAACCATCGGAGGAGGCTTTGCGGATGCGCTGCTCTTTGCCCTTGAGATCGAAGTATTTGATCGTGACCCAGCTGGCGCGGGGGACATCGCCGTAGCGGCCGGGCAGGCTGAGACAGCCCTCCAGCATGGTGTGGGTCTCCTCGCTGGCCTTGACGATCTCAGGGTTGACCATCACATACAGCCTGGCTGGCTCGATCTCCTGGAGCGTGCCATCCTCCAGCTCCTCGATGCGGGCTGGCTCTTCAATCACCACAATCCGGCGCAGAACGCCGACCTGGGGCGCCGCCAGCCCCACGCCGTCGGTCTCGCGCATGGTCTCGATCAGGTCATCGACCAGGGTCTGCAGGCTGGCATCGAAGCTGGTGACGCGGGTGGCCTTGCTCTTGAGCACAGCGTAATCTTCGGGCTGCTCTATCTGTAAAACACGGCGAATCGCCATGATTTGCCTCCATCCAATTAAAAATAACTGCCGGTTAATTATAGCACTCATCACGGTTCAGCCACCAGACTGCGACGCGGTCAGCTGTTGGGCTGGGTTGGCTGATCCTGTCGAAGCCAACCCCACGCGCCCCAATGCTTAACCGTATCTTTACACAACGCTGACACGAGCTTGACCTGGAGCGGCTATCGTGGGCTGCATCAACCAACGATTTTTTTGCACCCGTTTGCTGGGGTGCTGGGTGAGCTAGCCTAGGAGCACTTGAATGACAATGCGCGAGAAACGGGAATCACGTCCGAGCATCTGGCACGATTTGTTGGAGCGTAAAATTGGCCGCCGGGCGCTGCTGGCGGGCACGGCGGCGGCTGGCCTGGCCGGAGTTTTGCCGCTGGATCTGCAGACCGCCGAGGCGGCGGCAACCGCCGTTGCCAACGGTGCGCCGCGCGCTCCGCAGGGCGCCAAACTCCCCTTCACACCGATCGCCCCAACCAGCGCCGATGCGATTGTGCTGCCCAAAGGCTATCGCTACGACCTGCTGGCCCACTGGGGCCACGCTATGGGCGACGGCAGCACCTTTGGCTATAACGCCGACTACACCGGGTTTTTTCCTATGGACCTGCTGCAAAAAGGGGTGGATAAAAATGCGGTCCACCGCGGATTTCTGCGCGCCGATTTGTCGAGCACCGACGGGCTGCTGGTGGTCAACCACGAGTATGTCAACCCCATGTTTGTCAGCGGCTACACCGCTGGCAGCAAATCGGCCCAGCAGATGATCACCGAGCAGGACGCCGTCGGCATGAGCGTGATCCGGGTCACCCGCAGCAAGGATGGCCGCTGGTTCTTCGACCAGGGCGATACGACCCACAACCGCCGCCTGACCGCCCGCACCCCGATGCTGCTGACCGGCCCCGCCGCCGGCATTGATGGCGGGCCAACGGCCATCGGCACCCTGGGCAACTGCTCGGGCGGCCAGACCCCCTGGGGCACCGCGCTGAGCTGCGAAGAGAACTTCCAGGATTATCCGGTCGCCGCCCCCGAGGGCTACGGCTGGGATCCCGCCATCTACGGCAAGCGCCACTATGGCTGGGTCGTCGAGCTCGATCCGTTCGATAAGAACAGCACCCCGCGCAAACACACCGCGCTGGGCCGCTTCCGCCACGAGAACGTCGCCATCCGCGTCGGCGGCGATGGCACCGTCGTGGCCTATATGGGCGATGACAAAGCCGACTCGTGCGTCTACAAGTTTGTCGCCGACCGCAAGCTCACTAATCTGGCCGACCGGGGCGGGAATATGGCGATTTTGGAAAGCGGCAAGCTCTACGCCGCCGATTTCGGCTCAGGCAAGTGGATTTTGCTCGACTTTGCCACCCAGGCAGCTCTGCGCGATGCCAAAGATAGCAAAGGCGCGGCGCTGTTCGCCTCCCAGGCCGATGTCCTGGCCGATGCCCGCGCCGCCGCGCTGGTGTTGCGGGCCACGCCGGTCGATCGCCCAGAGGATATCGAGATCAACCCCATCGACGGGAGTGTCTTCATCGCCCTGACCAACAACACCGGCCACGGCAACTTTCACGGCCAGATTGTGCGCCTGGCCGAGAAGGACGGCAATCCGGCGGCCAGCGCGTTCGAGTGGAGCATCTTCGCGGTTGGCGGCTCCCAGAGCGGCTTTTCCTCGCCCGATAATCTGCTCTTCGACGGCGAGGGCAACCTGTGGATGGTGACCGATATTTCGTCGTCGCGGGTGGGCCAGGGCATCTATTCATTTCAGGCCAACAACGGCCTGTTCTTCTTCCGCACCAGCGGCCCCGACGCCGGGATCGCCTATCAGTTCGCCTCCGGCCCGGTCGAGGCGGAACTCACCGGCCCCACCTGGACCCCCGACGGCCAAACCATGTTTCTGGCGGTCCAGCACCCCGGCGAGGAGTCGAAAAGCCCGACCGCGCTGACCAGCACCTGGCCGCTGGGCGGCAACGAAATCCCGCGCTCGGCAGTGATCGCCATCACCGGCTTCCCGAAAAAGAAATAGCGTTCTCCTCGCCACAGCGGCCCAGGTAGCGCCATAGCTGGGCCGCTGTGGCGGGCGGACCCTAAGGAGTTTTGCGTATGATTGACGATCTCGTGGTTCACGAGCGCACCCTGCTTGGCGCGCTCGATAGTTTTCGCGGCACGCTGGTGCGCACCCGGCCACAGCTGGCGGCGGTGTATGGCGAGCACCTGGAAGACTTCGCCGATCGCTGGCTGGACAGCAGCTATCCCAACGCCATCGATGCGGTGGCGCCCCACTGGATCAGTGCCTATCTCGCCTCGTGCCTCGACCGCATCACGGCTGAGTTGGTCATTCGGGCCTTTTTCACCTGGGCGGTGCAGCAGCGGCTGGTTGTCGAGCACCCGATGGAGCATCGCAAAACTTGGGCGGGGCCGGGAATGCTCAGCGAGTAGCGCTGCGCCATTGGTCCGCCAGCACGTTGGCCGATTGGGACCGGCAGGTCGGGACTCAGGGCATGTGCAAAGTCGTTCGGGACCTCACCCCAGCCCCAAGCGATTGATGGCCTGATCAAAGCGGCGCATGAAGACCCGTTGCACTGCTGCCAGATTGCGTTCACCGTGCTGCTG
>DAOTUS010000600.1:0-12521 GCA_034437415.1 Herpetosiphonaceae bacterium
GGTTTTACTCACCAGATAGCACGGTTTTAGGAACAATACCGTTTAAATAAGCCGGAATAGCGTCATTATTGACCTCACCCCGGCGCCCTCTGGGCCGCTGCGCGCCTCCCCTCTCCACCGCCGTGGAGAGGGGGAAATACCCACGAATTTCCTTATTTTGAACGGTATTGGGTTTAGGAATTAGGGATTATTCCATTCCAATGCGCTAAAACTGTTGGTTAATCGCTGACATGCACGAGCTACTAGCTGCTAGCTACCTGTATGTTTCGCCATCTGCGCTGGTGTTTGGAAGAGGAAAAAGCGCCACGACCAGGGAAAACTTAGTGCGCCCAGCGTCCGTGGGGCTACGCGCAACAGCAGGGCCAGCAGCGCAAATTGATACGCCAGCAGCACAAGACTGTCCTGGGAGTCGAGGAGTTTATCGAGGATCGGACGTAAAAAAGTGAACCCAAACAGGCCAAACATGAAGGCGGCCTGCTCGGCGCACTCCCGCTTGTAGCTGTCATCAATCCCCTCGCCATAGCGCCAGTACGCGCAGGCAAGCCAGAGCGAGATAAGCGAATAGCTGCTCATCCCCGTTTCGAGTGATAGCCCCTTGGCGAGTTCGCTGACCAGCAGCAGCGGAAACAGCAGCGCGATGATCGCGCCAATAATGTTTTTACGAGTCATCGATGTGCTCCTTCGTTGTGCAATAAACCCTCAAGAGTACGCCGCTGCCCCGAAAGTTTTTCGCTTATGCTGGTGTGTGATCAAGCCTGAGCGAACGGATACAGCCCGACCATGCGGCGGGCGTGCTCGGCGACCTCCTCGCGCAGCGCGGCCGGGGCGAGCACCTCGACATCGGCGCCCCAGCCCAGGATCCACGAGCGAATCTCGCGGGTGCCGCCGAGCTGCAGGCTGATCTCGCAGCCGCCGTCGGGGAGGTCGGCGACCACCTGCGAGCGGTGCCAGAGGCTTTCTTTGACCCGCCGGGCCACCGCCGTGGTGAAGCGCAGCCGCACCTCGACCGTCCCGGCCTCGTCCATAATCCCCCAGCTATCTGCCAGCAGGGTGTAGGGATCGAAGTCGCCGGGAATCTCATAGATCTCGTCGAGCATCGTGGCGTGTTGCACGCGCTCGAGCTTGAAGGTGCGCAATGCATTGCGCAGCGGGTCGTGGCCGATCACATACGAGGCCGGCTCGAAGCGCGAGACCTCCAGCACATACGGCGCGACGGTGCGCTCCTCCGGCTCATCGCGGCCCGTGGCCCAGTAGGAGAACTGCACGACCCGGCGGTCGGCCCAGGCGCGGGTGAACGTCTCCAGCACGCTGATATACTCGCGGCGGGTCGGGCGCTCCTGAATCTGCTCGGAGACGCGGGTGAGATGGGCGGCGATGGTCTCGTCAGGCAGCGAGGAGGCGATTTTATCCAGCGCCGCGACGACGTGGGGGTTGTGCTCGTCGCTGTGGTGGGCCAGCAGGCGGGCGGCAAAGAACAGCGCGATGGTCTGGTTGAGGTTCAGGCGCACCGTCGAGAGATAATCCTCGCGGTTGATCCCAAACTTCCCATCCAGCTGCCAGACCGGAATGCCGAGATCCTCCAGCGAGGCGATATCGCGATAGATCGTGCGCCGATCCATCCCGGTGGAGGCCGCCAGATCGACCACGCGGATCCCCTGGGGGTTGTTGTACAGCTTGCGTTCGATCCAGCGCAGTCGCGCCGCTTTGCTGGCGATCCGTTCGTCGCTCATCGAAGGCCTCTCCAGACAATCCAAGGGGCACGGCATACTACCGTGCCCCTGTTCAAGTTGTTGCCAAAACCGCTTAGAATACGTTGAGGGTAGAATTGAGGACAGCCAGAATAACCATGAGCAAAAGCAGGCCGCCGCCGATGGCGAGGATGCGGACGAGGTCGCGGCGAATGAAGCTATATTCCAGCAGCGGATCTGCGCCGATTGGGGCTGACTCTTTGATATTGCGAATTGGTGGTCGTCGGTTGGCTCGCGACGAGCGGCGACGGGTTGACATAGACATCGAAAATCCTCCTTGATATGGGCGATATTATAGCAGAAGTTCCCGCTGGCTTAGCCTGGTTGATGCCGGTTTATTTTTTGAAAGGACCCTTATGATCACCGTTGATCTTCTGATCACCAACATTCGGCGGCTTGTGACCTGTGCCGCTCCCGATGGGCCGCTGCGGGGCGTGAGCCTGGGCGCGGCCAGCGGGATTGCCGATGCCGCGCTGGCGCTGGCGGGCGGGCGGATTGTCGCCGTTGGGTCCGCCGCCGAGCTGAGCGGGCAGTATCGCGCCGAGCAGACCCTCGACGGCGCGGGACTGATCGCCATTCCCGGCTTCGTCGACCCGCACACCCACTGCTGCTACGCTGGCGACCGCGCCGACGAGTTTGCGCTGCGGATCGCCGGGGCCACCTACCAGGAGCTGATGGCCGCCGGCGGTGGGATTATGGCCAGCGTCCGGGCCACACGGGCCGCCTCGGTGGCCGAGCTGGTCGCCCAGACCCGCCCGCGCCTCGATCGGATGCTGGCGCACGGCACAACCACGGTCGAGATCAAAACCGGCTATGGCCTGACCACCGCGCACGAGATTGCGATGCTGGAGGCCATCGCCGAGCTGGAGCGCAGCCACCCGCTCAGCATTGTGCCGACCTTCATCGGTGCCCACGCGATTCCCGCCGAGTACCGCGGCAACGCGGCCGGCTACACCCAGCTGGTGATCGACGAGATGCTGCCGGCGGTGGCGCGCTGGTGGGCCGCCCAGGAGGTCTGGCGCGAGGCGCTGGCCTGCGATGTGTTCTGCGAGGAGGGCGCGTTTGACCTGGGCCAGTCGCGGCAGATTCTGGCCCGCGCCCGCGAGCTGGGCTTTGCCACCAAGCTACACGTCGATGAGTTTGCGCCGCTGGGCGGCACGCCGCTGGCGGTTGAGCTGGGGGCGCTCTCCGCCGATCACCTGGTGGCAACGCCGCCCGACCACATCGCCCTGCTGGCGCAGTCGCCGACGGTGGCGGTGGCGCTGCCGGGCACGCCGTTTGGGCTGGGCCACCACGAGTTCACCCCGGCGCGGGCGATTGTGGCGGCTGGCGGGGCGCTGGCGCTGGCGACCGACTGCAACCCCGGCACCAGCATCTGCGAGTCAATGCCGTTTATTATTGCGTTGGCCTGCCGCTACCTGCGGCTGACCCCGACCGAGGCGCTGCATGCGGCGACAATCAACGCCGCCTACGCGCTGGGCCGGGCGGCCGAGGTTGGCTCGCTGGCGGTCGGCAAGCGCGCCGACGTGACCCTGCTGGCGCTGCCAAGCGAGCAGCATCTCGGCTATCGCTTTGGCACCAACCCGGTGGCGCTGGTGGTCAAAGCTGGCCAGATCGTGGTCGATCGGCGGAGCGCGGAGTAGGCGCTGAGCCACGCAGGCCGCTCACCCCACCGGCGCGGCCAGCGGCGCGGGCGCGGCCACCGGCTCGCTGGGAACCTCAACAATTGGCAGGCTGACGGTGAAGGTTGAGCCCTGGTCCAGCGCGCTGACCACCGCGATATCGCCGCCGAGCAGGCGGCACAGATTGCGGCTGATCACCAGGCCCAGCCCGGTGCCGCCATATTTTCTGGTCGTCGAGGCATCGGCCTGCGAAAAGCTCTGGAACAGGGCGCCAAGCTGGTCCGGGCTGATCCCGATCCCGGTGTCGTGGATGGCGAAATGGATCTGCGGGTCGGGGGCGTCGCTGCGCCGCACCTCAATCCGCAGCTCGCCGCGCTCGGTGAACTTGGCCGCATTGCTCAGCAGATTGATCAGCACCTGGCGCAGCTTCGAGACATCGGTGACCAGCAGACCCAGCGGCGTGGCCGGGGCCAGCGTCAGCCGATTGTGGTTTTTATCGACTAGCGGCTGCACCGTCGTTAGCACATCGGCCATAATCAGATCGAGGTCGGTGCGCTCCCAGTAGACCGTCATCTTGCCCGCCTCAATCTTGGAAAGATCGAGCACATCGTTGATCAGCGCCAGCAGATGGTGGCTGGCCGAGCGGATTTTCTGCACATCGTAGAGATAGTCGCTGACGGCGGCATCCTGCATCTCATCGAGCAGCAGATCGCTGTAGCCCATAATCGCCGTCAGCGGGGTGCGCAGCTCGTGGCTGATGTTGTCCAGAAACTGGCTCTTGGCCCGGCTGGTCTGCTCGGCGGCCTCTTTGGCTCGCACCAGCTCGGCGGTCAGCTGCTGCTGGGTGTCGAAGATATGGGCGTTGCGAATCGCCAGCGACATCTGGGCCACGGCGGCCTGCATCAGCTGGGTGTGCTCGAGGCTGAAGTGGTGCGAGACCGAGTGGAGCAGCATCAGCAGGCCGAGCAGCCCGGTGCTGCCCTGAATCGGAATCGCCAGCACCGAGCGGGCGGCGTAGGTCGATTCGGGATCGGCGATCCAGCGGGCGTCCAGCGCGGCATCGTCAATCAGCACAATCTCCTGGTGCTTAATCACCCAGCCCGCCAGCCCCTCCTGGATAAAGCGGCTGATTAGGTGCTGGCGCTTGGTGAAGGCCAGATCCGAGCGGCTGGAAATGCTGTGGGTGACCCGCTGGGTCTGATCGATCAGGAAGATGCTGCCCTGCTCGGACTTGGTCAGCTGAACCGCAATCGTCAGGGTATTTTGCAGCGTATCCTCAAGGTTGGGCTGCGCGGTCGTGGCCTTGGCAACCTCGACCAGATTCTTGAACAAGTTTTTTTGGGCCAGCAGATTGGCCGCAATCGCCTTGCTCTCGGTGACATCGCGGCTGACCGCGATCGCCCCAATCCGCTGCTGCTCGGTGTCGAAGAGCGGCACCACCACAATCTCGCACACGCCGGCCCGGCCGTATTTGCGGATAAAATTAACCTCGCCCTGCCAGTGCTCGGCGCCATCCAGCCCGTCTCTGATGTAGTGGCTCAGCTGCTCGCGCTCGGCCAGATTGAGCTGCCAGATCGCGGCGGGCTGGCCGATGAGCTCGGCTTTGGTGTAGCCAAACACGTTTTCGGTGGCCGGATTACAGTCGACGATCACGCCATCCTGATTGGTGACAACCACGCTGTCGAGAATATTCTCGAAGGTCAGGGCCTGGCGGCGCAGCTCCAGCTCGATGCGTTTGCGCTCGGCGATATCGCGGCCAACCCCGACGGTGCCGATCAGCTGCTGGTTCGCATCCAGCAGCGGCACGATCACCAGATCGACGATTGCGCTGCCGCCCTGCTTGCGCCGAAACTGCAGCTCGCCGCGCCAGCTGCCCTGGGTCTGAATCGCCTGAGGGATCTCGGTGTAGCGCGCCAGCGTGGCCGGGTCGCGATTCAAAAATGCGTTGGGCGCCTGGCCGATCAGGTCGGCTTTGGTATAGCCCAGCAGCCGCTCCACCGCCGTGTTGACATCAACGAACAGGCCATCCGGCCCCGCCACCATCACAACATCCTGAATGTTGGCGACCACCAGCGCCTGGCGCCGCAGCTCCTGCTCGGCGATTTTGCGCTGGCTGATATCGCTGAGCACAATCAGGCGGCCAATATTTTTGCCCCGCCGACTCATCAGCGGCGACATGGCCAGACTAAGCTGCTGCACCGCGCCCGGCCCCCTGAGGACAACCTCCTGACGCCACTCCGGCGAGACCAGCACCAGCGGCGCCAGCTTCAGGGTGTTCAGCAGCAGATCGTCGCCGGCCGAGCCAAGCAGCGTATTGGCCTGCAGATTGAGCAGCCGGGCGGCCTGGCGGTTAATATCAATAATTTGATTGCGCTGATCGAGCACAATCACCCCCTCGTTGAGGTTATCCATCACGATATCGCGGGCGATCGGCAGCACATCGAACAGGCGGAAGCGCAGCATGCCCCAGCCAAAGATAATCGAGCTGATCGTAAAGCCAAACGGCGTGAGATCAAGATAGGGGAAGGGGCTGAGGCCGCTAATATACAGCGCGTTGGCGATCCACGGGCCCAGCGCGCCCAGCACCATAATGATGATCTGGTTCTGATACAGCGCCGACGAGAGGACCAGGCCCTGGAATAAAAAGAGCGTGCCAACCGCCAGAAAAATATACGAGTAGATCGTATGCACCCAGAACCACAGCCCATACGTGACCGACAACATCGTCCAGGAGCGATACGTCTCCAGCTCGGCGCTGGCCCAGATCAGGTGGTGCCACTCGTTGGTAAACACCAGCAGCACGGTAATCCACGGCACAAGCGCCGCCAGCAGCATGCGCCGCCGAGTGATCAGCGCGGGCCGCCCGACGTAGAACGCGGCGTAGGCCAGCCAGGCGACTGGCGGCGTCACAATGCCGATGTACTGGAATTTGGCGAACCACAGCTTGGCGGTGAGCGAGACGCTGGCCAGCTCGGCGGCGTAGCCCAGGGTCCAGAAGGCCACCGCCGCCGTCAGCACCGCGAACGGCCACATCTGCTCGGTATGGCGCTGCCGCATCGCAAAAGCCATCAGCGCGGCCGCAACCAGACTGGTGATCAGGGCTGGCAGCGTATAGGATGTGGATTGCCACTGCATAGATCAACCTCAATGCGTCAGGATTCGGCGCGTGATTTCAGGAAATAGGTCTTCATGCGCCCCTTGCCTTTGATATCAATCTCGCTGGACGGGCTAAACGCAAAGGCCGGGTGATCCGCCAGACACGCATACATCGCCTCGGTGATCTGGATGGTGCCGGGGACGCCCTGGGCCTCCATGCGGCTGGCGATATTGACCGTATCGCCCCACAGATCGTAGCTAAACTTGCTGGTGCCGATCACCCCGGCGACAACCGGGCCGGTATGGATGCCAATCCGAATCGCCAGCGGCTCGCCCTGGGGCAGCTTAAACTCGCTGGCAACCTTCTGCATATCCAGTGCCATCGCCGCCACCGCCTGGATATGGTCGGGGCGGGCGACCGGAATGCCCCCGGCGACCATATAGGAGTCGCCGATGGTCTTGATTTTCTCCAGCCCGTGGTCGGCCGCGAGCTGGTCAAAGGCCGAGAAGAGGTCGTTCAGCCAGCGCACCAGCCTATCCGGGCTGATCTGGGCCGAGAAGTGGGTGAAGTCGACCACATCGGCAAACAGCACCGTGGCCTCGGCAAAATAGTCGGCGATGATCTGCTGCTGATCCTTGAGCTTCTCGGCGACGACCTTGGGCAAAATACTCAGGAGCAGGCGCTCGGACTTCTGCTGCTCGGCGGCCAGGGCCTGGACATAGATCTGCTCCTGGTCGCGGAAGTGCTTTTTCTCCAGCGAGGCCTCGATTCGGGCTTTGAGCAGCACCGAGTTGAACGGCTTGCTCAGATAGTCCTCGGCGCCCAGCTGAATCCCGCGCACCATGCTGCTCAGATCGTCGGCGGCCGAGATCACAATCACCGGAATGTGGCGCAGGGCCGGGTCGTCTTTGAGGTGCTGGAGCATCTCGTAGCCATTCATAATCGGCATCATAATATCCAGCAGCACCAGATCGAAGGGCTGCTCGCGCATTATCGCCAGCGCCTCCCGGCCATGTTCGGCGACCACAATCTGGTAGCCGCGCCGGCTGAGCTGGCGGCTGAGCAGCTCGCGATTATCGGGGTTATCGTCAACAACCAGAATCTGGGCGGCGGTCGTGCTCATGTGGGAAGCTCCGCGCTGAGGAGGGTTTCGATCTTTTGCAGCAGGCGGGGGAACTCAATCGGCTTGGTGTCGTACTCGTCGCAGCCGGCCGCCAGACAGCGCTCGCGGTCGCCGGTCATGGCGTGCGCGGTCAGGCCAATCACCGGAATATGCCCGGTCGCCGCCGAGGCTTTTAGCTGGCTGGTGGCCGTCCAGCCGTCGATCACCGGCAGGCTCATATCCATCAGGATCAGGTCGGGCAGGCTGGCGTGGGCCAGCTCCAGCGCCTCCGCGCCATTGGTGGCGATGGTGACGCTGAAGCCGCGGCGCTCCAGCCGCCGCGTGAGCATATCGCGATTCATCTCGTGATCTTCTACCAGTAAAATATGTGTGGTCATAGGGCGATCCTAAAAACGAGCGCGGCCACCAGAAGGTTGGTTCCTGGTGGATTCAGGCGAATACATGGACATTGCTGCGCTGGTCGATGGCGCATGAGTATCCTGTCAGCAGGTTGGGGGCGGCAATTCTCTGCGCTTGCCTAGCATTAAGTATAGTCGAACGCCTTACAGCGCAGCTTACGAACCGGGCGATCTTAGTCGGCGACCGCCAGCCCCAGCGCCTCACGGGCCGCCGCCACCACGAACAGCGAGCCGGTCACGCAGATCAGGTCCTGCGGATTGGCCAGCTCGCGGGCTAGCTCCAGCGCCGGTGGAATATCGCTGGTCTCAAGGACTGGCCCGCTGGAGAGGGCCGCAGCGTGCTCGCGCAGCACGGCGGTCGGGGTCGAGCGCGGGTGGCGCGACTGGGTCAGCACCACGGCGGCGGCGGCGGGCACGAGCGCCGCGACAATCCCGGCGATATCTTTGTCGCTGGAGGTTCCCAGGACCAGAATCAGGCGCTCGTACTGAAAGCTCTGGCGCAGCGAGCGCAGCAAGACCTGGGCCGAGTCGCCATTGTGCGCGCCGTCAACCACAATCGTGGGCGCCTGGGCGATGGTCTCGAAGCGCCCCGGCCACTGGGCCGTCCGCAGGCCGCTGCGAATCGCATCATCGCTGATCGGCAGGCCGATCTCGCGCAGCAGCAGCGCCGCGCCGGCCGCCAGCTGGGCGTTCTGCATCTGGAACTCGCCCGGCAGCCCGAGGGTCTGCGGCACAATATCCAGCGGATATTCGGCCTGCTCGCCCGAGGCCTGCTCCTGCACCCCGCCGAGCGTGGCGATAAACAGCGGGGCCTGCGCCGCCGCCGCCGTGGCCGCAATCACCGTCGCGGCCTCAGGATGCTGCACCGTGGTCAGAATCGGCACATGCGGCTTGATGATGGCGGCCTTCTCGCCAGCGATTTTGGCCAGCGTGTCGCCGAGAATCGCGGTGTGGTCGTAGCTGATCGAGGTGATCACCGAGAGCAGCGGGGTGACGGTGTTGATCGCATCGTAGCGCCCGCCCAGCCCGATCTCCAGGACGGCAAAGTCGATCTTCTGCTCGGCAAAGTAGGTCAGCCCCAGGGCCACGCCAATCTCATAGGTGCTCAGCGGGCCAAGCGCCGGATCGAGCGCGGCGACCAGCGGCTGAATCCGCTCGACCAGATCGGCCAGCGCGGCCGGATCGATCGGCGCCCGGTCGATCTGGATGCGCTCGCGGTAGGTGTGCAGGTGCGGCGAGGTGAACAGGCCGACCCGCAGCCCAGCCGTGCGCAGAATCGCCTCCAGGAAGGCGCAGGTCGAGCCCTTGCCCTTGGTGCCCGCCACGACCACCGCCGGGTAGCGCAGCTGCTGGTCGCCCAGGGCGTGCAGCAGGGCCGCGACGCGGGGCAGGTTGAAGTCGAGCGGGGTCTGCGGCAGCTTCTTCTCGCTATCGATAAAGCTGTACAGCCAGTCCAGGGTTTGTTGATAGGTCAGCATAGTTCCACTTGTACATACTAAAATTAGGTTCGACAGGCGCGGCTTTAATCGGCTTGGCTTCGACAGGCTCATCCAGCGCAAAATCTACAGTTTGACTGCCACAAAGCGCAGGCGGCGGTAGTCGGCGTACCAGCGGCCGTCCCGAAACAGGGTTGGGCGCAGCGTGGTCTCGATTGTGCTCAGGATAGTATCGCGCAGCGCGGGCGCAGCATCATCGAGCAGATGCGACCCAAACATTGTCAGCCAGGTGCGCATGCCCGCCGCGCCATCGTTGAGATCGGTTGGCCGGTCGAAGAGCTGCGCCAGCCGCAGCTCCAGGCCGTGCTGCTCCAGCAGGTGGCTGTAGGCGCTGATGCTGGGAAAATACCAGTTGGTCGCGGCGGGCGCGAGGCCGTGGGCCGCCCTGGCCGCCTGAACGGCGTTGACGATTCCGCCGACATTGCCCCGGCCGCCCATCTCGGCGACAAACCGCCCGCCCGGCCGCAGCGCCTGGGCAATACACACCACCGCAGCCTCGGCGGCGGTGACCCAGTGGAGCGCGGCGTTGGAGAAGACCGCATCGAAGGGCGCTTCAAAGGCGAAATCGCTGGCGCTGGCGACCTGAAACTCCAGCGCGGGATGCTGGGCCTGGGCGGCGGCGATCATCGCTGGGGAGAAGTCGATCCCAAGCGCCTGCGCCCCGGCCTCGCTCAGCGCCTTGACGTGGTGGCCGGTCCCGCAGCCGATGTCGAGGATCCGCTCGCCAGGCTGCGGGTCGAGCAGGGCCAGGACATCGCTGCCATAGCTGGTGACAAACCCGTGGCGGGTATCGTATAAGGTCGGGTTCCAATCGGCCACAGCGGCCTCCTTGCGATTAATTATTGCGGGAGTCTAGCCCCAGACCGCCGCCACCAGCGCGGGCAGGATCACGCCCGAGGGGCCGTACAGGCCGTAGGCAAACAGCTCGGCCAGATAGGTCGCCTCCAGGTTGACCTCGACGCCAATCGCGCCGGCCTCGATGGCGGTGACCGGCAGGGTCGCCGCCGGGGGCACGAGGCCAGAGGTGCCGACCGAGAACACGATGTCGGCCTCGCGGCAGGCGCGCTCGGCGCGGCGAAAGGTGTTGGCGGGCAGCGTCTCGCCAAACCAGACCACATCGGGGCGCAGCAGCGCGTTGCAGCGCGGGCAGCGTGGCACGCCCTCGCCCAGCACCCAGTCGGCCTCGGGGATCACCCGGCCCTCGGCGAAACACTTGACCCGGCCGAGATTGCCGTGCAGCTCCAGCACATCGCGCGAGCCGGCCTTCTCATGCAGGCCATCGACATTCTGGGTGATCAGGGTCAGCTCGGGAATGTGCGCGGCGATGGCCGCGAGCGCAACATGGCCGGGATTTGGCGCGGCGGCCACCACCAGCTCCCGGCGCATTGCGTACCAGTCCCAGACCAGCTGCGGGTCGCGCTCAAAGGCCGCGACGGTGGCCAGATCCTCGGCGCGGAAGCGCGACCACAGGCCGCTCTGGGCATCGCGGAACGTCGGAATGCCGCTCTCCGCCGAGATACCGGCGCCGGTCAGCACCGCCACGCGGCGAGCTTTACGTAACGCTGCAACTAATGGTGGTGGAAAATCTGGCATCGGGCGCTCCTTGAACATACGGCGGGTGGCTGAGTTGGTCGAGGTCTAGCCCTGATTGGCCACCAGCTCGACCAGGCGGGGCAGCAGCGCGGCGGGCGAGCCGTGAATGGTGTGGTCGGCGAAGAAACTAAAGGTCGAAGGCTTGCGGTTGATCTCGATCACCAGCGCGCCCTGGCGCTTGGCGTGGAGCGGCAGCGAGACGGCGGGCTGCACCACCGAGTCGGTGCCAACGCAGACAAACACATCGCAGCGGGTGGCGGCATCGGCCTCGCGGACGCGATCGCGGGGCACGCCCTCGCCGTACAGCACCACATCGGGCCGCAGGTAGCCGCCAGTGCGCGGGCAGCGCGGCGGGATCTCGCGCTCGTCCCACGCATCGACCGGCCCGCCATCATCAAACGAGCGCATGCGCGATATGCAGCCGTGAAGCTCGATCATCGCCCGGCTGCCCGCCTGCCAGTGCAGCCCATCGATCGCCTGGGTGATCAGCATAAACTTCGGGGTCAGCTGCTCCAGATCAACCAGGGCATAGTGGGCCGGGCCAGGCTGGATATTGGCCAGCAGCTCGCGGCGATAGGCGAACCACTCCCAGACCAGCCGCGGATTGCGCACGAAAGCCTCGACGGTGGCCAGCTCCTGGGGCGCGTAGTCGGCCCAGCGTGAGTCGCGCTGCTGAGCCTCGCGGAAGCTCAAAACCCCACACTCCTGCGCCAGACCACCACCTGTTAGCGCCGTGATCGAACGGGCAGTGCGCAGACGTTCGACAATTTTTGCCGGAAAATCAAGGTCGCTCACGGCGAAACCTCCTGTTGTAACAAGTCGATTGAGATCCAACCATTTACCTGCCGACCCTCAAAATCAACCTCGATTCGTACCCAGTTGACCCCATCGGCCACGGTGAGATCGTCGGGTGAGGGCGCCAGCACACTCGTGCCCTGCGGCAGCCGGGCCAGCACATTGGCCTCCGAAAGATCAAGCGCTGGCGATGAGCGCACATTGGACGTTATCTGGGTGACAAACGTGGTCGGCCCCCGCTTGGCTATCACGCCAGCCCCGCCAGTTCCGCCGGGTCCGGGGATTAACGTACACACATATCCTGGCAGCCAGCTACACGCCCACGTCCTGGCCTCGCCCTCGGTGAGCCAGCGCTTGCCAAAGGTGAATCCCCAGAAACAGCCGCCGGCCAGCACCGCCAGAATTGTCAGGGTAATGATGCGCTTGCCGATGAAGCTCAGGCAGCCGCGCCGCCGGGACTCGCGGCGAATCTCGCGGCGCAGCTCCTGGCGCAGATCGTCGCGGGAGATGCCTGGCTGGGCTGGCGGGGCGGCCTGGATCGGCGGCGGCGCTGGGTGATGGTGCGGCGGGCCTCGCGCATCGAGTCGCGCAGGGCGGGCACCGGGCGAATCATCTGCTTGGTCGGGGCCTCAGCGGCGGCCTCGACGGC
>DAOTUS010000601.1:0-9862 GCA_034437415.1 Herpetosiphonaceae bacterium
AACCAGGCCGTGAAGGCGCCACACACCGAGGGTACTGCGGTTTCACCGTGGGAGCGTAGGGGGATGCGCGCCAGACCATCCAACAACACACTAGCCCCGAGCAAGCAATTGCTCGGGGCTAGTGTGTTTAATTTTAGGACTGAAATAAAGGCAAGGAAACTATGAAATTTTACAACCAGGCTCGACTTTAGGGGAATCGTCCCGCTAGTGCGCTGGCGACGACAAATGGGTCGCTGGCGACGACCGCCGCTGCATAGAGCTCCATCGCTCCTATATCGGAGCCACGGCTATTTGGATCACCGCGATCGACAATCCGCACGATGATGGGCATCTCTTCCCAGGACTCGTCGGTCTGTGTCAGTGGAGGTAAGGTCATACTTACGTTAAAACTTTGGACACCGAGCTCGGTTACGAAGCAGTCCAGCACCTCATAAAGATGGGTGGCCAGCGTAATTGGATCGTGGCCGATCAACACGACTTCTTTTTCCTTGACTGGCGTCAGCGACACGTAGCCTCGCACAGCCGCTTCTTGATTCTGAAAGGCTAGACCTAGACTTCGATGCAGTTTCCATACGTCATCAAAGTAGCTGCTTTTGGTGCGTTGACGATACTCGCTGGCCGCGCGCCGGAGGAGTTCGACTTTTGGATAGGCCATCCCGGTCGCCACAGACATTTGGGCGTGGCCGTGGATGACCGAAGCTCCTGAGCGCCATAGACAATTCCAGATGAAAAACGGGTAGGTGGCATTTTGATCGGTGGTGTGGACAGCCTCGAACCAGCGAAGCGCTGTCTGCACATAATCTTCGACCCGCTCGCGGGTGAAATTAAGCGGATGATGCTGATCGAAAATCAATACGCCATGCCAGCCATCATACTTTGCGATATTAGAGGCGCTCAGGCAGTAGCGACCGCGAATGCGTCCAAAGCTGTCTTCTGGGGTGCCACTTTCAGGAGTACAGAATCCCGACTCATCGTTGTGGCCAGCGTTGGAGGCAATAATCTGATCGATATCGGACTGATAGCGGCCCTGCTGGGGACGGAGGCCGCGGATGCGGTTAAAAATGGCACCTTCCAGGGTCCAGCGGTTGGTGATCCGAATAATTTCTTGCTCAGTAACCGCCGCAACGCTGCCAAATGCACGATCAATCCAGCCATGCATTCGCTCAGGCGGGTGCAGTATGCCACGGGTTACATCGATTCTGAGCAGGCGTTCCCATAATGTCGCTGAGGGAGTCGGTAGTGCGGCAACTAGGGTTGGTAGATCGGTAATCACTGATCCTCCGAGGTCATACTCGCGTTTTGCGTTTCGTGCCAGTGGACGAATATCATCGTGTTTCCTGCCTCCATGCGTCTCAGGCAGCTTTATTCCGAGACGCTCCCATAACTTAATCGTGATCGGCGGGCCAGACGGCTAGCCCGCGCACGCCGATATAGCTCGTCATAGCGCTCGGCGGCACGACTCCACGACCAATCGGTACGCATTGCCCGCTTTACGGCATCATCCCATAGCGATTTATGCCGATAGGCTTCGGTAGCCCGAATAACTGTACCATATAACGATTGCACGTCTGGTTGATTAAAGACAAATCCGGTGCCTGTGTTGGTGTAGGGGTCGATATCCTGAACGGTATCCGCCAGGCCGCCAGTGGCGTGGACCAGCGGTAGGGTTCCATACCGCAGCGCAATCAGCTGGTTGGTTCCACCTGGCTCAACTAGCGAGGGCATCAGCAAAATATCACTCCCAGCATAACATTGCCGGGCGAGTGGCTCGTTGAAGGTGAAATAGGCCTGGACAGCCTCGGGATAGCGCGCATGCAGCTCCTGGATCCAGTGATGATAGCGATCTTCGCCAGTGCCCAGCACCACAAGTTGCACTCGGTGGTGAGCCAGGAGCGGCTCCAGTATTTCATGGAGCAGGCCAAGGCCTTTTTGGTCGTTCAGACGGCCAATAAAACACAGCAACGGGATGGCCGGATCGATCGCCAGCCCGGCGGTTGTTTGGAGCGCGGTCTTGCAGAGGGCTTTGCCGACGAGATCATCGGCATCGTAGGTGGCGCTAATCTGACTATCGGTGGCCGGATTGTAGCGGTCTGGATCGATGCCGTTCAACACCCCAAACAGCCGATCGCGCCGGTCGCGCAGCATCGGATCGAGCCCCTCGCCATAGGCTGGGGTCAAAATCTCCCGTGCATGGGTGGGGCTGACGGTGTTGATAATATCGGCGTAGTAGATGCCGCGGCTCATCAGGTCGACGACACGATGCAGCGTCGGCATGTCGGGGTGGGTGATAAAGCCATACTCGGCCAGCCCGGCGATCTCCAGCACCCGCTGGCCAAAGACCCCTCGGTAGGCCAGAGTATGAATGGTGTAGAGCAGGGCGGTGTCGCGAAAAAACATGTCGCGGCGCAGCGAGGTGCGCAGCCAGTTGGCCACAATCGCCGCATGCCAGTCGTTGGCGTGAATAACATCCGGGCGCCAGTCGAGCTGGCGGGCCGCCTCAAGGCTGGCCTGGCACCAGAAGATAAAGCGCTCGGCATCAGGCTCGCCGAGATAGAGCTCGGGTGCGCCAAACAGGCGCTGGTTATCGATGAACCAGATCGGGACATCACTGTCGGGCAGGGTGCTTTGATACAGGCTGGCCTGTTCCTGGCGGTTGCCGAGAGTCACGGTATAATCGCTCAGGAGCGGCTGAAGACCCCAGCGCTGCGCATCGATATGGCCGTAGCAGGGCATTGCAACCCGAATATCGTGGCCGAGGGCGCGTAAACTGCGGGGCAGCGCTCCGGCAACTTCTGCTAGGCCGCCAGTGCGCGCAAATGGTTCAACTTCCGAGGCCAGATACAAAATTCGGAGTGGTTCATCAGTCATTGTGTCTCTATCCAAAAAGAAGCCAATCCACCCGCTACACAGCAAATGGTCGGCTTCGACAACTGACAAGCATGCTACCACAGGCAAGCCTAGTTCTGCAACCTTAAGCTATGGAGGGCTTCAGATGGAGCAATTTCTGAAACGACTTGACCATCTCGGCATCGCAGTGCGCGATCTGACCGCAGCGATGGCGACCTACGGCGCCGGTCTGGGCCTGACCGACTGGGAGATTATTGACCTGCCTGAGCGCTCGATGCAGGTGGCGGTCGGTCGGGTTGGCGATACGCTGCTGGAGCTGATCACGCCGACCAGCCCGGCGGCGGCGTTCAGCAAATTTCTGGATGAGCGGGGCGAGGGGATCCATCATATCGCCTACGAGGTCGATAATCTAGAGGCGGTGCTGGCGCAGTTGGAGGCCAGCGGGGTTCGCCTGATCGATCGCACACCGCGGCCGGGCATCCACAACACGCGGATTGCCTTTATTCACCCCAAAGCCATGGTTGGCGTGCTGACCGAGCTGGTTGAGCACTCGCGCTAGCGCCACTGTCAGGCTGGGCGGGCCTGGAACGTTCTCCTCGTGGGCGGGCGGCGCGAATTATGCTTGGCAGAAGGGGAGAATATTCAACCGAAAGGAGTCCACAATGGTTGATCAACTGACAAAAGGGTTTGGCGGCGACCTCGTGCCAACGCCCAACGATCCCCGCCACAATCCCAACACGCCGCTTGAGCCGGAGGCGTCCCGCGCCACCCCCGAGGATGAGGCGGCGGCCACCGACCTGCTCGGGCGCACCAACGATGGCCCGGTCGCCGTCAACCGCGATCTGCCGCCCAGCGCCGACCACTACGATCGGGATCAGCAAACCGAAGCCTAGCCAAATCCGTACGATCCTAGCAGCGTACGATGGGGAGGGGAGCGCCCGCTGCTGCGGCTCCCGGCGCAATTGCCCAGAATCAAAAGGCTTGTTACAATGGGCAGAGCAGGGCAGGCCACGGGCCCCCACCCATCGCATTGTATACGAGGCAAGGTCGCCTCGACGTATTTAGGCCACGAGGAGGTCGCTGGTGAGTCAAAATAGTTTGACGATTACGGATAACCGCACAGGTAAAACCTACGAGATTCCGGTCACAGATGGTACCGTTCGCGCGCTCGATCTCAGGAAGATTAAAATCAGCGATGATGATTTCGGCCTGATGACCCACGACCCAGGCTTTACGAACACCTCGGCGTGCCGTAGCTCGATTACGTTTATCGACGGCGACAAGGGGATTTTGCGCTATCGCGGCTACCCGATCGAGCAACTGGCCGATCAGAGCACCTATCTTGAGACCGCCTACCTGATTCTCAACGGCGAACTTCCCAGCCACGACGAGCTGAACGCCTGGGTCTACAATATCACCCACCGCACCATGGTTCACGAGAACATCAAACAGCTGATGGACGGCTATCAGTACGACGCCCACCCGATGGGCATGCTGATTAGCACCATCGCCGCGCTCTCGACATTCTATCCCGGCGCCAAGAAAATCAGCGACCCTGAGGTGCGCCACCTGCAGATCGCCCGCCTGATCGCGAAGATGCCGACGATTGCCGCCTATGCCTATCGGAAACGAATGGGCCTGCCGTATATCTATCCCGATAACAGCCTGAGCTACACCGGCAACTTCCTCAAGATGATGTTCCAGCGGGCCGACCCCTACGTTGTCAACCCGGTGCTGGAAAAAGCGCTCGATGTGCTGTTTGTGCTGCACGCCGACCACGAGCAGAACTGTGGCACCAACGCCATGCGCTCGGTCGGCAGCTCGAAGGTCGATCCCTACTCGGCAATGGCGGCGGCGGCGGCGGCGCTGTATGGCCCGCTCCACGGCGGCGCCAACGAGGAAGTGATCCACATGCTCGGCCAGATTGGGCACAAAGATAACGTGCCGGCCTTTGTCGAGCGGGTCAAAAAGCGTGAAGTGCTGTTGATGGGCTTTGGCCACCGGGTGTATAAGAACTACGACCCACGGGCGGCGATTGTTAAGCAGCTTGCCGATCAGGTCTTCGAGGTCACAGGCCGCAACCCGATGCTGGATATTGCGCTGGAGCTGGAGCGGATTGCGCTCGAGGATGAGTTCTTTGTGTCGCGCAAGCTCTATCCAAATGTCGATTTCTACACGGGGATTATCTATCAGGCGATGAAGTTCCCGCTGGATATGTTCCCGGTGCTGTTCGCCATTCCGCGCACCGTCGGCTGGCTGGCCCAGTGGCAGGAGATGACGATCGATCCTGAGACCGCGATCGCCCGCCCGCGCCAGATCTACACTGGCTACGCTGAACGTGATTTTGTCCCGGTCACCAAGCGCTAGGCGTTGGGGAATTAGGGATTAGGGAACCCCGGCGCTTTTGAGCAGCGCCGGGGTTCTGTGGTTTAGTGCGATTAGGTAATCCCGGCGCCATGACCACAGGTCGGCGTCTAGCGCTTGATCAGTTTGGCCACATAGCTCATCGCCTGCTCCAGCGGAACCTGGGGATGCCACTCGTGCTTGTCATAATCAACCGCGCCGCCGGGCTCAAGGCTCTGGAGGGTCAGGCCGGTATGCTGCAGCAGCAGGCGCAGGTCGGCGGGCGAGTAGCAGCGCAGCGACTGGGTCACCGCCTGGGATTCGTCATCGCCGGGCCACCAGGTGTCGAGCATCCGGCAGCCATAGGCGTCGAAGCTATAGCGCCGATTGGCGCTGCCAACCTCCCAGCCGCGTCCAGCGGTGGCGGCCCAATACCAGGGCGTGATGATATCCAGCAGTGCACAGCCATCGGGCGCGAGCCAGCTGGCGATCCGGCGCATCAAGTGCTTCTGCTCGGCATCGTTGCCAACGCCGAAGCCATCCCAATAGCAGACCAGATCGAACAGGCCGGGGACTTCGACGCTATAAAAATCACCCTCGATAACCTGGAGCTGTGGGCGTGCCTCGGCCAGCGAGCGAATATGCAGCGCCGCGTCGAGAACAAGCTCCAGGGCCACAACGCTATGCCCGGCATCGACGGCGGCAGCGGCGGCCTGCCCGCCACCGGCACCGAGCTCGAGGATCCGCTTCGGGCCTGGCCCGGCGAGACGGCTAATTGTGGTGACTCGCTGGCGATCCTCATCGCTGACCGCCCGCCGATACACGCCGCTCCACTCATCCTGTTTGCTATAGAACTCGCTCACCCATTCCATCACTGGCTCCTTTGCAAAACCGCGAATGTGGCATTCTGGTGCAGTGCCCGCCAGCCATCGCGCTGCAGGGCGACGTAGAGTGGTTTATCCACAGGCACCAGCGCACAGCGCACCTGATACTGGGTAAATAGTGCTTCATAGCGGCCTTGATCTTCTGCCACCCCGCTGCGAAGAAAAAAATCATCGGAGTAGGGATCCTGGCGGTTGTCGATAAAGACCGGCCGCTCAGGGCGAAACCAGATCAGCTCGCCGCCGATATTGTAGGTGTTGAACGTATTACCTGGGCAGGAGCGCAGGGCCGCCAGCAGGGGTGCGCTCAACACTGGCTCGCGGCGCGCCCAGGTCAGGCTCACCAGCGCGATGGCACCAAGCGCCATTCCCAGCACCAGCAGCTGGTGCAGCCGTCCCAGGCCGGGAAAAATCGGCACTTTGGGCCTGACCGACTGAAACTGGCGCGTGATCAGGGGAATCGCCAGCACATCGAGGAACATGCTGTGGCGAATTGAGCTGAAGCTCAACAGCGTAAACACCCCGGCGCTGACGATCAGCGTCCAGTCGCGCTGAGTTTTCCAGGTCGCCCGTGCCCGCCACAGCGAGATCGCCAGCACCAGCACCAGCACAAAAAAACCATAGCTGAACGGGTCGCCCAGGCTTGGCGCGCGCCACTCGAAGATGAAATTTCGACTTATGCTGCCAACCGAGCTCAGCGTATACTCCCACAGGCGCCAGCCAAGCGGATTCAACAGCGTGACTGCGCCGCTGGCCAGCCCAATCAGCAGCCAGTGGAGCAGCTGGGCGCGAAATCCAACCAGGGCCACCAGCCCGGCAACGCCGAGAATAATCCCCCCGGAGGCGACCCCAGCGTGGAAATTGGCCCAGAGCAGGAAGAGCGGAATATACCACCAGTGGCGGGAGCGCTGCGGCAGCAGCAGCAAGACCAGCACGAAAAATCCCAGCGAGAGCAGCTGCGGGCGAACGCTCCAGCCGTTGGCGTTGTTGATAATCCCCAGCAGCACGACACCCGCCCGCACCCGCGGCGGCCCGTCGCAGAGGCGGTACACGCCATACCAGATCAGCGTGACCAGACCGGCATAGATCCCCACCAGCAAGGCTTTGCCGCCAAGCGCATACAGGCCATAAAACACCACCTCGGTGAGCCACTCGTGGTTGGGCCAGTAGCTGCCAGCCACCGTAAAGCTATAGCTATCGGTGGTCGGAATCTGGCCCGAGCGCCAGATATCCTGGCCAGCCCGAAGCAGCCACCAGGTGTCGCTTTGGAAATTCATACAGGCGGCGAGGCCGAAGATGATGGTAAACATCAAGGCGGAGAGCAGGCGATCAATCGTCCAGTGCTGTGGGCTGAGCCAGCGGGAGCGGATGGAGGTATGTGCTGTCATAAAAGCTGTTTCTCAAGGCCAGCAATTAATCACTCTGGGCGTGAGATGACATAATCTGGCGGGCGGCAAGGAATTCCAGCACCAGGTGCTGAACCTCGGCAATCGAGTGCACCGAGGTATCGAGGTAGTAGTCGGCGGCGTGCTGGGCCTCGGCGAGCCGCTCGCGCTGCTGCTGATGGAGCCAGTCGGGAAAGTTGGGTCGCCCGCGCTGCTGCACATTGGCGAGATCGACATCGAGATAGACCAGGACGTGCGCCGCGTGTCTCCGCCAGAGATCGCGCACGCCTGAGTGTTCCTGGGCGATGGGATGGACGCTGAAGCCGTGCTCGCGCAGGGCCACAGCCAGGGTGGATTTGCCGGCTGCACAGGGGCCAACCAGGACAACATCATCCATAGCGCCTCGTCTTGGAGCTAGGCCCGCTCCACCGGGAAGCGCACCGTCATGCGGCGCACCTTATTTTCGGTCTCCATCGGCAGAGCCGCCATCACAATCAGGCTCATATCATCGTTGGGCCGATTCCGATCCAGCTCCAGCGCCCGCCCGAGCAGCTCGTCGGTAACTTCCTGGGCCGAGCGGCCTTCGCGGACGTTGAAATTGCCCAGGTAGTTCTCCAGATCGATGCCTTCGCTGTAGCGCCGCCCGGCGTGCAAAATCCCATCGGTGAAGACAATCACATAGACATACGGGCGCAGCTCGACCTGGGTAATCAGCGGCTTGGTCATCGGGTAGAGGCCAATTGGCGTTGAGGGTTCGTTATACATCGTCAGACCCTGGTCGTCGATCACGTAAAAGGGGCAGGGATTGTTGCGCGACACCAGCACACTGCGGGCGGTCAGATCGACCGATAGAATATTCAGGGTTGCCGATACCTGGCCGTGGCGATAGGCGTACAGGTAGTCGTGAACCGCGCGGGCGACCGCGCCATCACGTGCGCCATCCTTGAGCATCGAGATCGCTCGCGTTGTGACGAGATTGCTCAGGGTTTTGGCTCCACGACCACTGCCCTGACCGTCAGCAAGCACAAACGAAAAGCCGCCGTGGGGCCGTTCGATCATCTCCAACGTGTCGCCGCTTTCGGGGGTGGCGTATTTGCCCACTTTTGCCACACCGACTTGCAATTCCAACATGGTATCCTCGGCTTCTAGTCTGTGAAAAGAGTGGATTGTGTTCTGCCATCATACCATGGATAGGCGCTTTACGATGTGCCAGGGCGGGCGATCTGCGGGCATGGACAACGTCCGACCTCTCCCCGGCCGCAGCGGCGGCCACCCCTCTCCATCACGGTGGAGAGGGCAGAAATCGAGTTTTTAGGATTGAAACGGGATTGGGACTTGGATTCAATGGCCTTCGTGTTCTTCGTGGCCTTCGTGGATAAAAACGCTCTTGCCTCTACCCCCTAATCCCTAACCCCGAACAGCCACAATCCCCGGCGCGTCATCGCTGGCGGACTGCAGCACCAGCACGGTCACCTCGGGCAGCGCGCCGATGCGGAAGGGGATGCCCCAGTAGTTGGTGCCGGGGTTGATGTAGAGCAGCGAGCTGGCCTGGCGATAGTGGCCCATGGCATGCTCCAGAAATGGCGAGGCCATGCTCCAGCCGAGGCGCGGGATGGAAAACTGGCCGTGGTGGGTGTGGCCGCTCAGCGTCAGCGGCACACCCTGTTGGGCCAGCGCGGGCCAGAGGGCGGGGTTGTGGGCCAGCGCCAGGGTGAACTCGCCTTCCGGGATGCTGGCGAGGGTGCGGGCGATGTCCGGGGCGACGTGCTCGCCGACGCGCTGAACATAGGTGCCCGCCGGATCGCCGGTGCCAGCGACCCACAGCCGAGCGCCGTTGTGCTCAACCGCCACCGCCGCGTTGACCAGCACCCGCATTCCGACGCTCTCCATCCCGGCCCGCACGCCGTCCCAGCCGGCGTAGACATCGTGGTTGCCCGCGATGGCGAAGACCCCGAGCGGGGCGCTGAGCGCGCCGAAGGCCGCCGCAAAGTGGGCGACATCGGCGGCGTAGTCATCGACCTGATCGCCGGTGATCGCGATCAGGTCGGGCTTCCCGGCGTGAATGGCATCGACGATCTTGCGCAGGTGGCGCCGCGAGGTGTGCGGCCCGACGTGCAGGTCGGAGACCTGGGCGATGCGCAGGCCCTCGAGATGGGCCGGAAGCTGCGGCAGCCGCACATCCAGGTGGCGCACGACCAGCCAGCGGGCGCCGATGTAGCCGGCCAGAATCCCGCCGCCGTACACCAGCCCGACCACCGCCAGCGCCAGCCGCCCGCCAGCGCCGCTGGCCCCAAACGGCAGGCCGACCAGCGCGCCGAGCAGGCCGGCGATCGCCAGCAGCGGCAGCAGGAGCTGGGTGTACCAGAACGGGCGCAGCACCCACAGGCGGGCCAGGGCCGAGGGCGC
>DAOTUS010000602.1:0-5574 GCA_034437415.1 Herpetosiphonaceae bacterium
GTATAGCGCAGCGCATTGCCAAGCAGATTGATCAAGACCTGGATAATCCGATCCGCGTCGGCCTGCACCGGCGGCAGCTCAGCGGGGACCGCAGCGCTGAGCCGAATGGCCTTCTCGGCGAACTGCGGCCGGATGCGGGCCAGGGCCTGCCCGACCAGCTCGGCGGGGTCGCAGGGGCGCAGGTGGAGCGGGATCTGCCGCGCCTCGGCCCGCGACAGCTCCTGGAGATCCTGAACCAGCCGCCGCAGCCGCCCGGCCTCATCGTGGAGCAGCGCCCAGGTCTCGGCGCCCGGCGCGACCACGCCGTCGAGCAGACCCTCGGTATAGCCCTCGATCGTGGCCAGCGGCGTGCGCAGCTCGTGGGCCACATCGCCGATCAGCGTGACGCGCCGCCGCTCCGCCTGCTCCAGCTCGCTCGCCATCGTGTTGAACTGCGCCGCCAGAGCGCCCAGCTCATCGGCCTCGGTGGCGGGGACGCGCTCGGCGTAGTGTCCGGCGGCGATACGCTGGCTGGCGGCCAGCAGCCGCCGGAGCGGGGTCACGATCCGCGTGGAGACAAACAGGCTGACCGCGACGGCAGCCAGGGTGGCGGCGCCAGCGCTCAGCAGCAGCGCCTGCAGCATGGCGGCGCGAAACGCCTGGGTGGTGAGCCGAGACATATCGGCATCCATGGCGCCCGCCATCCCCATACCCATCCCCATCCCCATCTGGGCGTGCGGCCCCATCATCGGCCCCATCAGGCGGTCGAACAGGCCCGGCGCCAGCGTCAGGGTGGTGGCGAAGAGGGTCGCCACGCCAACCCCAATCACCAGCAGATGGGCCAGAAAGAGCTTGGCCCGCAGGCCGCTGGGTCGGCGCATCGGCTCACCCAACCTTTCCGGCAAAGCGATAGCCGACGCCCCGAACGGTCTCGATGTAGCGCGGCGCGGCCGGGCTGTCGGCCAGCTTTTTGCGCAGGTTGGTGATATGCACATCGACCACATGGTCGTCGCCAAAGTAGTCGCCGCCCCAGACCTGCTCCAGCAGCTGATCGCGGGTGAAGACGCGCCCTGGATGGGCCGCGAGCGTGGTCAGCAGCGCGTACTCGATCGTCGTGAGCGCGAGCGCCGCCCCAGCCAGCGTGACCGCGTGGCCGGCGTGATCGATCGCCAGCTCGCCAAAGCGCTGGGCCGGCGGCCCCTCCGGCAGGGCGCCAGCGCTCGGGCCGCGTGGGCGCCGCAGCATCGCCCGGATCCGCGCAATCAGCTCGCGGGGCGAGAAGGGCTTGGTCAGATAGTCGTCGGCGCCAACCTCCAGCCCGACGATCCGATCGACCTCCTCGGCCCTAGCGGTCAGCATAATCACGTAGGCGTCCGAGAAGCTGCGCAGGCGGCGGCAGACCTCCAGGCCGTCCACGCCCGGCAGCATCAGGTCGAGCACGATCACGTCGGGGGCGTGCTGGCGCGCCAGCTCAAGTGCGGCGTGGCCATCGGCGGCCTGGAGAACCTGAAAGCCCTCGCGCTCAAGATAGCTGCAGATCAGATCGCGCAGGCGCTGCTCGTCATCAACAACCAGGATCCTGATCGCGGCGGTGTCGATCATTGCGGTGCTCCCTTCAGATTCAGATTGGCCTCCATCGTAGCACCGCTGCTGATCGCGTGCAATCTCAGCCCGTGGGAAGTGGGTTATTTTAGCCCAGCCGCTCGTCACCGAACAGAATCTAACGCCTTAATATCCCATTGATTATGTCGATTGCTGTCAGTTGCAGCGTTCAGATATGCTATAATCACGCCACATCCATTTTTACCTCTTATTAACTATTGTCCTGTCCGTCCTATCGGTTCGCGAATCAATCATTAATGTTGATGGTTGATCTGTATGCAAAGGAGCGCCAGAATGGTTCGTCGGATGATCTCTCTGTTGGTCGTGTTTGGACTGCTACTGTCGGTATTCGTTCTCCCACAACGGTCGGCGACGGCTGCGCCCACCGCTGCCACCACGGCTGCCGCGCCAACCCTGCTCGCCGAAGTCAATGGGCCTGGCCGTGGTCGCGTGTGGGTTGGGTCGATTCCCGCCTACAGCAGCACCAAACCTGTGCTGGTATTTGTCCATGGTCTTCACGGGAAAGCGCAAGGCTGGTGGGGTCCCACCGAGTACTACGGCACCAACGACATGTACGCCAAAGCCTACGCCAGCGGCTACCGCACCGCCTTTGTCAGCCTTGATGACGAAGTTGACGGCCCAGCCTCTTCCATGTGGAACAATGGCAACACCCTGAATCGACAGCTCGATGTCATCCTGGCCTACTACGGCGTTAGCTCGGTCAACATTATTGCGCATAGCAAGGGCGGGGTCGATACCAACAGCGCAATTGTTCACTCCGGCGCGTCCGCAAAAATCCAGAAAGTCGTTACCCTAAGCTCGCCGCATCGCGGGTCACAGCTCGCCGATCTGGCCTACAGCTGGTGGGCTGGCTGGCTGGCATCGCTGCTAGGCCAGCGCGATGATGGCACCTACACAATGCAGACCGGCTACATGAACTACTTCCGCTCGGTCACCGATGGGCGACCTGAGTACAGCAACGTCCGCTTCTACACCTCCGGCGGCAAGGATCACGGGCCGTGGTTTTCGGCAATGTGGTTTGGTGGCGGATACCTGCCCGGCGATAACGACGGCGTGGTCACTGTTTCCAGCTCCAACCATCCCCAGCAATATAGCCGTCTCTTCACCGGCAGCAGCCTCAACCACGACAATATCCGCAAGGGCAGCAATGTCTGGAGCCTGATTGAGCCGACCGTGCGCACAACCTTCCGCTCTAGCACGACCGCCCAGGTGACCAACCCCCAGCCAGTTGAGGTCTCGGCAGCGCGGAAACCTAAATCAGAGGCTGCGCAGGTTGAGCCAGTCAGCAATCTGATTTTGCGCGGCGGACTCACCAGCAGCGCTGCCAAAAATCTGCGGCTCCCGGTCGAGGGCGGCGTCAGCGCCATCACCTTTGATTTCCTGGCCGACAGCGCCGATCTAAGCGTAACCTTCATCGATCCCAGCGGCGTGCGCTACCCGGCAACCCAGGCCACCGCCGACACCGATGTATTCCGGGGCGCCTTCCACTACAGCGCCGAGATCACGGCCCCAGCCAGCGGAGCCTGGTCGGTGGAAACCCGTGGACCGGAGAATGTTGGCTATCTGCTGATTGCCAGCCTCTCCAGCCCGCTCACTGTCACCCTGAGCCGTGGCGCTGCTGTTGTAGCGCCAAATAGTGCGCTCAACCTGAGCATTAGCGCAAACACTCGCGGCGCTGCCGCAACAGCGCTCGCCATCTCGGGCACACTGACCGGTACCCCGAACGCCAATGAAAAATCCAGCCAGCTGCCCACCCAGGTCAATCTGAATGCCAAAGGTTCGAATCAGGCCACCGCCAAAGCCACTGCTCCGGCAGCCAGCGGCCTGTACCAGATTGGGCTGACCGTCACTGGCGTTGCCGCCGATGGCACCAGCTTTGAGCGCTCGATTGCCACCAACATCCCGGTGGTAAGCCCCGCCAAAGGCAATCCAAACGACCTGCAGCCTGGGCGCTAGATCGTAGCCTAAACCCAAAAATCCGCCCTGTACTGACCATGTACAGGGCGGATTTCGGTTTAGCCAGCTTCAGTCGCTATGCGACCTTAATGAAGCTCATCGGCGGCATAGCGAGCGCGCAAGACCTTTTTATCGAACTTGCCAACGCTCGTTTTAGGAATTTCCGGCAAGAAAGCAACTTTGGTAGGCAGCCAGAACTTGACAAACGTAGGCGCCAGGAACTCGATAATCTCATCACCGCTGACCTCGCCAGCATCGGGTGTGAGCACCACGCAGGCCATCGGACGCTCGTCCCACTGGGCATCGGGGATCGCAATCACCGCCGCCTCCAGCACCTTCGGATGGCCCATCAGCGCATTTTCCAGCGCCACAGTCGAAATCCACTCGCCGCCGCTCTTGACCAGGTCCTTGGTCCGATCGGTGATATTGAGATAGCCATCGGCGCTGATGGTCGCGACATCGCCAGTGCGAAACCAGCCATCCGGGGTAAACTGCTCAGCGGTGGGATCAACCCGATAGTAGCCTCTAGTGATCCAGGGGCCGCGCACCTGCACCTCGCCGACAGTTGTGCCATCCCAGGGCAGCACCTCGCCCTGCTCATTCGCAATCCGCATCTCAACCCCAGGGACGGCATAGCCCTGCGTCGCCTTGAGATCCCATTTTTCGTGATCGCTAAGGTGTTGATGCTGACCCTGCAAGAGCGAGACTGTCCCAAGCGGCGAAAGCTCGGTCATACCCCAGGCGTGTAGCACCGAAATGCCCAGATCCTCCTCATATGCCTGGATCAAGGCGCGTGGCATTGCTGATCCGCCGACCACCAGCGCCCGAACGTGCGCCAGATTACGCCGATTCGTTTTGAGCTCCTGATACAAACCGGTCCAGATCGTCGGCACACCGGCGGGGACAGTCACCTTCTCCTCTTCAATCAGGGCCGCCAGGGCGGGACCATTGAGATGGGGGCCGGGCATGACCAGCTCAGCCCCGGCCATCGCGCAGGCATACGGCAACCCCCAGGCCATCGCGTGAAACTGTGGCACGACCGGCAGCACAATATCGCTCGGGGTCAGACCAAGCGCCGTCGCCTGATTTTCGCCCATCGTGTGCAGGTACAGCGAGCGATGGCTGTAGAGCACACCTTTGGGATTGCCGGTTGTTCCGCTGGTGTAGCACAAGCCCATCGCCAGAGTTTCATCTTTGACCGGCCACTCATACTCATCGCTGGCGGTGGACATTAGCTCCTCATAGTGGAGCGCATTGGGGAGTTTTGTCTCCATACCTGGTCGGCCATTAATAATTACAAATTGCTCAACAGCAGGAATTTGATCGATCACTCGCTCAAACAACGGCAGCAAAGTTGCATCAACAAACACAACTTTATCTTCGGCATGATTGATGATATAGGCAAGCTGCTCAGGAAACAGGCGAATATTTAACGTATGACACACCGCGCCACTGCACGGAATCGCATAGTACAACTCAAGGTGCTGATAATTATTCCAGGCAAAAGTCCCCACTCGATCGCCCATTTCGACCCCAAGGCTAGCCAGAACATTAGCCAGTCGTTTGACCCTGGTATACAAATTAGCATACGTGTAACGATGAAGTGAGCCATCAGGTTGCTTAGTAGTGATCCGTTTCTGAGGATACATGCGGTTGGCGTGTTCGAGGATACGGTCAACAGTCAGCGGATAGTCCATCATCAGACCCTGAAGCATCTCTGGCCTCCTTACACAATCGTTGTGTTGTCTAAATCTCGCAATCGAGAGGAAGGATGAAGACTTATTCTGTTGACGAGTATAGCACAAGCATTCGCGAAGCCTGCATCGATCAAGCAGTTGATCAATTGCATTGGATAGGAGAATTGATATACAAACAGCTTAAACACAAAACCACTCCGGCCCCGAGCAATTGCTTGCTCGGGGCTAGTGTGTTGTTGGATGGTCTGGCGCGCATCCCCCTACGCTCCCACGGTGAAACCGCAGTACCCTCGGTGTGTGGCGCCTTCACGGCCTGGTT
>DAOTUS010000603.1:0-4226 GCA_034437415.1 Herpetosiphonaceae bacterium
GTCCAGCCTGGTCAGCACCAGCGGATAGGCGCTTACTCGGCGGCCACCGTCGCCGTGCGGCTCTTGTTCCACGAGCCCTCCTCGGTCCACACGCCTGTCGCGCCATCGACATCGCCGAAGCCGAGGAACGTGCGCAGCTGGTCGTTATCCTGCCCGCGCACCCAGGCGCGGAATGACTCGGCGGGACTCTCGCGGCGGGCCAGATACGAGCGCAGGAGATGCTCCAGGCGGTCGGGCAGCTCGCTGAACGGGACCTTCGTCGCCACCCGGCGGGCGATCGTGGCCTCGTCGCCCAGCGCGCCGCCGAGCAGAATATCGGCGGCGGTCAGCTTCGGGCCGCCGGCGGGATTGCGAATCAGGCCGCCCTGAAGGCCGATATCGGCGATGCTGTGCTGGGCGCAGGAGTGCGGGCAGGCCGAGAGATGCAGGCGAATCGGCACATCCAGCTCCAGCCGCTGATCCAGCTCCTGGGCCAGCTCCCAGGCCGAGCCCTTGGTCTCGATGGTGGCGAACACGCAGTAGGGCAGCCCGGTGCAGGCCACCACGTGGCGCTGCAGGGTTGGGGCGGCGGGCTGGAGCTGCTGCAGCAGCGGCTCGGCCAGCAGCGCCGGAACCTGGTCGCCGGGAATATGCGGCAGCAAAAAGTTTTGATTCTGGGTCAGGCGAATTTCGCCGGTGCCGTAGACGCGGGCCAGCCGCACCGCCTCGGCCAGCTGGGCCGCCGAGATCCGCCCGGTTGGCACCAGCAGCCCAACCCAGAACAGGCCAGCCTGCTGCTGTGGATGCACGCCCACCACATCGCCGGTGTAGATCGACTCGGGCACGTCCTTGGAGGCCCGGTTCAGCGGGCGCCCGACATAGCGCTCGACCTCTTCGCGGAAGCGCTCGGCGCCCCAGTCGGCGATCAGGAATTTTAGCCGGGCGTGGTTGCGCTTCTCGCGGTAGCCAAAATCACGGAAGATCAGGGTCACAGCGCGGGCGACATCAACCACCTGCTCGATATCGCCGGGCAAAAACACATCCAGCGGCAGCGCCAGATGCGGGTTGTGCGACAGGCCGCCGCCGACCCAGATATTGAAGCCGAGCACCTGCTCGCCATCGACCACGGCGCGGGCGGGCGTAAAGGACAGGTCGTTGATCGCCGCCTGGGTCGCATCCAGCCCGCTGCCGGCCACCGAGACTTTGTACTTGCGCGGCAGGTTCGAGTACTCGCGGTTGAAGGCGAAATGGTCGTTCAGGGCGTGAAAAAACGGGCGCGGGTCGATCCACTCGTCGGTGGCGATGCCGGCGATCGGGCTGCTGACCACATTGCGCGGGATATCGCCACAGGCGCCGACTGAGGTCAGGCCAACCCGCTGGAGGGTGTCGAACACGTGCGGAATATCCTTCAGCGCGATCGTGTGGAGCTGAAACGTCTGACGGGTGGTGATCTCCAGGCGGCCGGGGGCCACCGTGGCGGCCAGCTCGGCGATCGCCTCGCCCTGCTCGGCGGTCAGAATGCCGCCGGGGAGCCGGACGCGGAGCATAAAGTAGCCATCGTTCGGGCGGTCGTGATACAGGCCGTACCATTTGAAACGGTTCATATCCGACTCGGTCACCGCCTCAACATCGCCGCCCTCGGCATAGCGATAGATATCGGCCAGCACCTCGAGGCCATCTTTTTCCAGTTTTTCCAGCTCAAACTTACCTAAAACTTGGGTCGTCATAATGTCATCCTCAAAACTAGATCAAAGGCCGGTTTGCGGCGAGATAGCCCCGCGCTTCCAGGGCGGACAGAATGCGCTCCAGGCTGACTCCCAGCGGCTCGCTGGCCGTGTTGACGGTCACCTCGGGGGCCAGCGGGGCCTCATACGGGTCGGACACCCCGGTGAAGTGGGGGATTTCGCCGGATAGGGCTTTGGCATACAGGCCCTTCACATCGCGCTCGATGCAGGTCTCCAGCGGGCAGTCAACAAACACCTCGAAAAAGCGCGCGGTGCTGCGGCGCACCTCGTCGCGCACCGACTGGTAGGGCGAGATCGCGGCGGCAATCGCCACGCCGCCATGCCGGGCGACCAGATCGCAGACCCAGCCAATCCGCCGGATGTTGGTGTCGCGATCTTCCTTCGAGAAGCCCAGCCCCTTCGAGAGATGAGTGCGCACGACATCGCCATCCAGCACCTCAACCCGCTGTCGGCGCGCCTGCAGCGCCGTGGTCAGCGCCTCAGCCAGGGTCGATTTGCCCGCGCCCGAGAGTCCAGTCAGCCAGATCGTATATCCAGTGGTCATTGATGCCTCCGTTGTTAGCAGCTAGTAGCTGGTAGCTAGTAGCTAGTGATGTAGTTGTCAGTAATCCGTGCTTTGCTAGCTGCTAGCTGTAATATTCCGTTACGTTAGCAAGCACCATTTGAGCGATTCATGGCTTTGCTATGCGGTACATCTACTCAAAATAAGGTACTAACCTTGTAAACCATTACACCTAACTACTAGCTACTAGCTGCTAGCTGCCAGCTACTAATCCCTACCCGTGCAGCCCACACTCGGTCTTGGCAAACCCGACCCAGCGGCCACTGCGCGGATCGCCGTTCAGCGGGTGGCTGGTACAGGTGTGGCAGCCGAGGCTGGTGTAGCCCTGGTTGAGCAGGGGATTGTAGGGAAGATTGTGTTCGTTGATATAGCGCCAGATCTCGCGGTCGGTCCAGGTCGCCAGCGGGCAGATTTTGACCAGGCTATGTTTAGCGTTCCAGGCGACAATCGGCGTGTTCGCGCGGGTGCTGCTCTGATCGCGGCGCAGGGCGGTCATCCAGCCGGCGTAGGGCTTGAGCGCACGGGCGAGCGGCTCGACCTTGCGAATCGCGCAGCAGCGATCGGGGTCGCTGGCATACAGGTCGGGGCCGTGCTGGGACGCCTGCTGGTCGAGCGAGACCGTCGGGCGAATCCGCTGCACCGCAATGCCGTAGTGGCGCTCGACCGTGTCGATTAGGCTGTAGGTCTCATCGAAGAGCACGTCGGTATCCAGCACCAGCACCGGAATATCCCGATCGACCTGCAGCATAATATCCAGCAGAACCATCCCAGAGGCGCCGCCAAACGAGCAGGTCAGGGCTAGCTTTGGCGCATACGTGGCGGCGGCCCAGCGAATGATCTCAGCCGGAGAGCTTGGCTCAAGCACGGCGTTCAGGGAGGCAAAGTCGGTGGAGGCGGACAAGTGGATGGACATACAGAAAGCCCTCATCTACACAAAGATGAGGGCCGGGCATGTCAAAGAGAGATGCTGCAGGCTCTCATCTTTCAGACAATCACTGTCGGAATTAGCACCATAACACGCTGTTTGGTTGCTGGAGCTTCACAGGGCCGTTCCCTCTGCTCCTCTTGATGAAAGGTTTATATTTATTTGTGTCAGTATATATAACATACTTGATTAACAATGTCAACAATAAATTGTATAAATAATTAAACTATTCTGGTGATTCCCTTGACCCCGCCGCTGCCTCTCCATCGGCCGGCTGATCCTGTTGAAATCAGCGCTTGACGAAATAAATCCCATCCTCTATAATCCAACTGGTCAGACCACTTACCAGTAGGCGATATGAACGAACACACCGCCCCCCAAAAACCAGCCGAGTACGCCGAAGATGCGCTGGTCACCGCCATGCTCGACGGCACCTATCCGCCGGGGACGCCGCTGCCCGCCGAGCGCGAGCTGGCCAGCCAGCTAGGTGTCACCCGCCCAACCGTGCGCGAGGCGCTCCAGCGCCTGAGCCGCGACGGCTGGCTGATGATCCGCCAGGGCAAATCCACCCAGGTCAACGATTTCTGGCGCGACGGCGGCCTGAACGTGCTGAGCGTGCTGGTGCGCCACCAGAGCCAGCTGCCGGCCGACTTTATCCCCAACCTGCTGGCGGTGCGGCTTGATCTGGCGCCGTCGTATGCGCGGGCGGCGGTGCGGCACAACCCGGCGGCGGTGCTGGGCTATCTGGGCGGCTGGACGGCGCTGCCCGACACCGCCGAGGCTTTCGCGGCCTTCGACTGGGGCCTGCATCGAACGCTGACCATCGCCGCCAGCAACCCGATCTATACCTTGATTCTGAATGGCTTCGCCGGATTCTACGAGCAGATGGCCCGCCAGTACTTTGCCTCGGCCGCCACCCGCGCCGCATCAGGCCGCTTTTATGCCGCGCTGCACGCTGCCGCGCAGTCCAGCGATGCCGATGCGGCCGCCGCGATCACCCGCCAGGTTATTGAGG
>DAOTUS010000604.1:0-1849 GCA_034437415.1 Herpetosiphonaceae bacterium
CCACGAGTCGCTGGTCGCCGAGACCTGGGTCGCCACAATGAGCCAGTATCGCATCTCGCTGACGCTGCCGACGATCAATGCCGCCTGCGCTAAGATCTTTCTGGTCGCTGGCGCCGATAAAGCCGCCGTGGTCCGCGAGATTGTCCAGGCGACTGGCAACGTCGCCGAGTACCCGGCGGCGCGGGTGCAGGCGGCCCGCTGGCTGCTGGATGCCGCCGCTGCCGCCGAGCTGGAGGCATAGAGCGCTTTCGTCGCTCAGGCCAGCGACATAGTTGGCCAGCGCAGCGTGATATAATGCTCAGAGTTAAATCAGCACATCAGGGCGCAGAGCAATGGTTTGATCTGCGCCCTGATCCGATTAATTCCGTGCTCGATAGCGCCACGACTGTGCGGCGCGTGTGTTCATTCTGGATGCTATGTATCTTAAACGCTTAGAAATTCAAGGCTTCAAAACCTTTGCCAACCGCACCGTGATCGAGTTTCCGACTGGGATCACCGCGATCGTTGGCCCAAATGGCTCGGGCAAATCCAACTTTGCCGATGCGATCCGCTGGGTGCTGGGCGAGCAGAGCTTCTCGGCCCTGCGCTGCCGCCGCACCGACGATCTGATCTACAGCGGCGGTGGCAAGCGCGCCGCCCAGGGCATGGCCGAGGTCGCCCTGACGATCGACAACACCGACCGCACCCTGCCGCTGGATTTCAACGAAGTCACGATTATGCGGCGCTCGCACCGCTCGGGCGAGAACGAGTACTATCTGAACAAAAGCCGTGTCCGCCTGAAAGATCTTCAGGAGGCCACCTCCCCGCTGGCCCAGAGCTACACCCTGGTCAATCAAGGTCTGGTCGACGCGGCGCTGACCCTGCGGCCCGAGGAGCGCCGCGGGCTCTTCGAGGATGCCGCCGCGATCAGCCTGTCGGTGACCAAGCGGGCCGAGTCCGAGCGGCGCCTGCGCCAGACCGAGGAGAACCTCAGCCGGATTCTGGATCTGCTGGCCGATATCGAGCCACGTCTGCGCGCGCTCAAGCGCCAGGCCCGCGAGGCCGAGCAGGTGCAGGAGGTTGAGGTCGCCCTGCGCTCGGCGCTGGTCAGCCAGTATCGCCGCCAGTGGCATGTCGCCCAGGCGGCGCTCAGCCTGGCCCAGACGACGCTGGTCGAGCGCACGGCGGCGGTGGCGGCGGCCCAGGATTCCCAGCAGGCGGTGGTCGCCGAGCTGGCCAGCGCCCGCGCCGAGCGCGATCAGGCCCGCGCCGAGCTGGAGGTTCACACCACGACCCTGGCGCAGAGCGAGCGCGCCCTGGAGGGCACCGAGCGCGAGTGGGCCGTGCTGCACGAGCGTCAGGCGGCGCTGGAGCGGCGGGCCAGTGAGGCCGCCGAGCAGGTCGCCGCCCTGGCCGCTGAGCGCGAGACCGCCGCCCGCCTGCACGTTGAAAGCAGCGCCCGCGGGGGCGCAGCCCGCGCAGAGCTGGCCGCCGCCCGCGATCATCTCCAGACGATTGAGGCCGAGGAAGGGCTGGCGCTGGAGACCCGCCGCGCCGCCGAGCAGGCGCTGGAGGCCGCCCGTGAGCGGGCCTTCGCGGCCGCCAGCACGCTCTCGGAAACCCGCAATCGCGAGCGCCAGCTCGGCGGGCACCTCGATGATGCTCGACACCAGCGAAAACTCGTGGCCGGAGCGCTCGGCCCACTGCAGCGCGGCCTTGACCCCGCCGAACATTCCGGCGCCCGACTGGGCCGTGCGGCGCAGCGCTTCGAGGCGGCTGTGGAGGGTATCGACCTCGCGGCGGGCGCTGGCGACGTGCGCCTCGGCCTCGCGGCGGGCCGTGCGGGCGGTGCCGGCGGTGCGCTGGGCGG
>DAOTUS010000605.1:0-3614 GCA_034437415.1 Herpetosiphonaceae bacterium
TGTTTTCGGCGGGGCGTGCTGCGGATTTTGGTCGCCCTCCTGCGCCAAGAACCCCTGCCGCGTGGCCGATTCATCCCGGCTCCCTGGCCTGAGCCACGCGATACCTACCCTTGAAAGGAGAGGGGCTGGGGGAGAGGGGATTTTCATGAATCTGGGTTCGGCTGAGCTGCGCACCATTCTGCCCGAGCTTGGCCCGGAGCGGCGACGGCTGTTTGCCTGCGACTGCGCCGAGCGTGTGCTGCCAGTCTTTACTCGCTGCTTTCCCGACGACCGGCGGCCCCGCAACGCCATTCAGGTCGCCCGCGCATTTGCCCAGGGCCGGGCGTCCCAGGCGGAGCTGGCGGCGGCAGGGGGAGCAGCCGAAGCGGCGGTCAGGTCTGCGGCCAGCGATGAGAATTCCATTGAGGATGCCGCCCCGATGGTGGCCGACACCGCCGCGGCGTGCTGCCTTGCTGATATTGATGAGGCGGTCGCGTACGCGGTCGAAAACGTAATTTGGGCCGTGATCATCGCGGTAGTTGGCGGAGAATCAATAGACACTATCTGGGAGAAGAAAGAACATCTACTTGAGGCCGCGACCGTTGAGCGCTACCGCCAGGCCGAGGCCGCCGAGCGCAGCTGGCAGTACCAGCGCATCCTCCAGTACCGCGCCACGGAAACGTAGCTGAGAAAACCCAGCCCAAACGCAGCAGCCCCCGCATCCAAATACGATGGATGCGGGGGCTGCTTGGTTGACTGAGTCTATTCCCGCTGGCTGATCCTGTCGAAGCCAAATATTTAGGCTTCGACAGGATCAGCCAGCGGATTTATGAATCGAACCGGCTGTACGGGTGGGTCTCCGTACCCACCCGCTACTAGCCACTAAATCAAATCCTGCAGCGCCGCCGCCAGCGAGGCCTTGGTATGGATTTTACCCAGGCCAATCCCCAAACTCACGATCGTCTCGGCGATCTCCGGGCGGATCCCGACCAGCGTGACCGCGGCGCCCAGCAGCAGCGCCGCCTGGGCCATCTGGATGATCCCCGCCGCGACTTGGGTGTCGATCACCGAGACCCCGGTGACGTCGAGCAGCACCTCGCGCACCTGCTGGTGCTCGATGCTGTGGAGCACGGTGTCCATCAGCAGCCGGGCGCGGTCGCTGTCGATTGCGCCGATCAGCGGGACCATCAGCACACCTGGGAGCAGCGGGATAATCGGCGAGCCTAGCTCGCGCACCGTCGCCGCCAGGGTGTGCTCGCGCTCGTAGGAGTGGCGCAGCGTCTCCTGCTGGGCCAGCAGCGAGCCGATCATCTCGCTGCGCTCGAAGGCGGTGCCGAGCAGATTGGCCCAGACCTCGATATTCTTCTGGTCGGCGAACATCCAGCTGTGCAGGCTGCAGGCCAGCCCCATCACGCCCCAGACCCGGTTGGCCGAGGCGATCGGGAACAGCACATTGATGCTGGCGCTGGCGCTCGGATCGGCGGGCGCGATCAGCTCTGGCGGAGGGAACTGGGCGGCGGGGTAGCGCTGGCCAAGCAGCTTTGTCTGAGCTGGGGTGGGATTGTACACGCTGGCCAGCCCGATCGCGGTGGCCGGGCCAGAATTCGGCCCATCCCATAGGCCCAGAAAGCCGTGGCTGACCGGCGTGTGGCGCAGCCAGGCGAGATCGCGGTCGTTGGCGCTGTCGTTGTCGAGCAAGGTTGTGCTGACCTGATAGTTGCTGGCGACCTGCTCCTCCAGCCGGGTGTTGACCGCCCGCTGGACGGCAATCTGGGCGCGCAGCAGTTCCACCCGCACCCGTTTCATGTAGGACTGAAAGCCTTTGCGTACCGTCGGCGCGGCATCGCGCTGGTTGAGCAGCGCCGCGCCAGTCTCATCAAGCGCCGTCACAATCGTGCTCATCGCCTCCAGGTCGAAGATCACCGCGCAGATCGCCTGCCAGGCGCGGTTCAACTCGGCGGAGGCTGCCCCGGCGCCGACCGAGACTGCGTCGTGCAGCCCGCTGGCCAGCGTCTGCACCGCCAGCCGCAGCGGCGCGGGGGCCTGGTCGGGATCGCCGCTCTCCGAGAGCAGGGTGATCCCGACCAGCTGGCGCTCGAGCTGGCGAATCTGCTCGGCGGGGTCGAGCGCAGCATCGGGGGCGCTCAGCGTGAACTGGCGGACGAGGTCGCAGCCACACGAGCGGCGCCGCACCAGCGCGGTCGGCATGGACTGGCGATCCGCCGCCACCGGAAGGCCCTCGATCTGGTCGATCAGCAGGGTCGCCACCAGCTGCCCAAGCGGATCGACCAGCTGGCGCACGGTGGTGAGCGGCGGGCTGGTGTACTGGGCATCATTAATATCATCAAAGCCCAGCAGCGCCAGATCCTCGGGGATGCGATAGCCCGCCCGCTGGGCCGCGTGGAGCACGCCGAGCGCGTTGAGATCGTTGCCCGCCGCAACCGCCGTAAAGGCCACATCGCGCCGCACCAGCTCCTGAAACCCAACATCGCCGTGGTAGATCTCGTAGCCGGGCAGGTCGACCACCAGCTGCTGGTCGGGCGTGATACCGTGGTCGATCAGGGCCTGCTCGTAGGCGGCATAGCGCTGGCGCATATCCTCGTGGCCGCGAAAGCCAATGTAGGCAATCCGGGTATGGCCGTGCTCGATCAGATGGGTGACGGCCGCGTACTCGCCGCCGTAGCTATCGGTCAGCACCGTTGGGCATTCCAGCGCCGGATCATAGTTGCTGGCCATGACGACCGGGGTGCCGCGCTGGCGCAGCCGCTCGAGGTCGGCGGTTTCGATCACGCTAATCCAGCCGCTGACCTGGTCAAGCAGCAGCCCGCTCTCGATGATATCGGTCGGCGTGCCACGATAGATCAGCATCTGATAGCCGCGCGCCCGCGCCACGCGCTCAACCCCGGCGATCAGGTCGCGGAAGTAGTAGCCGCCCAGAAACGTTATCAGAACGCCGATGGTTTTCTGCTGCATGGTTCAAACCCTCAAAATAGCGTGAAGGGTACAGGCTGATGCCAATTGTACTACGTTGTCGGCTGAGTCTGCTTAATCTTAGGCGATCAGGCTCACCAGCCACCAGACCAGCGGCGCCAGCAGCAGCGCGGGCAGAAACGAGGCCACTTTGACCTTCGTCAGATCGAGCAGGTTGATGCCGACGCCGAGCACCATCAGGCCGCCGATGCCGGTCACCAGCAGCACCCGCGGATCGGTCGCCGGGTTGGGCAGGGCGCTGGCTAGGCTGCCCGCCGCCAGCGACACGCCGCCCTGGTACACCGCGATAATCAGCACCGAGAAGCCCACGCCGCTGCCAAAGCTGCTGGCCAGCGCAATCGCCGCCAGCCCATCGAGGGCCGCCTTGATCACCAGCAGCTTGTCGTCGCCGATCAGGCCATTGTTGAGGCTGCCGATCAGCGTCATCGGCCCGATGCAGAAGAGCAGCGAGGCGGCCACGAAGCCCTCGGTGAAGCGCCCGCCGCCGCGAAACTTGCCCTTGAGCCAGTCGCCCAGCGTCGCCAGCCGATCCTCGACCCGCCACCACTCGCCCAGCAGTCCGCCGACCACCAGCGTGATCAGCCCCAGGATTACGCCCTCGACCACGCCGGCCTTGGTCTCGGGCTTGTTGAGGCTAGCCGCCA
>DAOTUS010000606.1:0-7079 GCA_034437415.1 Herpetosiphonaceae bacterium
ATTGAAATTGTCTCAGCAAAACCCAGATCGACTTTTAATTTCGCCGAGCCATTGCTATCACGGTGACACGACGCTCAAGGCGTTGAGGTGATGAATGGCAAATTGGCGAGGGTATTGAAATATAATTAATAATTCTAGCTCTAACTCATAACAAATCGGTTGGCTAGCCCAGTGGGCCGGCCTTGCGCATCCGGCTGCGCAGCACCTGGGCGATCGCCGACTGGAGATCGGCGGCGGTGTCGATTGTGTGCATGTCCAGGTCGAGGGCCACCAGCATCTGGGCCACCTCGGGCGTAATCCCGACCAGCATCGTGCGGGCGCCCAGCAGATAGCTGGCGGTCACGGTGTGGCGCAGCGCCTGGGCCGCGCTTGGCTCCAGCACCGGCACCCCGGTCAGATCGAGCAGAACCAGGTCGACGCGGCTTTTCTCAATCCGCTGCAGCAGCTCCTGGGTGGCAAATTTGGCCCGCTCGGCGGTGAGCTGGCCGATCAGCGGCATGGCCAGCACGCCGGGGATTACCGGAATGATTGGGCTGGAGACCCGGTTGAGGGTCTGGACCAGATCCTGCTGCGTGGTCAGGGCGCTGGCGGTCTCGCGCATCGCCGTCTGCAGCTCGGCCGTGCGCTCCTGCACCGCCTGCTCCAGGCGCTGGTTGGTGGCCAGAATCTCGGCGCGGGTATCGCTCAGGGCGGTGGTCATGGTGTTGAACGAGCTGGCCAGCTGGCCCATCTCATCGTTGTATTTCATGTCAATCGTCTGGAGATTGCCGGCCGCCACCGACTCGGTGGCCTCGATCAGGGCGGCCAGCGGGTTGACCAGCTGGCGGCGCAGCAGATAGCGCAGGCCAAAGCCGATCACCGTCGCCAGCAGCACGATCACCAGCAGATTCAGCAGCTGGGTCTGGCCTGCGATCCCGCTAATGCGCCTGGTTGTGTCCTGGGTCGAGGCGGTGATCTCATCAAACGGATAGACCAGCACCAGGTCCCAGTTAATCTCCGCAATTGGCGCCGCCGCCATCAGATAGCGCTGGCCCTGGATCTCAACCTGGGTTATGGTGGCCCGCTCGGCGGTCAGCTCCTGGAGGAACGGGGCCAGCCCAGGGTTGATCGAGACCAGATCGATGGCGCGCTGCTCTTCCTGCGACGCGATCACCCGGCCGAGCAAGGTGCGCTGGCCCGCCTCGGTGCTGGCGATCAGGTTGCCGGTCTGGTTGAGCACGACCGGGAAGCCGTTCTGGCCGACCTGAATCTGGCCCAGCGAGTTGGTCAGGCGATCGATGCTGACATCAACCACCACAATCCCGACAAAGCTGCCCTCGCGAAACACCGACTGCACCGCCGAGATAACCGGCTCGGTGCCAGCAAACACCTGGTGCACATCCATCCAGAGCAGGCTTGGCGCGGTGGTGCTCATGGTCTGGCCGACCAGAAAGGCGCTATCGGTCTGCAGCTTCCAGTCGGCGGGCACGTTCGCCGGGGTGACTGGCGGAAACGTCCGCAGCAGCCCATCGTTGGTCATATAGGAGATGCGCAGGATATCCGGCGACAGCCGGGCAATCGAGGGGAACACCTGGTCGAGCGGGGCGCTAAAGCTCAGCTCGTTCAAGGCCGAGATCTCCGGCGAGCGCGGGAGAATCGCCGTGGTCAGGCGCTGCTGGTAGCGGCGCCCATCGTCGGCGGTGACCAGCGGCACCAGCTCCGCCAGGGCATCGGGGGGCGGGACGGTGGCGGTCTGCCCAACCGTGATCGCAATCTGCTGCGCCGAGGCCAGCGCCTGGTTGGTCAGGGCGGCGCGGCTGGCGGCCAGCTCCAGCAGATAGGTGTTGGCCTGCTGCTCCAGCGCCCGCTCGCTATCGCTGATCGCCCGATTGCGAACCCGCATGAGACCCCAGGCGCTGCCAAGCAGGTTGGCCAGGCTAACCAGCACAATCCCAACCACGATCAGGGTTACAAGTCGAGTGCGAAGATTTTGACGCATAGGGCGTTGCCTTGTTTATTCCGTCCAGCGACGGGGTAGAGAGCGTAGATGAATGGTTGCAGATATCTGTATATTATACACGCTGCTGATTGTTTCCATGATTGCGGATGGTATGCAAGCGGCATAGTACCTGGTAGGTGTTTTTTTGCTTTTCAGCCGTTCAAGGTACCATCCGCTAAGGGGCCGTTCGCTTGCTGGGCGGCTGGGCCGGCGGTGGCTTTTGGGTGGAGCTGCGGCGCTGGGTTCTCTCATCGATCATTGGTATCTTGTGATTCGCCTCCACCACCCGCACGCGGGTACCCGTCCCCTCTCCATTGCGATAGCATATCTTTATCCAGAACATATGTGTTAGTGGGGAATGTGCTAGGATTTTGGCGTTACAGGACCGTCAATGTTTTGCCGCCCACAATTTGACCCTGCTGACTCCGCTGGAGATCAATCAGCTAGATGAGCAGAATCCGTATCATATACTTTTTTAATCTATTATACCATTCAGCATTGAATATGACGCATAATCGCGCTTCCATACGCCACCAATGGTGGCTCCCCTCGCCCGTGGCCCAGAGGGCACCCCGGAGCGGGGTTGGGGGTGAGGGGTCACACTGCAGCATTCCTATGGCTGAATGGTATTATGTGTCCAGTTTGGTGTTGGCGAGCAGGAAAGACAATGCAGCTCACACTTCCCCGTTCGCTCGTATTGGAGGGTTTGATCGTGTGGTAACGGTTGATCGCCAGCAGGCCTGGTCGGAGCGCAAGGCGCAGATCATGGCCGAATATGCCGAGCCGTTCTGCGCCACGCTCTCGCCCAGCACCCCGGTCTGGCTGGTCGACGGCCAGGCTGGCGCGGCCCACTACGGCGCCGGGCGCTGGCAGGTGCCGGGCGCGCCGATCCAGGTCGCCGAGCACGCCGCCAATCTGGCCCAGCGCTTAGGCCGCGCCGTTCGCTGCCTGCTGGTCGAGCCAGATCTCGCCCAGGCCGCCCAGCTGCAGGCGGCCCTGGCGTCCCTCGGCGACCAGGCGCTGGTCTGGCCCGGCGCGTGGGCGGACCTCCAGCCAGCGGCGCTCAGACAGCTGGGCGGCGGGGCCGCGCTGGTGCTGCTCGACTCCGCTGCGCCGCAGCCGATTGCTGGCGGCCTTGAGCATCTGGCCCGGCGGCTGGCCAAAACCGAGGTGCTGGTACGCTACGATCGGCGGGCGATCGCCGACCTGCTGGCGGCCCGCGCCGATCCGGTGACCGTGCGGCCGAGCGAGGTCGCGCTCGACACGCTGTTCGGCTCGCGCTCCTGGCGCACCGTGGTCGAGGGCGCCAGCGCTGTGGACGAGCGCGACCTCCAGCTGCGCGACCTGTATGTCCAGCTGCTGATCGAGCTGCGCGGCGGGCGCTTCAAGTGGGCGGCGACCTGCCCGGTCCACACCAACTGGGGCGCGCTGGAGTACTATCTGGTGTTTGCCACGCCGGATCGAGCGGCGGGCGCGGCGCTCAACGCGGTGCTGTATCAGGTCGAGGGCCGGCGCGCCGAGGACCCCGAGGCCTATCTGAGCCAGCAGACCGCCGGGCGGGCCAGGCAGATCAGCCTGTTTGATGCCGCCCCACCGAGCGCCCGCGCCCTGCGTGAGGCCAGGGTCGCCGCGATTGTCGAAAGCCTGAGCGTGATCGCCGCGACCCAGCCGCGCCTGTGGAGCTACGCCGACCTGTTCGATCAGCTGCTGCGCGGCGGCTGGTTCGGCCAGCTGACCACCGCGCACCTCCAATCCGCCTGCCAGGCGCTCCAAAAATCCGGGCGGCTCCAGCGGGTCAGCCAGGGCAAAACCTGGGACGCCGCCACCCTCATCCGCCTGCGCCGCGACCCCGCCGAGCCAGAAATCCCCACGTCGCCCTAAAACCAAAACGCGGGCGGCACCAAACAGATGGTGCGCCCGCGTTTTTGGCTAACCCGAAGGCTTGTTTAATTATCCACGAAGGACACGAAGATCACGAAGGGCACGAATTATGATCCTTCGTGGTCTTCGTGCCCTTCGTGGATCAAAAAAACGGAATTGCTCCTACGCCCGGCTATCCCACAGCACATCCGGGATCTCGCGGACATGGTTCTCGTAGCGCGCCATCACAAACAGCGCATCCGACAGCCGATTGAGATACCTGATCACGAACGCGCCGATTGGCTCCGTGCGGCTCAGGGCAATCGCCTCGCGCTCGGCCCGGCGGCAGACCGTGCGGGCGACGTGGAGCTGGGCCGCGCCGGGGGCGCCGCCGGGCAGCACAAAATTCTCCAGCGGGGCGATCTGGGCCGACAGCTCGTCCATCAGCTGCTCCAGGGCCACCACGTGGCGCTCGCCGATCTGGGGGACGGCGAATTTCTGCTTGTCCTCCTCCAGAATGCACAGGTCGGAGCCGACGTGAAACAGCTCGTTCTGGATTGGCATCAGCGCGACGATCAGCCGCTCGACCAGCCCCAGCGCCACCGCCACCCCGATGTGGGAGTTCAGCTCGTCGACGGTGCCAAACGCCGCCACCCGCAGCGAATCCTTGGGCACCCGTTGCCCGCCGCCAAGCCCGGTCGTGCCATCGTCGCCGGTGCGGGTATAGACCTTGGTTATCCGTGGCATACATACATCCTTAATCTAGTCCGGCCGCAGGCCAGAGCTACGCAAATCCGCTGGGAGTGATCCCACGCTTCCGCTCAATCCGGACCAATTATACCCCGTCCGGCTCGCGATCGAGCGGCAGGACACACACGCGGCGCTCGTCGGCGCTGAACAGCGGGCGCTCGGCGATCGGCATCACGGCGTAGGGGTTGAGAAACAGAGTCGGCTGAATCAGCGTGCTGGTGCGCAGATCGTCGAGCAGGATCCGCCCGACCGCGCTGAGATGGCGGTGCGATCCCATCCGCAGCATATCCAGCAGCGGCGGGAGCCAGTGCTGGGTGTCCGGGGCTGGCTGGGTGTGGTCGACGACCAGGATCAGCGGGGCCGGCCCGTTGTGGGGCAGCTGGCTGTAGCCGCCGCGCAGCGCCCGCCAGAGCCGCTCGCGCCAGAGCCGCCGCACCGTGGCCAGCTGCTCGGGCCACTCCTCCTGGTTGAGCACCAGCTGGAGATGGCTCGCCGCCAGGTCGGGTGCGCAGGCGACCGCCCGCAGGTACAGGCCGGAGGTGTGGGTGTAGGCCGCCGGGGCCGGGCCGCCGCTCAGCATCTGGCTGGCGGCAACCTGCAGGTAGCGCCGCACCTCCTTGTAGCTGATGCCGCTGTTGGGGTGATGGTCGATCTCGATGACCAGCCGGGCGGCTATTGGGATCAGCTCCGTCAGCGCGTGCAGCCGCGCCAGCGTGGTCTGGGCCAGCACAATCGACTCGGCCGGCAGCAGCGACTTGACCTCGACGAAGAAGCGCTGGTCGTCGCGCTCGATCAGCAGCTCGCCGACGTGGTTGCCGTCGCCGGGCGGGTTAAAGTGCAGGCGATAGCCGGCCCGATCGAGGGTCTGGGCGATCTGCAGCTCGTCGAGGATCGACAGCACCACCGCGTCGTCGCCCGCCCGCAGCCGCCCCCAGCTCTCCTGGTCCAGCCACTCGCGCTCGGCGGCCTCGTGAACGACACGCTCTAGTATGGCCAGATGCTGCTCGTGGCGCGGCGAGTGGTCGGAGAGCAGCGCGTGCAGAATGCTGCCAAACCGCAGGCGATTGAGGTCGGGATATAAGCCAATCAGGCTGGTTTTTTTTGTCATAGAAGCAATAAAAGCCCAGCGCTCCAGCGCCTGAGCGTCTGAGGCGGCTGGATCAAAGAATCAACCACGGTGAGCATGAGGTACAGGGCAATCGCATCTAAATCCCAAGGACCTGCGCCAAGTACTCTTCACTGAGGGCGCAGCGAAAGCGTTTGGTCTTGAGACTGCCGCGACTCGGCGCTTGGCGCAGCAGATTGAGCGTGATATGGCGCAACACGGCCATATTCTGCGGTGCATGGTCGGTGCGGATCCGGCTGGCATCTTCATTAAACGTCACATCCAAAACCCAGTGGACGCTCTTTTCAATCCCCCAATGGGCGCGAACATGGTGATTGGCAGTTACGGGATCAAGCACCTGACTGGCCAGATAGGAGCGTTGTTCGGTCGTGGTGACATCGTTCAGGGTCCGTTCGCGCTCAATAACGACCACACTCCGCAAGCCGGTCCAGCGATCCTGATCGTTGCGATAGGCGATTACGCGCGGATCACTGATCACACACGCCTGCCGCTGTTCCAGCCGTCCATGGCCTTTGTCGATGCTTGTGGCGTGGGTCATGCCATAGGCGGGCTGGAGCGCGGATCGGGCGTCGGCAAACAGGGCGACCACATCCGCATGCAGCTGCGGTTGGTTGCCTTTCAAGGCGAGCAGATAGGCGCCACCGCGGTTTGACCGCCCATGGCATCGATCGTGACCGTGCAATCGCGCAGATCGAGCAGATCCAAGAGCATGGGAATGGCCGTGATTTCGTTGGATGTGCTGTCCACGGCGACCTGACCGAGTACCAGACGGTTCGCGCTGGCCCCGGGTACCCTCTGGGTGCCTTACCAGATGCAAGGCGGCGGTGCCGTTCGCCTGATCGTGGGAGCGGTGATGGGTTTTGCCATCGATCGCAATCACGTCGCCATGAATCTCCTGGATGGCCTGCACCCAGGTCACGAAGCGGTGCTGAAATTGGGCCGGGTCAATCCGGGCAAACACCCGGCCAAAGGTGTCGTGGGACGGAATCCCGTTGGGCAGATCGAGAAATGGGTGGAGCCACGCCTGTTTGAGGCGGCCAAATTCGGCTACCGCGACCCAGCTAGCGGCCCCACAGATGATCGCCGCCAGCGAAATCACGATGATGTCCAGCAACGCATGGTCGCGGGTGCGCTCCTTCCGGGGATCATCGACGGTGGCAAAATACGACCCAATGGCAAAATCACGGAGCAGGGGCATGGAATTCTCCAACACAGCACGAAGACGGATCCATCATGCCGGAAGATGCCTACTTTGACAATGTTAGATTACACGGCAAAGGCGCAGGATTTTGGATGAAGATGGACGCTTGGTGGATAACGATTGGTGGAGGGACGCCATATATGGCGTCCCTCCCGCGAATACGT
>DAOTUS010000607.1:0-3726 GCA_034437415.1 Herpetosiphonaceae bacterium
TCTGGCCTGATTCAGCGCGTCGCCCGTATTGCGCGTCAGCAGATGGATTTCGGTTGTTTGAGTGTAGATCACCGCCTGGTAGACGGCGAGAACCGCGTCCCAGGCCTGAATTTGTTCCTGCCCTGACATAGGTAACACCTGCTTCTCGATGGTTGTGGCCCAGTGTTTGATGGTGCTGGTCTGGTGGGCCGCTCGGTCGCCGCCAATAAACAGCGCGTCAATATTACCTTGGGCATTGTACAAGCGGCCATCGCCAAATTCACGTCTGACGATGGCGTGATCGTATTCGGCAAAGATATGCTCGATATCCGGCTTGGTCCAGAGCAGCATCCAGCGGGTTGTGCGCATTGCGCAGCTGAGCAAGGCATCGGGCGGCACAAGTGCCATAAATCCATCAAGCACGATCTGCTCATCCTGCTCCGTCGCGGTATCAAGGATCATGGCGGGATCTGCATCAAATGTGATACTTGATCCATCCGGCAGTATTCGCTCATAGGTTAGTGTGACTTTTACCATCGAACCAAGATTCTCGAGGTAGATTAGCCAGACATAGTCGGAGTGTTCAAGGTTGGTTGTATTCATTACTTTGTCACCGCGTCGTAGCCTTGTTCGCCGAGGTTAGATCCAGCCCAGTAGCCGCCGATTCCACCGATTAACCCACCAAAGAACCCGCCGACCGCCGTGCCCGGCCCCGGCCCGAAGAACGAGCCGATCCCCGCGCCGATCGCGGCGCCGCCTTTGGCCCCGACCCACGCGCCGCCCCAGCCAGCGGCGGTTTTGACCACTTCGCGCGGTTTGTCCTCGGCGGTCGCAATATTGTAGGTGTCAATCGCGGCACCAGTCCAAAACAACGTTCGCGTTGCCCCTTTAATGAAGGTACCGCCGGAGATCGGCCCCGCGACATTGCTGCGCGGCATCCCATTGCCCATCAACTGGTGGTCGTGTGTTACGTAGCCTCCCCAAGTTCTCCAGAGCGGCTGGTTGATTTGACCCATTCCTCCTTTATTGTTCCAGTGGAAAATCTGGGGGTTAGGTGGAACTGGTACTTTTTTCCCATTCAATAAATAGGCGGTACCGCTATCAGTATTGATGGGGCCGTAGTCAAAGCGCAGGTTCGGCTTGGGCAGCTTGTATGGCGCCCGCGTCCAGCCAGCGTGGGGATGCACCGAGAACAGCGTGTCGGGGCCGGAGCCGCCAATATACAGCCACAGCCGGCTGCCGGGATTGGTGTAGCCGGCCGGAATCCGCCCGCCGGGGCCGAAGATTGGCACCGGGCCGGGGCCAAGCACCGCGGCGCCCGCCGCAAATGGCGCGGTGGCCCACGGCGAGAATGGATCGTAGGTGCCGTCGATAAAGTCTGGCGCGGCGGGCGCACCGGGGCCGGGCACCGCGAATGGCCCGATGGATCGGGCCGGATACGCCGAGGTTGTGCCGTAGGCGACCGGGCCGATGAAGCCCGGCGGGCGGTAGCCGTTGCGGCTATCCGCCTCCAGGAAATCCAGCCCGACCAGGCCAACCCAGTCGCCAAGACTGTAGGTGTTGGCGGAGTGGACGCGCAGCTGATCGACCAGATCGAGGCTGACGCTGGCCACCCTGAACTCGGTGCATGTGGCCAGAAACTGGCTGAGCGCCGTGGAAACGTGGTCGGCCTGGGGCATGAGTGCCGCGCTGGACTGGGTTTCCAGATCGGCGTAGTGGAGCAGCGCCCCAGGTTTTGCAGAAGCAGTTGGCATAATTCCTCCTAATCCCTCGCCCGTTCTAAAATCGGGCCTCCTCAATTGAGTAGATTTAGCGCGTTGGAAAGCGCTAATTTCACATACCGCTAGATCAGCGAAACCACCAGCGTAAGATCGCCCAGCCTGAGCTGATCGCGGTGATTGAGCGCCACCAGCGCATTCTGGGGCACCACCCGATCGTTGAGCTTGACCCGGACGCCTTCGCGGACACAGCGGACCTTCCAGCTGTTCTGGTCGAACACAATCACGCAGTGGTCGGTGTTCGAGACGGTCAGGAAGCGTGAGGCGCGCTGGGCCAGGCGCTCCTTCTCGCGCGCATAGGCCTCCTCGCTGCGCAGCTGGATCACATCCAGCAGCCATTTGCGGGTGATCGTCTGGGCCTCGTTGCAGATCACCACCTCGCTGCCGTCGGGCAGGGCCAGCAGACAGCGCTGGCGCCGCTGCTCCTCCTGGTTGGCGATCAGCCAGATGTGGCTGGCCACCCGCACGCCCTGGGCGCTCAGCAGCGCGGTCGGCTGCAGCGGGGCGCGCTGCTCGGAGCCAAGCCGCAGCTCGTAGGCCAGCGGCTGGCCATAGTCGTTCGTCGTCGGCAGCTGCAGCAGTGGCACCAGGGTTGGCACCAGCTCCTCGGGGGCCAGATCGAGACACTCGATATCCTGGGTTCGTTCCTGGCCATGCTCGCGCCAGTGCAGCGTCACCGTAATATAGGCGGTTGCAGGTGTCATAATCCGTTCCTAAACTAAGCCGACACGTCAAGGGCTGGGGCCGCCTGCGGCACCCGATCGATCCACTCTTGCACCTGGATATCCGGGATGTACGCCGTTTGAATGGTGCTATTCCCCTCGTACTGAACCATCAGCGCCCGCCCGGTCGGCTGCTCGGAGTCGCGCTTGAGCGGCAGGTTGACGCCCATCAGCTTGGTGCTGTCGTACTTGCTCGGCGCCAGAATCAGCCCGTTGAGGCTGTCCTCCAGGGTTTTGATCACCCCGCTGTTCTCGGAGTACTGCATATACGTGCTGACCACGAGATGGATGCCCCGGTCGGCCCCGTTGGTTGCCGCGCCGCCAAGAAAGGCAAAGAGGTTGTTTGGCTCGCTGTACGAGCTGCTGAACTGATCGCTCAGCGCGTCGCGCCCAAGATTAAAGTCATCAAGAAAGATCACCAGCCGCTCGCTGTTGGCCGCGTTCCACTGCTGCAAGAACGGAACCAGCTCTTTGATGGTGGCCTCGTTGTTGGCATACCTGGCCGTGTGCGGCAGCGCCTCCAGCGGGCGCAGGTTGCGGCGATTGACCTCGATAAAGACGAACTTGAGCTCTTCGGGGCTGTAGCGGTGGGCCAGGGCCAGCGCCAGCGTGCGCATGGTGGTGGTCTTGCCGCTGCGCCGTCCGCCAAGCAGCAGCACGTGGGGCGTTTGCGGCGAGAGCGGCAGCGACACCACATTCAGCGTCATCTCCTCTTTGCCAATCGGCACCAGCAGGCTGGCGCCCAGCGGCTGGCGCTCGAACAAGCTCGGGTCGAGCGTCGCCATGCTCAGCTGATCTGGCAGCAGCTCAATCGGCTGGGCCACCGTGCGCAGTGGCTGGCTCAGCCACTGCGCACGCATGCTGGCGACCTGCTCTTTAAGATCGGTGTTCAGCTCGCTGTCCATAATGCTGGCCTGCTCAACGCTGTCATCGTCCAGGCTCTCCGGGTCGGGCGGATCAAGGGTCGGCAGCGCGATCTGGCTGTCTAGAATCGCGTAGTCAGGGTGGTTGATCAGCGCGCGCCCAGGCACGGTCGCCGGAATTTGCATCGTCACCCGCGAGCCAAGGAACTCGCTGTAGTCATACAGCTCGGGCAGGCGCAGGGCCACCCGCTGCTCCAGCAGCGAGAGCAGCCGGTACGAGTAGTCGCGGGTCTGGTCGGCGGTGATGACGAAATAGATCCCATACGAGCGCCCAATCCGCACCAGCCGCACCAGCTCGTCGATGATCGAGTCCAGATGATTCTC
>DAOTUS010000608.1:0-1859 GCA_034437415.1 Herpetosiphonaceae bacterium
TGAAATTGCCTCAGCAAAATCCAGATCGACTTTTAATTTCGCCGAGCCATTGCTATCACGGTGACACGACGCTCACGTCGTTGACGTGATGAATGGGAAATTGGCGAGGGTATTGACTAGCGTACTAATTATACTTTACGAACCACTTTACGGCACAGCCAGTACTATGCTGTGTAGAGACAGGAATTGTGCGATCCACCGCTGCACGCGCATGTGCCGTAACCCGCCGACACACTGGCCGCCTGCCCCTACCAGAATGAGAACTTCGGCCTAAAAATCGGCAGATCCAGCCGCTCACGGCAGCGATGATTGCACTGTGCTATAATCGCCGCGATGATGATACTATGGTGGCTGGTCGGAATCTGCCTGGCTGGAGCCCTGATCTACGCAACGATTATTCTGGGCGAGGGAACCTACTTTGGGCGGGTGGCTGTGCGCTGGATCTACAGCCGCGGGGCCGCAATCTACGACCGGGTGCGTCAGCCAGTCACCGCCAGCGATGCGGCCGAACTGGTTCCGCCCCTGCGCATGGCGCTGCTGCACACGCCGCTGGCGCCCGCGCTGGATGTTGGGACTGGCACCGGTCGAGTCCCGCTGCTGCTGGCCGCCGAGCCGTGGTACAGCGGCGCAATCGTTGGCCTTGACCTCACCCCGGCGATGCTGGCGATCGCCCGCCAGAAAGCGACGGCGGCCGGGGTGGCCGAGCGCATCGAGTGGCAGGTCGGCTCTGGCGATCGGCTGCGGCAGTGGCCCGCGTCAACCTTTGGCCTGGTGACCTGCCTGGAGGCGCTGGAATATTTTCCGCGCCCACGGCGGGCCATCGCGGAGATGTGGCGGGTTTTGGCCCCTGGCGGCACCCTGATGATCAGCACCTGGACGCTGCAGCACGCCCGCTGGCTGCCGGGCAAGGCCTGGACCGCCGCCAGCCTGACCCGCGCGCTACAGGCGCTTGGCGCCGAGGCCATCGCGACCAGGATGTGGCAGCCCGGCCAGTATGATCTGGTGCTGGCCCGTAAGCCGAGCGCTGCCGCTCTCCCTCGTTGAACGCTGGCAGGTTGCTTTTTTTGATTTTTTTACACGTAGCCTAAACTCTATGACAAATCCCCCCGCTCAATCTACGCCGCCGCTTCTGCACAATCGCTACCGAATTACGGCGCGATTGGGTGATAATCGGCTTGCGATGGTCTATCGGGCCACCGATGAACGCCTGGCGCGCACAGTGCTGGTGCATCTGCTGCGGCCCGACCTGCAGGACAACGCGCCGCTGCGCCAGCGTTTTGCCGATGAGGCCCAGGGGCTGGCCCGCCGCACCCACCCGGCGCTGCTGGAGGTCTACGACAGCGGCGATATCGCCGGCCGCCCGTATATGATCACCGAGGAGGCGATTGGGCGGCCCCTCCAGGAAGCGCTGCCGCTGCGCCTCGAGCAGGCCATTCAGATTCTGCGCCAGGTTGTGGGCGGCGTGGCCACCACCATCGCCACCCAGACCCCAACCCCGCCGATCTCCTCGCAGACGATTATTTTGACCGAGACTGGCCGGGCGGTGATTATTGAGCCGTGGTGGATCAACGCCAACCAGCTGCGGGAGGAGACCGCCTTCTATCGCGCCCCCGAGCGAGCCCTGGGCGGCCCGCCTGACGAGCGCAGCACCGTCTATGCGCTGGGCATTCTCGGCTACGAGCTGGTTGGCGGCGCCCGCCCAATCACTGGCGCCAGCGCCGCTGAGCTGCAGCGCAACCACGCCCAGCAAACCCTGCCCTCGGTCTATGATCTGCTGAATGGCTTTGTGCCCTCGCTGGCCGCCGCCCTGACCCTGGCCACCGCCCGCGATCTAGACACTCGCACCGCCACCGTCCAGG
>DAOTUS010000609.1:0-4104 GCA_034437415.1 Herpetosiphonaceae bacterium
GTGCTGCGAATGCCCTGGACGTTGGGCATCCAGATGCCAATCACGCGGGTGCTGGTGGTAACCCGACTGGCATCGGTGTCGCCGACCGGCAGCACCACAATCACCTTCCAGGTCACCGCCGGGATTTGGATTTTGCCGCCCGCCAGCGTGCCCGCGCTCCCAAACCCACCGCTAATAATGTACAGCTCGTTGCTGCCGCTGCTCAGCATGGCGCGTGAGGCGTTTTCGAGGCTGGCCCACGGTCCCTGGTTGTTGTCGGGCGCCTGTGGGATGATGTTCGTCATCAAAAAGGTCTCGTCGTTGGCCTCCCGGCTGCTGGTCCGGTCGCCCGACGGGGTCATATGGCCACGGTCGTAGCCGGAGTTGGTGTAGTCGCCTGGCTGAACCTGATACCAGCCCGCCGGGAGGGACGTGTCGGCGGCAAAATTACCACGGCCAGCGCCGCCGATATCGGCGGCCTCCAGGTGCCAGCTGACCCAGGCCGGAATACCGGCGTCGCGCTGGTAGGCCATGGCGTTCTGGGCGCGGTCGATGAGATAATTGGCGGGAAACGCGGGGTCGGGCACCGCATTGCTGGGATTGCCCAGCGTCAGGTGGAGGCTGGCCAGCGCCGGACGGGCCTGGGTGCGGAATGGGTGGAGGCCGCTGGCCAGCCCCAGGATGAGCAGAACCAGCAGCAGGGTGAGACGATGGGAGCGCAGCATCGGGTTCCTTTGGTGAAGTGTGGGGAGTCAGTGATTAACTATACCATAATGCAGTCCACGTCGCCGTGCTGTGGAGGATTTGCGGCGCAACACCACGGCATCCGAACCATGGTGGAGGCGATGTAACACCCCTGTAACATTCGGTTGGCATACTGCACTGGTCAATCTAGCTGCGTTCGAAGGATGGGTACTATGCCAACCATTCCCAATCGACGATCGCCCAGTCGCGTGTCTCATCGACCGGAAGAAACGGCGCTCTCCAAGCTGAATGTTCGTTTCTGGATTAGTGGTGCCTACGACGCGCTGCTGACTCGTGCACTTGACGCAAATATGATCACAACGCATCGTGGCAGTCACCAACAGGTCCCCCCAGCCGCTGGAGCAGGGAATCTGGCGTGACGCTACCCTGTGTTCTGGATCACAGTCGTTAACATAGAAGGGGGGCAATGCCTCCTAATTTACAGAACGAACTCATACACTGTCTTGGAGATTGCTATGGAGATGCACCGCCACCGTCTGCAGTAGGGCTTCGTAATCAATCGGCTTGGCCAGATGGTCGCTGCACCCGGCTTCGCTGGCGCGGCGCAGGTTATCGGTGGTGACATGCCCGGTCACGGCGATCACCGGAATGTGGGTGAGCTGCGGCTTCTGCTTCAGCAATGCGGTGGCCGTCCAGCCGTCCATCACCGGCATGGACAGATCCATCAGGACTAAGTCGGGCTCATGGTGCTCGGCGACCGCGAGGGCGTCGCAGCCGTTTACGGCGCTTACCACCGCATAGCCATTTATTTGCAGCATCTGCATCAGGACATAGCGGTTATCGGCATTGTCATCAACAACCAGAATCGTCGGCATAATCATGCGCCTTTCAGCGGGCCTGCGCCCGATAGAGAACTGCTCCAGAGAGATGCGGCATGGGCCGCCGCTAGGCGGCGACCAGTGCCAGGGTGTGCGCCGGCAGATGGGCGGTGAAGGTTGAACCAACGCCGCTTTCGCTCGCCACCGTGATCTCACCGCCCATCAGGTGACACAGCTCGCGACTGAGTGAAAGGCCTAATCCTGTACCTCCATATTTTCGGGTGGTCGAGACATCGGCCTGGCTAAAGGGCTGAAACAGGCGGCTTTGCTGTTCGGGAGTGATCCCGATGCCTGTGTCGATAACCGCAAAATGCAGCCAGTCGGCGGGGACGGCGGCCGCGCGGGTGACCTGAAGCCGAATGCTGCCATTCGTGGTGAACTTAATCGCGTTGCTGAGCAGATTGAACAAAATCTGCCGCAGCTTACCAGCATCGGCGCGGATGGTTCCCAGGGCTGGGTCAAGCGTGAACTCGAGCGTGTTATCGTCCGCAGCAGCCAGCGGCGCCACAATCCCAATCACCTCTTCGCTGATCTGGCGGACATCGACATCGGTTAGCTCAAGCGCCATGCGGCCTTGCTCGAGCTTGGAATAATCCAGAATATTGGTCACCAGCGTCAGCAGATGTTTGCCCGCCACCGTGATGCGTTCCAGGTCGGGGACAATTTCGCTTTGGCCCCGGAGGCCGGCCCCGAGCTGGAGCAGTTTGGTGTAGCCAAGAATTGCATTCAGCGGCGTGCGGAACTCGTGGCTCATCGTGGCGACAAACATACTTTTGGCCTGGCTGGCCGCCTCCGCCGCCGCCTGCGCCCGCAAGGCATCTTCTTCGGCCTGCGTGCGGACCAGCAAATCGTCGGTCAGCTGCTGCTGGCGCTCCAGACTCGTGTGCAGGGCGCGATTGCGCTGCTCCAGCAGCACATGCTGGTCGCGCAGGCTGCCGACCATGTGGTTAAAGTTGGTGGCTAAATGGGCGATCTCATCGCGGCCACGCACCGGCACACGCTGCTCTAAATCGCCTCCGGCCACCGCCACCGTCGCCAGGGTGAGGCCTTCCACGCGCCGGGCTAGGCGGGTCGCCAGCAAGAACCCAAGGATGCTTGAGATCAGCAGGGTGATCAGGGTGACGCCGATCGTGACGATTCGGGCGGTCGCATACGCCGAACGCACCGTGTCCAGGGCGGCGGTGGCTTGCTGCTGGCTTTGGCTGACCAGCGTCGCCGCCGACTGCAGGACAGCTTCATACAGGGGATTGAGCCGATTGAGGGCGGGCTGCACGGTTCCGGTGTTGTTTTGGCGACTGGCGGGCAAAAACTGCTCGTTGTTGGCGGTGACATACTCCGCCCAGGCGGTCTGCCACTGGCGAAACGCCTCCAGCTCGACCGCGGTCGTCACTAAGGGCGCATAGCGATTGATCCACAGCCCCATCTCGTTTTCAAGCACCTGCATCTCGCCTTCAATGCGGCTTTTATCCGCAGCGCTGGTGTTGATCAGATACTCAAGCTGGAACGAGCGATATTTGGTCATTCCAAACGTAAACTGGTCCGTGATATCTAGTGAGGGGATGGTTGTTGCCTCAATAAATGTTGCTTTTTGATTCATAATGCCAAACTGACGGAGCGCAAAAATCCCCAGTGCCATCATCAGCACCAGGTTCAGCGTCAGTGCAGCCAGCAACTTCGTTCGGATTGAAAATATCATGGTGAGTACTCTGCTCTAGATCGGCTGGCGTGGGCCTCAATGGACCTTAATTGCCTTCCAGGGACAACAGCTGCTCTAGCGAAACATTGACGTGTGAGCCACCGCTAAACACCGAGCCGAGCGTGCGGGCACGCACCCGCTCGCTGGCCAGAACATAGGCGCGCGGCGGCAGCGGTACATAGTGAACGCTGTCGACGACCCGCGCCAGATCGGCCAGATAGAAATCCATAAAGGCCGCTACCTCCGGCCGATCCAGGGCATCGACGCGAACATACAGAAAGATTGGACGGGCTAATGGTTGGTATGTTCCAGCGGCGATGGCGGTTTCACTCGGCGCTACGCAGCCGTTGCCGCCATCAACCGCCACCAGCTTCAGCCGATCCTGGTATTCACGGTAATAGGCGTAGCCAAAATATCCCAGCGCCCTGGGGTCGGCGGCAATATCCTGCGCCAGCAGATAATCATCTTCGCTGCCAATGTAGTCGGTGCGGCTTTCGCCTTCGCTCCCAACGATTGCGCTGGTGAAATAATCAAAGGTGCCCGAGTCAGCGCCAGCCCCATACAGCTGGATGGGGCTGGCGGGCCACTCAGGGCGCAGCTGCTGCCATGTCGTGATGGGGCTGGTAGGCTCCCACAGCTGTTTTAGTTCGGCCACCGTCAAACATGCGACCCAGGTATTGGATTGATGCACCACCACCGATAAGCCATCGAAGGCGACTGGAACTTCGACAAAGCGAATCCCCTGGGCCAGGCAGTCGGCTTGCTCGCTCTGTTTGATTGGCCGCGATGCTGCGGAAAGATCGGTTTCGCCCGCGCAAAATTTTTTAAAGCCGCCGCCCGTCCCGC
>DAOTUS010000610.1:0-24662 GCA_034437415.1 Herpetosiphonaceae bacterium
TTCCGGAAAAACCTGATCCGGTTTTATTCACGGAACTCATGCGCACCGTGACGAGCCTTGGACGGATTCACCCGCGCCAACCGGCGACCAGTCCGCCCTAATTGGCGAGGGTATTGTGAGCGATAATCGCCATTGTACAGCGTGAGATACACACCAGCTTCTCGTTCTCATCGCTGATGCGGATCTCCCAGACGTGGGTGGAGCGTCCAAGGTGAATTGGGGTTGCCACGCCAGTCACCAGTCCCGAGCGGACTCCGCGCAGGTGGTTGGCGTTGATCTCCAGCCCGACCGCCTGCTGGGTGGCCTGGTTGATATTCAGCCAGGCCCCGATCGAGGCCAGCGTCTCCGCCAGGGCCACCGAGGCGCCGCCGTGGAGCAGGCCAAACGGCTGATGGACCCGCCGCTCGACCGGCATGGTGGCGACCAGGCGCTGCTTCGCCAGGGCGACAAACTCAATCCCCAGCACATCGGGCAGGGTGCCGCGATTGAACTCGTTGAAGGCCGCCAGGTCGAACTCGGGAGTTTCGTCGGGCTTATGTTCATCCATAGTTTCTAACTCACTCTATTCATCATTGAGCTTCATCGGTCCAATGCACAAGGCAATAATCTTGATCGTATTCTGGTACTAGCTTAAGCCATTCAACAACTCGTTCGTTTTGTGTATCTGGATTTAACCAAAAAACAACCCTAATTGGACTATATTGATGGCATAACTTAGAAAATAATTTACGAACAGTATCATCCAAAGATAATACTTTCTGATCGGTTGCCATAGCTGCTTCAAGCAAGTGAACGTCTTTCGCCATCGCTTGTCGCTTACTATCAATTTCATTAGAGTCACTAATAGCTAATCGCAGCTCTTCAGAAGGTGTAGTATTCACTCGAAATACTCGTTTACGAGCATACATTGATACAAGCCATGTGCGACCATAGCGTGAATTATGGCGACGCCATTCCTCACTAATATCATTGGTGATTACTACAGAATGACCTTCCTTCTGAATCGTTATCAAGGTAATTCGACAATTTTTAGATCTTGGAGCTTCGGTTTCGCTAGCAGATTGGACTACATCTGTGTCAACAACAAGGCGCCACGAGTTCTTAGTAGTACCCATTACAGTGCCTTTTGTTGCGCTTCAACTGCGTCAAGATAGCGGCCTTCAACCTCCAGAATCGTATCAGCAAAATCTTCAGGCCAATCACCATAGGCTCCAGATTCATCAAGTTCAGCACTAACTACATTGGTAACACCATTATCACCTCGTTTGAACCAATGGAGCATTACATTTTTAGATGAAATATAGTCCTCTGCCACTAGGGTTTGCACTGCTAGCAACAACAAGGCGCTATGGGTTTCAACCACAACTCTTACCCCTCGTTTCGCTGCATCAGCCAAAATTTGCGCCATAGCTGATTGGGCACGCGGATGAAGATGGATTTCTGGTTGCTCAATATATACTAGTTGTTCCGGTTTTGCCGTCAATAGAGCAACCAACACGGGCAATGTTTGGGAAACCCCAAACCCAACATCGCTAATGTTTACTAAATCTTTTGAGTTACTAGTAGAGCGTTTTTTCAGTCGTCCAACTCGAATTTCAACCTGCGTATCATCAAGTTGATGAGCTTCAACGCCCCACGTCAGACCAAGTATTTCTAGCTGTTCACTTAATATTTCAAGTCGCGCATCATTTTCTTTCTGCCAGTAGTTAATTATACTTGCTACATAATTTTCAAATGTACCAATAAAATTATCACCTACCGGCGTGGTTTTATATGTCCGTTCTGGATTACCACGTAGTCCTGGAACATGAATAACTTTCCTAATATTATATTCATATTGATATCCATGAGTCATAGAGAAACCTGAAATAATTGAATCTTCTATATTATGTTTCAATGCCAATCTAAGTGCAAGAAAACATCTTTCTCGATATATTTGCCATCCTAATGAAACATATTCTAGTTTATTATTACGAGACATTGCTTTTTCTGCTATATCTAATAATTCTTTTGGTATATTTTTTTTGATTTCATCCTCTTTCATTCCTGGTTTTAATTTCATTTTTCCATAATTTATACGAGAAATTTCAAAACCTTTCTTAATTTTACGACGTATGAAAACCATATTAATAGAACCGTTACCAACTTTTATTTCGATAGAAAATGTATTCTGATTTTTTATATCAGGAATCCTAGATAATAACTGCTCCGCCGAAGTAAATCGAACATTGGGTCCATTAATTAATAATGGACCCGGATCATAACTTGCTTCTAGAGTTTGTTTGAGGAGCAGCAATGGTTGCATTGCACTTGATTTACCTGAACTATTTGCCCCAGCGAGAATAGTAAGCGGGTAAATCGCAATTCGGCGCTCTTCAGCCAGAGATTTATAACCGCGAATTGAAATTTCGGTAATTCCTTCAGTTATGTCTGGACGATGAGTATTCATTATTGCTGCTCCTCAAGTACAAATGCTATAACACTTCTGACTTCCACCTAAGCCGCGTTTACCACGCGCCTTCAATCCCGTGCGGGTACAGGGCAACTTTGGCCGCCTCGCCCTTCAGCATCAGCTCAAAGGCGGTCTCGAACTCTTCGAGCGGCAGGTGATGGGTGATGATCGGGCGCAGATCGACCTTGTTGCCACCGACCAGCGCCTTGGTCTGGTACCAGGTCTCGAACATTTTCCGCCCCGACACGCCGTAGACGGTCGCGCCCTTGAAGACGATGTGGTTGGCGAGGTCGAACTCGGGCACCACATTGGCGGGCAGCCCCAGGATCGAGGCAAAGCCGCCGTAGCGCAACGCTCGAAAGCCCTGGTCGATCGCGCTGGGGTGGCCCGACATTTCGAGCAGCACATCGACACCCTCGCCGCCGGTGGCGTTGAGAATGTGGCGCACGACATCGTCGCGGGAGTCGAGCGGGTGGGTCGCGCCCATCGTGCGGGCCATCTCCAGGCGCTTCGGGTTGATATCGGTGGCGAAGATCTGGTTGGCCCCGGCGGCCTTGGCGATCCCAATCGCGAACAGGCCGATCGGCCCACAGCCGGTCACCAGCACATTGCGGGTCGCCAGATTGGTCGCCAGCGCAGTGTGCACGGCGTTGCCAAACGGCTCCTGGGCGGCGGCCAGCGCCGGCGGCATCGTCGGGTCGTTGTGCCAGATATTGACCGCCGGCACGGCGATGTACTCGGCGAAGCAGCCCGGCCGATCGACGCCGATAATCTCGACGTTGCGGCAGATATGCGACGCGCCAGTGCGGCACTGGTAGCAGTAGCCGCACACAATATGGGTCTCGGCCGAGACGAAGTCACCGACCTTGGCCGTGGTCACATCGCCACCAACCTCGACGACATCGCCAGCCAGCTCGTGGCCAAACACCATCGGCGGCCGGAGGCGGCTCTGCGCCCACGGGTCCCACTTATAGATATGCAGGTCGGTGCCACAGATGGTGGTGGCCCGGACGCGAATAAGCACCTCGTTGCGGGCGGGGGCTGGAATTGGCACGTTCGCCAGGACCGCGCCAGGCGCAGCCGTAGCTTTTTGTACGCCGCGCATTGTTTCACCGTTCACTGATGGGGCCTCCTCGTTGAAGCCATAAGCTGGGAAAGCCCAGCGCTGCACCAAACGTTAACTCATTCAAAGGACGAAATCGATCGGGCATTAAAGGTAAACTCCATAGCACCGGGCGGCCCAGGACCGGGGCCAGCCGTGAGCCGGCAACCTGGTCGGTCAGGCCGACCGAGGGAAACGCCACCAGGGCCGCCAGCAGCGCCGCAAGCACCAGGCTGCTCTGCAAAAAGCCCAGCAGCGCCCCCAGAAGATGATCGAGCCAGCCGAGAAACAGCAGCCCGACAAACAGACGCAGGATCGTGGCGATCACGCTGACAACTAGGCTGACCAGCACCATCACGAGTACAAACGCGATCAGGTTGAGCAGATCCGGCGCCGTGGGGGTGATGCTTGAGAGCACATCGGCCACCGACTGGTAGCTGCGCCCGGCAATCGCAATCCCCGCGATCAGGCCGACAATCGACAGCAGCTGCCGAATCAGGCCCCAGTAGGCGCCGAGCACGGTCCCGAGAGCAATCAGCACAACGATGAAGATGTCGAGTCCGTTCATTGGCCGCCCTCCATACACACGAATTATAAAGGAGCAATCCGCAATCGGCAAAGCCGCTGACTGCTCAGAGAGGGCTAAAAATCCAACCGATGCCCTGGATCGATCGCTCAAAGCAGCGGCTGGATTCCGGCTCGCTGGGCGCCGAGCGCCGCCCTACAGTGCAACTTCCAGCGCGTTCAGATGCGACTCGGCCTGCCGCACGCCCTCGGCCAGGAGCGCCTGGACCTGCGCGGGGCTGCCGGCCTCGGCGTAGATGCGCAGGACCGGCTCGGTCCCGGAGGGGCGAATCAGCAGCCAGCTGTTGTCGGCCAGCAGGTATTTGATCCCGTCGCGGTCGCTGACCCGCTGCACCGCCACCCCGCCGATCTCCAGCGGCACCCGCTCGCGCAGGTCGGCCACCAGATCGGCTTTGCGGAATGGGCGCACCCGCTGATCGATGCGGTCGTAGAAAAATGGGCCGTACTCCTGTTGCAGCTCCTCGATCAGCACATGCAGCGGCCTCTCGGCCAGCGCGACGATCTCCAGCAGCAGCAGGCCCATCAAAATCCCATCGCCCTCGGGGACGTGGCCGAGGATCGAGATGCCGCCCGACTCCTCGCCGCCGATCAGCACCGGCTCGGCCAGCATCCAGTCGCAGATATGGTTGAAGCCGACCGGGGTCTCTTCGACCCGCAGGCCGTAGCTCTCGGCCAGCCGATTGACCAGCTGGGTCGTGGAGATGGTCTTGACCACCAGGCCGGTCTGTTTTTTCACCTCGACCAGATGGCGCAGCGCCAGGGCGATAATCAGGTGCGGGCTGACAAACTCGCCCTTGCCGTCGATCGCGCCGATGCGGTCGGCGTCGCCGTCGGTGGCCAGGCCCAGATCGTAGCCCTCCTTTTTGATCAGCGCGGTCAGGGTTTTGAGGTTGCGGCCAATCGGCTCGGGGTGCAGCCCGCCAAAGCCGGGGTTCATCTCGCCGTGGATCTCGGCGACCATCACGCCAAGCTCGCGCAGCCAGCGGGCGATATAGCCGCGCCCGGCGCCGTACATCGGGTCGACCGCCACCCGCAGCTTGCCATTGGCGATCGCGGCAAAATCCACCAGTGTGCGCAGGTGGTTGAGATAGGCCGGCAGCGGATCGAAGCGCACCACTCCCCCGGCGGCGGGCACAACATCCTCCTGCCAGACCGGCTCGGCATACAGCGGGGCTTGGCCGGCGGCCTGAATCGCCACAATCCGCGCCTCGATCTGCTTCATCGTGGCGGGCAGGGCCGAGCCGCCAAAGGCCGCCTTGACCTTGATGCCATTGTAGCGGGGCGGATTGTGGCTGGCCGTGATCATCACGCCGCCGTGGGCATTGTGCTGCGTGATCGCATACGACAGGGCCGGGGTCGGGCAGTCGGCCTTGCTCAGGTAGACCGCCAGGCCATTGGCCGCCAGCACATTCGAGACCGTAATCGCGTAGCGGTCGGATAAAAACCGCGTATCAAAGCCAACCACAGCGGTTGGGGTTGCCTCAGGAGGTGCGTCAGCGATGATCTGTTCGGCAATCGCCTGCGCCACGGTACGCACATTATCAAAGGTAAATTCTTCACTAATTACGGCCCGCCAGCCGTCGGTGCCAAACTGAATTGCCACGCTGCATACTCCTTAATGGTGAACAGTTCTCGTTGGAAATTGTGCCCCAGATGGGCAAGACCGCATTGTACCAGATTCAGTTTATTAATCCGAGATCCAGCCTGCGCTGGGAGGCAATCAGGGCATCCTAGCCCGGTTAATTGTGCCTGCGGCCCCCCGACTTGGCCACGCTGTGCTATAATCGGCGCGGGTTTTTAGGAAGTTACGAGGATCGTCGTTGAGCTATTTACTGCCACTTGGCCCATTTCATCCGGCGTGGCGCGGCCCGATGCGCATGGTCTTGCGTGTTGAGGGCGAGCGGATCGCCGATGTCGAATATCGCGACGGCTACAACGATCGCGGCATCGCTGAGCGGCTGACGCGGGCTTCGATTCCGCAGGCCATTCATATTGTCAGCCATATCTGCGCGGTGGACACCCAGGCGCACACGCTGGTGTTCTGCCAGGCGCTGGAGACGCTGCTGAACGTCAAGGTGCCCGAGCGGGCCGCCACCTTGCGGGTGATCGCCGCCGAGGTTGAGCGCAGCATCGCCCATCTGGGATCGCTGATCGAGGTGCTCAATACGCTGGGGCTGACCCGTGAGGCGACCTATCTCGGCAAACTCCATCACGGCCTGGGCGAGGTCCAGCAGCATTTGTGTGGCGCCAGCGTGCAGCCGAACTACCACGTGCCGGGCGGGGTGCGCCAGGATATCACCGCCAGCGCCCGTGAGGCCATGCTGCTGCAGCTGCGGCGGCTGGAGCGGCTGATGTATCGCTTTGTCGATCGCTTCATCGACCATCGCGGCGTGCTCCAGCGCACGGTCGGCTATGGCCTGCTTGGGCGCGAGGCGGCCGAGCAGTTCGGGGTGCGCGGGCCGATCGCTCGGGCGGCCGGAATTCCCTACGACGCGCGGATCGACCGGCCGTATGCGGCCTACGCCACGTTCGTCCCCAATCGCGTGGTTCAGGAGCGCGGCGATGTCTACTCGCGCCTAGTGGTGCTGGCGCTGGAGGCGTTTGAAAGCCTCAAGCTGGCGATTAAGACCCTCAGCAATCTGCCCGATGGCGAGTGGGCCGGCAACGCCCCCGAGGCCGTGCCCGCCGGCAGCGCCACCGCCAGCGTCGAGTCGGCGCGGGGAACCCTGCGCTACACCGTGCAGAGCAACGGCGTCAAGCTCACCAGCGTGCGGATCGACGCGCCGCGCCAGTTCGATCGGCTGCTGGCCCGGACCTTTCTGGCCGGAATGATCGTCGACGACGCCGCGCTGATCATCGCCTCAACCGCGCCGTGCGTGGCCTGTGCTGAACAGTAATCTGCCACCCATCAAAGTATTAACTAGCTTCTGACCGCTAGCTACAATGGATACCAACCAATGAACGAGCGTATGATCTGGCTGTTGCCAATTCCAATCTTGCTCCTGACAGCGTTAATATGCTGGGTGCTGGGCCGCCGAACGCCAACCAGGCGGCTGGGGATCGGCGCGGCCCTGGCGATGCTGGCCGCCCTGATCTGTGTCGTGCTTGGCAGCCGCATCAGCGGGCTGCCGCTGGATCTGGGCAGCCGCTCGTGGATTACGGCCTTTAGCACGCTGCCGGAGCCGGTGGTGCGGGCCAGCCTGAGCCTGCGAATTGATGGCCTGAGCGCGCTGTTTGCGGCGACCGCGCTGGCGGGCGGCACCCTCGGGCTGCTCTATCTGGCGCAGTCGCTGGGCGGCTCGCTGGTCGGCTACGGGCGGCTGTGGTCGGCCCTGCTGCTGATGGTGGTTGGCGTGCTCCTGGGCGTGCTGGCGGGCGATCTTGTGCTGCTGCTGTTTGGCTGGGGCATGGCGATCCTCGGCACCGCGCTGGCCCGTCAGGTCGTGGGCGGCCAGGATCAGCGCCCGCTGACGGCCCTGGGGATTGCCGCGATCAGCGGTCTGGCCCTGCTGATGGCCGTCCTGAGCTTTGCGCTGCGGCCCGACGACCCAACCAGTGGCTCGTATGCGCTGGCGGATATCGATGCCTCGCTGAAGCTGGCAACCTGGATTCCGCTGCTTCTGGCGATTGTGATCGGGCTGGGCTTGCCGCCATTTGGCCGCATGTCCAGCGACGATGAGGGCACACCGCCGGCCCTTCACGGCCTGGTGATCGCCTGTGGCGTGCCGCTGCTGGCGATCTACACCCTGCTGCGGGTGGTTGGGCTGACGCTGGGAGCCTGGCCGATCAGCTGGTTTCACGTCCTCACGGCCCTGGGCCTGATCAGCCTGCTGGCTGGCAGCGTGCAGGCGCTGCAGGCGCAACGCTTTGGCCCGCTGGTTGGCTGGCAGGCGGTGGCCCAGTGGGGCTTCACCCTGCTGGTGCTTGGCCAGTACAACCCCGCCAGCCGGCTTGGCGACAGCAACAACGTGCTGATTCTCGCCACCACCCTGAGCCTGGCCCTCTGCGCAATCTGGACGACCCTGACCAGCGCATTTGCGCTGGGCGCGCTGGAGCGACGCACCGGCAGCGACCGCATCGGCGGCCAGCCCCTGCTGAGCAGCTCGCTGCGCGGCGCCGGGCTGGTCTACGCGCTGGCCGGGGCAACCGCGGTCGGCATTCCGCCCCTGCCAGGATTTTGGGTGCGGCGCTGGCTGCTCGACGAGGGCGCCGGGTCGCCATTTGTGCTGCTGCTGCTGGTTGCCGGAAGCGGCCTGCTGGCGCTCTCCTACCTTGGGCCATGCGCCATATTCTGGCGGGTCAGCGCCCAAAAACAGTCGCCTGAAACCCTGGAGACTGGCTGGGCCAACCTGCCGGTGCTGCTGGTCTGTGGCCTGCCGATGCTGGTTTTTGGGGTGGCGCCGAGCCTGATGGTCCGCGCCGTGCTGCTGCCAGCCCTCGGCGCCATTCAGCCGCTGGTTGATCGCGATGCCCTGCTAAACACCACCGCTATTCAGCTGGCCACCCAGATTGCGCTGGCCGGACTGGTCGGGCTGATCGTGCTCAGCGCAGTGCGATCGCGGTCGCGTCAGCATGCGCCGCTGTGGACTGGCGGCGAGGCGCTGGACCGCGACGAAGGCACCCCGCACGCCCCACAGGCGATTGGCTACAGCCTGCGCGGCATCGGGCTGCTGGCCAACCCACAGGTGGTGTTTAGCCGATTTGGCCGTGGTCTGGAGTGGTTTAGCGGGCGGGTGGCCTGGGCGTTTCAGGTATTTAGCGGGCGCTACTACCTGACCGGAATTTTGATCGCGGCACTGACCTTGATTTTACTGTTGGTGCAATAGGTAGCGTCGTTGATCAGCAATCAGGCGGCCCGCTAAGCGGCGGCGCAGGCGCTGAACAACGACCCCAGGACAGAGTATGACTATCACGATGTGGATTTTGATTGCAGTGCTTGTGCTCACTGGCGGCACAATCCTGATTCTGCGCGACTGGCGCTGGACCTTAATTGCGCTGTTCTGGAACTATGTTGCCCAGGGATTGTTTGTCGCGCAGCAGCAGTTCATCGTTCCCGATATTAGCTTTGGCGGACGCGAGTTCAGCTCACTGGTCTTTATCAAGCTGATCACCGGCCTGGGCGTGGCGGTGATTCTGGCGATTACCGCGCTCACCTTCTCGCGCGAGTACGGCCTTGAGGACCTCGATGAGTTTTCCCTGGCCGAGCTGCGCCGGGCCGCTCGGGTGGCCCAGCGCAAAAGCACCAGCGAGCAACGCAAGTTCGGCGACTACATCGTGCCAGTCTGGTCGGCGGTGCTGGTGGTTCTGGCCAGCTTTTTCCTGCCCCGCGTGCTGCCGCTGGCCCTCGAAATCTACCCCGACGACCGAGCGCTGGCCCAGGCGATTGATTTCGTCTGGTACTGGCAGGTCCTGGTCGGGCTGATTATCCTGGTTCAGGCCACCGATATCCTGAAGGTCGGGCTGGGGCTGCTGCTGTGTACCAGCGGGCTGGATCTGCTGTACACCACGCTCGCCAACGGGGTCAATATCCTGGCACTGGGCCTGATCAGCCTGGTGACACTGCTGCTGGCGCTGGTGATTGCCTATCTGAGCGGCCTGCTGTATAGCCGTTTCAAAACCTTGGATCTTGTGGAACTGGAGCGCCGCTAACCATGATCTATCTGTTGATGTTACTGTTGCCCGTGGTCATGGCCGGGGTGTGTTTTGCCCTGCGCCAGCAGCAAACGTTTGCGCTGGTGCTGGCGATTATGACGACGCTGCTGATCGGCTGGATGGCCTGGGGGCTGCAGATTGACCATCCGGTGAGCCTGCTGGGGGTCAGCATCACGGTCAGGGCGATCAATCGGCTGTTTCTGATGACGTTTGCGCTTGGGCTCGGCGCGACTCTGGTTGCCGCAACGCGGGTGGCCCACGGCGAAAACTTCGTGGTCATCGGCCTGCTGCTGCTGAGCTTGCTCAATGCGTCGCTGCTAATCGACGTGCAGGCGCCGTTTCTGATCACGCTCTTGCTGCTGGCCACCGGCCTGGCGATTGTGCTGGCGCTGGTGGATCTGCCGCTGGGCACCCCGACGCTGCTACGTGGGCGCACGATTGGCACCGGCCTCAAGTATCTGGTGCTGATGCTGCTGGCGGGAATTTTGCTGGCCCTTTGCTTCGTCTTCGCCGACCTGGAGAGCATCCCCGACCGCCTGCTGAGCCGCTCGTTCGCCCGCCCGCTGCTGGCCCTGCTGATCGTCGGGATTGGGCTGCGGCTGGCGGCAATTCCCTTCCACAGCTGGCTGCCCGACCTGCTCGAGGACGCGCCGCCGCTGGTGGGCGTGCTGATCACGGCGGTCAACATCGCCGCCCTCCTGTTTCTGGTCTCGGCGTTTCAGTTTTTATTAGCGCCCGGACTGCTCAGCGTCGATATCGTCAGCCTGCGGCTGCTGCGCGTCTTTGCGCTGGTCTCGGCGGTTGGCGGCGCGCTCCTGGCGATCAACGAGCGAAGATCGCTGCGGCGCTTCCTGGGCATGCTGCTAATCTCCGATTCCGGCATGATGCTGTTCGGCGTGGTTTCCTCGACTGCGGGCCTGACCGGGGCGCTGTTTCACGCCTTCAACCAGATGATCATCGGCGTGGTGCTGTGGATTGCCGTGGCGCTGCTGGAGCGCCCGGAGCCAACCAGGGCCGCCAGCGGCGATGGCTGGCTGCGGCGCCGACCGTGGGCCAGCGGCCTCTTCATTGGCGGGGTGCTGGCGCTGCTGGGCGTGCCGCCATTCAATGGCTTTGCCAGCCGAATGTTGATCTATCAGGGCGCCGCCGAGACCGGGCGCGCCTATCTGATTGCGCTGCTGGTGGCGACTGCGCTTGGGGCGTATGCGCTGGCGCTGGTGCTGCGCGACCATTTTCTGGGCCGGGCGCCGGAGTCGATCCCCGAGGCCGACATCACCGACTTTCGCGGCCTGGGGCTGCCGCCGCCGCCGCCGCAGCGGGCCGAGCCATTTGGCCCGACCGGGCTGGCGGTGGGTCTGCTGGTGCTGTGTATTGTCATCGGGGTGTATCCGCCCCTGGTGCTTGGCCCGATTGTCGATGCGGTGCGCGGGCTGACGTTCGTCCAGTTTTTGTAGCACGGGCCAGGCTGCCCAATTGTGATTGCTGGAGGGCCGCTGTGAGCGAACGCTGGCGTTTATTTATTGGGCTGCTGCTGCCCGCCGAAACCCGCGCCGCGCTCGTCGAGGTGCAGGCTAGGCTGCGCCCGCCGGATCTGGCGGTGCGCTGGACGCGGCCGGAGAATTTGCATATCACCCTGCATTTTCTGGGCGATATCGCCGCCGCCCAGGTTGACCTGCTCCAGTCCAGCCTTGACAGCGGCCTGCCCGGCCACTGCGCCCCGCTGATCGACTGCACGACGCTGGGGGCTTTTCCCAATCTGCAGCGCCCGCGGGTACTGTGGGCCGGGCCTACCAGCATCCCCCAATCGCTGCTGGACCTCAACCAGGCTGCGGTTGCCGCCGGCAGCAGCGTTGGAGTCGGGCCGGAGCAGCGCGCCTACCATCCCCACATCACCCTGGGCTACGTCCACGAGCGGGCGACTGCGACCGAGCGGGCGCAGTGTGGCCAGGCGCTGCAGTCAACGCCCGCCCCAGGCGAGCCTGTTCGAGCCCACCCAAATGTGGCGCTGTTTCGGAGCGTGCTGGGCCGTGATGGGGCGACCTACACCCCGCTGAAAACCTGGACACTGCCGATCTCTGCGGCCTAAACAAGAAAGCCAGACCGTATGCAACCTCGCGCCCTGCCTAAACTCAGCGATCTCCCACGTCCGCTGCTCACAATCATTCTGATCAATCTTACCCTTGGGCTATGCTACCTCGGCTTTCTGGCCAAAGTTGCCCGTGACGGCGATTTATGGCGGGCCGATTTTACCAACTTCTACACTGGCTGGGCGATGGTGCTGGATGGCCAGGGCGCCCGGCTTTATGACCTGGAGCTGCAACAGGTCTATCAGCAGCGCCTCCTTGATGGCCGGAGCTTTAAGGATGGGCTGCTGCCCTTTGTAAACCCACCCCACAGCGCCCTGCCCTTTGTTCCGCTGGCGCTGCTCAGCCGCACCAATGCCCATATCGTCTGGATTGCGCTGAACGCCGGTTTGTTGCTCTATCTGATTCGGCGGATGCTCTATCTGGCCCGCGGTTGGTCGCCAATCGAGCGCTGGGCGCTGGTCAGCTGCCTTGTGGCGCTGCCGCAGCTGTACACTAGCTTTCTGGTTGGGGCTTTTTCGCTGCTGGTCACTGTCGGTTTGCTGAATGGCTATATTGCGCTTGAGGAGGGCCGCGATCGCCAGGCGGCCGGCTGGCTGTTTCTCGCCACAGTCAAGTTTCAGCTGGTGCTGCTGCCGGCGCTCTGGCTGCTCGGCGCCCGGCGCTGGCAGGCGGTGCTGTGGGGAGCTGGGCTGAGCGTGGGCGCCTATAGCGTGGTGGGGCTGCTGTTTGGCTGGCAGATCTGGGGCGACTATCTGGCGACCTTGAGTCTACACAATCAGTCGTACAACGTTATGGGGATTATTCCCGCCGAGACCTATAGCTTCAAGGGCGCGCTAGCCTTAATTTTCGGCCAATCCGCCTATCCCAGGCTGGTTCAGATTGCGACGGCGACCTTTATTGGGGCCAGCGCCAGCGCGGTGTGGCTGGGGCAGCGCTCGCGCCTGGCGGCCCCGGTCAGCCGCAGCGTCTCATTTGGGCTGGCCGCCGTGCTCGGGCTGGCCTTCAACCTGCATCTGTATCTGCACGATCTGCTGCTGGTGATTGTTCCAGGGCTGCTGCTCTACCTGTATCTGCGCCGCTCCGGCCTGCCGACGCGCCGCTATGCCGCGTTTGCCCTGCTGGCGCCGCTGGTAACTTTCGTGGCCGAGATGGCGATCAATACTCGCCTGGGGATTCAGATCCCGGTCATCCTGCTGTTTATTCTGCTTGGGTGGATGGTGCAGGCGTATGTTTCAGGGTCGAGCCAGCGTCAGCCGCTGGCGGTGTCTGACGCCTAGGCGCGGCGCTACTCGCTCCAGAGCGTCTGCTGAAGATCGGGCTGGGAATTAGGATTCGTCGCGGTGCGGTCGTTGTAGGGGACTTTCAGGTGCTCGTAGGCGCGGCGGGTGGCAATGCGGCCACGGGGCGTGCGCTGGATAAAGCCAAGCTGCAGCAGATACGGCTCGTAGACATCCGCGATCGCATCAATCTCCTCGGCGGTCGCGGCGGCCAGGGTTGACAGGCCAACCGGCCCGCCATCGAAGGTATCGATAATCGTGCGCAGGACCCGGCGGTCGTTTTCGTCCAGGCCCAGGTCATCGATCTCCAGGCTGGCCAGGGCGGCTCTGGCGACCTCCAGATTGATATGGTTGTCGGCCATCACCAGCGCGAAGTCGCGGACCCGCTTGAGCAGCCGGTTGACCACGCGCGGCGTCCCCCGAGCGCGGCGGGCGATCTCCACCGAGGCATCGTCATCGATCGGTGATTTTAAAATCGCGGCGGAGCGCTGCACGATGTCGGTCATCGCCTCGGGCGAGTAGAACTCCAGCCGATGGACCGAGCCAAACCGATCGCGCAGCGGCGAGGTGAGCAGGGCCAGCCTGGTGGTCGCGCCAACCACCGTGAACCGGGGCAGCTTCAGGCGCAGGTTGCGGGCGCTTGGCCCCTTGCCCACGATAATATCCAGGGCGAAATCTTCCAGGGCCGGGTAGAGCACTTCCTCGACGGCGCGGTTAAGCCGATGCACTTCATCAATAAACAGCAGATCATCTTTTTTAAGATTGGTGAGGATCGCCGCCAGATCGCCAGCCCGCTCGATCGCTGGGCCGGAGGTGATCTTGATGTTCACCCCCATCTCGTTGGCCAGAATGACCGAAATCGTGGTTTTGCCCAGGCCAGGCGGCCCATAAAACAGCGTGTGGTCGAGCGGATCGCCGCGCTGCTTGGCGGCGGCGATGGCAATTTTGAGGTTCGCCACCACCTTCTCCTGGCCAATATACTCCTCCAGCCGCTTCGGACGCAGGCTTTTCTCCGCGATCTGGTCTTCTTCGCGGGCTTTGGGGGTTACCATTCGTTGCGGGTCATTCGGCGGCTGAGTCATCATTTCCTCCTGGGGCAAATTATAGCACAAACGGTCGAATGGCTCCCGCCCAGACCAGCCAATCGCGATTGCTTGGTATACTATGCCGATCATTCGTTGTTAGTGATACGAGAGCAGGACCATTATGGCATACGATCAATCCGTAATCTGGAAAGCCGAGCAGCAGCAGCGTAAACGCATTCTGCAGCGCATCATCGCGATCGGGATTGGGCTGCTGGTCATTATGATCAGCGCTATTTTGCTTCTGTATGGGATTAGCAGCACGACCCAACATGCACTCGGCAGCCTGATCGGGGTTCTGCTGGCCTGCGGGGCGGCCTGGTTTTTGACCCGCACTAACTATTTATATCCGGCCACCCACATGGTATTTGTGGCGCTGTTGATCGCAGCCTTTGTGGCGGCCCTGCCAAACGGCACGACCAGCCGGGCGCTTTACACGCTGTTTATCCCGATTGTTGGCTCGGCGCTCCTGCTGCCGCACCGCTGGAGCTACGTCTATGCCGCAGCGGGCGTGGGGGTTTTTCTGACGCTCTACAGCGTCCACGGGCTGCAGATCGACCAGCCGCAGAGCACCTTCATCAAGGGGTTAGTCTTCAGCAGCTTGCTGATCGGCGGCTGTTTTGGGCTTACGGCCGCGCTCGCCGCGCTCACCGCCCAGCGTCTCGACCAGCTGCTGCGGATGAGCGTCGAGCAGTCCAACCAGGTCGAGGCGGCCCGCGCCGAGCTGGAGGTGCGGGTTGCCGAGCGCACGACCGGCCTGCAGCAGGCGCTGGAAGAGCTGCAGCAGTCGGGCGAGACCATTCGCCTGCTGAGTGCGCCGATTCTGCCGCTGGCCGAGGGCGTGCTGGTGCTGCCGCTGATCGGCAATATTAGCCAGGAGCGGGCCGCATTTGTGACCGAGCAGCTGCTGGCCGAGGTCCATCGCCGCCGGGCCAAAACCGTGCTGTTCGACCTCACCGGAATTGGCGTGGTCGACCTGGGCACCAGCCAGGCGCTGGAGCAGGCCACCACGGCGGTTCGGCTGCTCGGCGCCGAGCCAGTCCTCGTCGGCATTCGGGCCGAGATCGCCGACATCATCACCAGCCGCGGGATCAACCTGCAGCACATTACGACCAGGCGCGATGTCCAGAGCGGGCTGGCCTACGCGCTGCAGCCCAAGTAGCGCTGTCGATTTCGCAACCCGGCCAGCGGATGCACAATCCGCTGGCCGTTGGTTTAGGGGCAACAATGCTGAACCGAATCCGTCGTGCTGATCCGCTGGTGCTGATCGCAGCAGTGGTCGCCGGGCTGCTCTGGAGCATCATCAACCAGCTTCCGGCCCAGCACCGAGTTGATGTTGGCGGCGCCGATGCCGCGTATGTGCAGGGCTTCGCCGAGCGTGAGCAGGCCGACGCCCCGGCCGCGCCGCCGTATCTGGCTGGCGCCGCGAATGCCCGCGCCCTCACCCCGGAGGCCGCGCTGCTGTTTCCGCAGTCGGGGACACCGGCCGCGATCGCGATTCGCTGGCGGACGCTCAGTGCCACGCCGCTCAGCACCACGGTGCTGCTGAATGGCGCAATCCCGCTCGGCACCTACACGGCCTATCCCGACTGGAGCGTCACCCGGATTCCGATCAGCGGCGGGCAGGCCAAGCCCAGCGGCGACTGGTTTGTCAGCTTCGCCTTCGCCGACCCTGCGGCGGTCTACATCGATCGGGTGATCTACAACGTCGGCCCTGGGCGGGTGACCCCGGCGCCGCTGCCGCTGGCGGCGGTGAGTCTGGCGGCGGCGCTGCTGGCGGCCCTGCTGCCTGGCCGCTGGCCCGGCGGATGGCGGATCGGGGTTGCGGCCGGCGCGGTGGTGCTGCTGCTGGCGCTGCTGTACCGCTGGCCGCCGCCGCTGCTCGGCTACCCGCTGCGCCGAGCGCCGCATCTGCTGCTGGCCGGGCTGCTGCTGGCCAGCGTGGTGCGCTGGGCGCCCGCCCTGCTGCGCGCGCCCCGGCTGCTTGAGGGGGCGCTGGTTGCTGGCGGGCTGCTGCTGTGGGCGGGCTGGCTCTGGACGTTGGGCCGCCAGCATCTGGTGCTGGCGCTGCCGGGGGTCGAGGCCGACTTCAGCGTCTTTGCCAAACGCTCCGCCAGCTGGGCCGAGGTCTGGCGCGCCGACGGGTTTTATCAGCTTGGCTACCCGCTGCTGCTGCGGCTGATGCGCCCGCTCGTGGCCGACAACCCGTTTCTGGCCGCCCGCTGGCTGAGCCTGGGCGCGGCGCTGGTGCTGGTGCTGGCGACGTGGTGGCTGGCCCGCGCCCGCTGGGGTCGGGTGGTCGGGCTGCTGGCGCTGCTGCTGGCCGCGATCAACCCGCTGACCGTGCAGTATGCCCTGTACGCCGGCACCGATATGGTCTTTGCGGCCGCCTGTGGCGTGGCGCTGGCCCTGACGCTGTCGAAGTCGATTATGTCACGTCGCGCCGCCCTGCTGGCCGGAGTGGCAGCCGGGATCGCCTTCACCATTCGCCACCCCGGCCTGCTGCTGCTGCCGTGGATGCTGGCGGTGAGCCACCAATTCGCCCGCCCGGAGCCAGGGATTCGCTGGGCGGCGCGGCTCAGGAATTCCGTCGGGCGCCCCGCCGTCGGGCTGCTGGTGCTGGGGTTTCTGCTCGGGGCCGCGCCGCAGATCGGGGTGAATCTGCGCGATACCGGCCAGCCGCTCTACAGCCAGCAGGCCAAAAATATCTGGCTGGCGGTGTATGGCAACACCGAGTTCAGCCGCTGGGACGAAGAGAACAGCGACATTCAGCTGAGCACAGTCATTCAGCGCGACCCGGTGCGTTTTTTCAGCAACTGGTGGAGCAATCTGGTCGCGTTCAGCGGCAGCGGCGGCGCGCGGGCGGCCGAGTTCGAGCGGGCCGTCCAGCTGCGCCTGCTGGCCTGGCCGTTCAACCTGCTGGCCCTGCTGGGGCTGGTGGGCTGGGCGCGGCGCTGGCGGGCTGAGCCGGCCGGGGCGGCGCTGCTGGGCTGGACGCTGCTGTATGTCGTTGGCATCTGCGTGGGCTTTCTGCTGCCGCGCTTTGTCGTGCCGCTGATTCCAATCTATGCCCTGGCCGCCAGCACGCTGCTTGGCGGCTGGTGGCGCCAAACCCCAGCCGGCCCCGGCGCGACGCCGCGCAATCCGCGCCTGCTGGCCGGGCTGGCGATTGGCATCGGGCTGCTTGGGCTGGGGCAGGCCAGCGCCGGGGCGCAGGTGGTGCTCGATCAGCAGGTCGTGGCGGAGCGGGCGATTGTGCAGGCGATTCTGGGCAGCGTGCCCGCCGACGTGCCGATTGCCGCCCAGGTCGCGCCGCGCACCGCGATCGCCAAATACTCGGCGGTGGCCGATCGGCTCAGCAGTGGCGCGGGCGACGTGCCGGGCGAGGTGCGCTGGCTGGTCGCCGAGGGCGCGGCCCCAGCGGGCTGGCAGGTCGTGGCCCGCTCCGGCCAGCTTGGGCTGTATCAGCGCTAGGCGCGGCGCAATAATCGCCCCAGGCCGCTATGGTACAATGCGCGGCGGAGGTTTCTATCGTGATCGAATCGGTTATGGAACACGCCAAGCCACAGGTTGCCGCCAATCCGTGGCCGTTTAGTTTAAGTATCGTCCTGCCTGTGTACAACGAGGGGACGACCATCGGCGGCATCATCGCGCAGGTGCTTGAGCTGCACCCCTACGCCGAAATTCTGGTGGTCGATGACTGCTCCAGCGATGACACGGCCGCCGTCGCCGTCGCCGCCGGGGCCAGAGTGATCAGCCGGCCGTACAATATTGGCAATGGCGCAGGCGTAAAAACCGGCGTGCGCTCGGCCACCGGCGATGTCGTAGTGATTATGGACGGCGATGGCCAGCACAACCCCGCCGACATCACCCGCCTGCTCAGTCACATCGGGCGCTACGATATGGTGATCGGGGCGCGCTCGCGCTCGGGGCAGCAGAACTGGGTGCGCTGGTTTGGCAACGCCGCGATCAACCGGCTGGGCTCGTATCTGACCGGGCTAAAAATGGAAGACCTGACCTCCGGGTTTCGAGCCTTCCGCCGCTCGATCCTGCTGCACTACGTCCACCTGCTGCCCAACCAGTTCTCCTGGCCGACGACCAGCGCCCTGGCGTTTGCCAAGGCCGGCTACCACGTCCGCTTCGAGCCAATCGCCATGCTGCGGCGCCAGGGCGGCCGGTCGCACCAGAAGCTGCTTAAAAATGGCTTTAAGTTTACAATTATTATTTTCCGAATCATCAGCCTATTTAACCCGCTGCGGATTTTCATCCCGGTGATGCTGCTGTTTATGCTGCTGAGCGTCATCTCGTACTTCCTGGGCGTCGCGAACGATGGCAACTGGCTGCATCTGCCGCCTACCGCAATGCTGTGCCTGATCGCCGCGCTGTTTTTCTTCTTCTTCGGGCTGCTGGCAGAGATGATCTCGGCGCTCCGCTTTGAACGGGTACGTGAATGATGAAAAAATTACTCAACTGGGCGCTGACCCTGCTCGGCCCCGCCATCCTGGTGTTTTTCCTGCTCACCAACGATATCGGCGCGATCTGGAACGTGCTGAAAACCACCGATCCGCTGCTGTTCGCCCTGGCCTCGGTGCTGGTGCTGCCGTTTCTCCTCTCCAAAGGCTGGCGCTGGCGCCTGATCCTGCAGGGCTGGGATATTCAGATCTCGACCTGGTTTGCGTCGATCCTGTACACGCTGGGCATTTTTGTCGGCTCGGTCACGCCGGGGCAGGGCGGCGATGCCGTGAAGGCCTGGTATCTGCGCCGCGACGGCCACCCGCTCGGCGCCAGCCTGCTGTCGATCGTCGTCGACCGCTTCTTTGACGTGGCGATTATGGGCATGATCGCCGGATCGGGGCTGTATTTCTATCGCACGTTCCTGCCCGGCAATGTGCGCTGGCTGATTGTGGTCGCCCTGGTGGGCGTGGTCATCGGGATCGTCTTTCTGGCCAGCGGATCGCTGCGCCGCCTGCTGGTTCAGCGGGTGCTGCCCGTCGTCATCCCGGCCAAGCTCCGGGCGCTGGCCCGCCGGGCCGGGCTGCTCGACCGGGTGCTGACGATGTCGCCGCTGCGGATTGTTGGCCTGGTGCTGCTGTCGTTTGTGACCCTGGGCTGGACATTCTTGCGCCTGTATCTGCTGTTTCTGGCCGCCGGGGTCAGCATTGATGTCGGGCCGTATATGGCGATGATCGCGATCGTCTCGCTGGTCAGCGTGATCTCGGTCGGCGGCGTGGGCACCCGCGACGTGGTGATGGTGCTGATTATGACCAATCTCGCCGCCAGCGGCCAGATGCGCGGCACCGATGGCTCCAGCTTCACCCCCGCCCAGGCCGAGGCGCTGGCCCTGGGGATCTCGGCGCTGTTTCTAGTGCTGAACGTGATCAACATCGTGCTGGGATTTCTGGTCTCGCTGCGCTATCCGCTCTCAGCCGCCCTGCTTTCCAAAGACACGCTCGAGGCCGAGGACGAGGCGCTGGTCAAGGCGTAGCTATTGTTCAGGAGCATCATTTTGAGCGACTATGTTTTTACCTATCCAATTGAGGTGCGTTTCCGCGATACCGACGGCCTGGGCCACGTCAACAACGCGGTCTACCTGACCTACTTCGAGGCGGTGCGGCTGGCCTACGGGCTGCATCTGATCGCCGGATCGCGGCTGGAGGATGTGCCGTTTATTATGGGCGAGGCGACAATTCGCTACCTCAAGCCGGTGTTCTACGCCGACCAGATTGTCGCGACCGCCCGCGTCGGCCGGATCGGCACCAAAAGCTTTATCTTCGAGCACGCGATTCGTCGGGGCGCCGAGGTGGTCACCACCGGGAGCACCACGATGGTCTGGTACGACTACGCCGCCCAGCAGACCCTGCCAATCCCCGACTCGTTCCGCGCCCGCGTGGCCGAGGTCCAGGGCACGGCGTAGCGGCGCTGAGCGCGCAAACCATACGCGCTAAAAAGGAGGCCAGACAATGATCACTCATATGTTTATTGACGGCTTTAAGTCATTTCGTGAACTCAGTCTGGAACTGGCTCCTTTCCAAGTTATTGTTGGAGCTAATGGTGTTGGTAAGAGCAATTTATTCGATAGTATCCGCTTGCTATCATTGTTGACGGAGCAAGATCTGCGCTCCGCATTTCAAGCATTGCGCGGCGAGGCAGGCGAACTCTTTTCACTCCAAGCAAATGGTGAAACAGTAACAACAATGCGGTTTCGCATTGATGTGTTTCTTCAGCGGGAGATTGAAGACAGCTGGGGAGCCAACGAAGAATTGAAGCATGTTCGGTTACGCTACGAGCTGACCATTGAACGCCGTCAAGACAGTTACGGCCTAGAACGTTTGTATGTTGCCCATGAGGCGTTGACAACGATTAAGCGTGAAGAAGATACGTGGGCAAACCGTTATTTGGGTAAACAGCGCGCCAAATGGCTATTACCTTTGAAAACAGGCCGAACGCAGCCCTTTATCTCAACTGAACAACACAATGAAATGGTGACCATCAACCTCCACCAGGATGGTCATGGCGGGCGTAAATCTAGTGTGGCCGAACGTGCTGAACGAACAATGCTGAGCGGCGTCATTAATACCGAGTTCCCCCACGCTTTCGCCTTGCGTGAGGAGATGCGAACCTGGAAATTCCTGCAACTCAATCCAATGATTTTACGCCAACCTAGCCCAACACTTGGTCCACTCGCAATGACTGCTGAGGGCGAATATCTTGCCAGCACGCTTGCACGAATGCAAAGCGAAGACCCAACCTTGCTAAGTGATATATCGCGTGATTTAGCGAACTTAGTGCCAGGTATTCGTCAGATTTCTGTAGAGCATGATCAATCACGTAATCGGTATATTGTGTGGGCTGAGATGAATGATCGACGGCGTTTTTCATCGCGAGTTCTCTCCGACGGAACGCTCCGACTGCTGGCATTGGTTACCCTCCGGCACGATCCACTGCAACGGGGGGTTTTGGCGTTCGAGGAACCCGAAAATGGTGTTCATCCATTTCGAATTAAGAGCATGGCGAACCTACTGCGCGAATTTGCCACCGATTTCACCGCTTCAGATGAAGCCGAACGGCCTCTGCGTCAATTGATCATCAACACTCATTCGCCTGTCCTGGTGAGCCATCTAGTTCAGCTTTACGGCGAACACGCAGGAATTATTTTTGCGCACATGCCAACCCGGATTAGTCCAAACCAATATCGTGAGCGCGTATCGGTGATGCAACCGATCAATCCATCGAATCAGATACCTATGGAAACCAATGATGTGTATACGTTGGAGCAGATAATTGAGTATCTCAATAGTAGTGAAGCCGATGAGGCCATAGCTGTGCTTCGTAAGGAGTCAGCAACGTGAAATCATTGGTGACGGGCGTCTATGCGGAGCAGGAGGGAGCAACTGAACGACGTTTTTTGCCTATTCTGGTGCGCCGCACTTTAGAATATTGCTTACTGCAATACGGTGCGACAAACGTTGATATTCTTGATCCGATCTGGGTCAGATTACATTCTCAACCAAACTATCTCGAGCAGCGCATCTCTGAGGCAGCCCGTCAATGTTCTGGTTACCATATATTGATGGTTCATGCGGATGCGGATGCACGAACAGCGGATACAGCGATACAAGAGCGGATTAATCCAGGATTTGAGCGGGCGAGACGGACTGGAGCGACTTCACCAGAGCTTGTTGAGGTTGTGCCCATTCGCAGCACTGATGCCTGGATGTTGGCTGATGAGATTGCTTTAGCTGTAGTTCTCGGCACAACAATGACTCGCAACGAGTTAGGTCTACCGCCTCATGTTCGTGATGTTGAACGCGACCTTAATCCAAAATCCACCTTGCAGCAAGCAATCAAGCAGGTTGAACAACGAAGTACCCGTCGTCGTCGAATTGATTTTGAAAGTATTCATAGCCCACTCGCAGAACAAATAGATCTCAATATCTTACTGCAAGTACCAGCCTACGAACGCTATGTTCAGCAAACTCACGCTGTGTTGATAAAATTAGGGTTTGTTCGTGATAGTTAATCTCGGTCGCCCGCGTGGCCGAGGTCCAGGGCACGGCGTAGCGGCGCTGAACGCAGAAAGCAGCCAACCCATGCAAAAAAATCCCCTCGCCGCCGCCAGCCTGCTGCGGCGCTGGCCAGGCGTTGAGCATATGCCGCGCCTGTACGACTGGAGCACCCGCCGCTCGGAGACGGGCCTGATCAAGCTGCGGCGCAAGCTGCTGGCCGAGGTGGCCGGGGCGGTGCTGGAGCTGGGCGTTGGCACGGGCCATAATCTGGCCCACTACCGCCAGGACGCCAGCGTGGTCGCGTTCGATCTCGACATGGGCAACGTGCGCTACGCCGCCGCCAAGCCCGCCGCCGCCAGCGCCCGGCTGCTCGCCGCCAACGCCCAGTTTCTGCCCTTCGGCCCGGCGGAGTTCGATTACGTTGTGGCGACCCTGGTGCTCTGCTCGGTGCCATCGCAGGCGGCGACGCTGGCCGAGGTGCGGCGGGTCCTCCGCCCAGGCGGGCGGCTGCACCTGATCGAGCATACCCTGACTGGCACGCCGGCGGTTGACTGGCTGCTGCATCAGGTCGAGCGCCCGTGGGAGTGGGCCACCGGCGGCTGCCACCCCAACCGCGACACCGCCGCGGCGCTGAGAGACGCGGGCTGGCGCCTGCTCAAGCACCAGCGCTACTCCGGCGGATTCATGAATGTTATCGTAGCCCAGCCTGAACCCTGAGGTTAATCCACTGCACCTCGACACACCCAGCGGTGGCCGATGCAGCTGCATCGGCCACCGCTGTTTTTAAGCCCCGTCCGGCGCCGCGTGTTCAGGCGGCGTTCAGCTCGGCCTGCAGATCCTCGATCGCATCGAGGATTGTGATCAGCTTGCCGCCGCTCTCGGTCAGGGTATATTCAACCCGTGGGGGAATCTCGGGAAACGCGGTCCGCTGCACGATGCCAAACTGAACCAGACGCTGCAGGCTATCGTTTTGAACCTTGGTGGTCAGCCCGGCGATCTCGCGCTTGATCGCGCCGGGCCGCGAGACGCCGCGCCGGATCAGGCCGAGGATCTGGAGCGACCATTTGCAGCGCAGGACGCTTTCAACCATCGCGGCGGCATGCGGCCTATCTGCTCCCACGCCGCTAGCAGCTGGCGCAGACTGTTTAATCTCTATCATGGTCGATCAATTGCTCCATTTATCACCTGAATGTGCCTATGGTACCCCGAAGTGCGTACTTGTCAAGGCGGTTTTGATCAGGCATAGTGGTTTGCATAGAGCCAGTGCAAACAGTCGCACAGGTAGCATCAACCAGGAGACAAGTCCATGGATTTCAACGGTAAGAGTGTCCTCATCACAGGTGGCGGAACCGGAATTGGCAAAGCGGCCGCCAGGCGTTTTTTCGCTGCCGGGGCGAACGTAATCCTCAACGGTCGGCGCGCCGATGTCGTGGCCGCCGCCGCCAAAGAGATTGACCCGTCTGGCAAAAACGTCGTGGTGGTCGCAGGCGACATCGCCAACCCCGAGACGGCGCGCCGGATGGTTCGCACGGCAGTCGAGCGCTTCGGCGGCGTGGACATTCTGATCAACAACGCCGGAATCTTCAAGCCAACCCCGTTTCTCGACCACAGCGAGGCCGACCTCAACAGCTACCTCGACGTGATTCTCAAGGGGACCTTCTTCGCCGCCCAGGCGGCGATTCCCGAGATGAAAAAGCGCGGCCAGGGCGCCATCGTCAATGTCGGCTCGATGTGGGCGACCCAGGCGATTGGGGCCACACCATCGGCGGCGTACTCGGCGGCCAAGGCCGGGGTCCATGCGCTGACCCACAATCTGGCGCTTGAGTTTGCCGCCGACAATATTCGGGTCAATACGGTTGCCCCCGCGGTGGTCGAGACGCCGGTCTACAACACGTTCCTGTCGCAGGAGCAGGTTGACGATCTGCTGCCGTCGTTCAACGCCTTCCACCCGCTGGGTCGCAACGGCCAGGCCGACGATGTCGTCGACGCGATCGTGTATCTGGCCGGCCCGACCGCCGCCTGGGTGACCGGCGTGGTGCTGCCGGTTGACGGCGGGGTGATGGCCGGACGCAATTATTAGGCTGGGGCGCTGCTGGGCTAGTGCTGTCCCAATCGAGCTATGCGGAATGCCGCTATAGACGGGGAGCATCATCCACGAAGGCCACGAAGGTCACGAAGAGCCGGGGGTGATTCCGCACGGGTTGCGTGATGATGCACTAGGGTGACGGATGCAGCCTTGATGCAGGCGGTCGGGGACGCGCCCGCCCAAGCCAGAGCCCAGCCAAATCCCGCCCAGCAGCGCCCCAGATCCGATCAGTGCCGAATCGATACCAACCGCCGCAGCCCAGACAAATGTCTGGGCTGCGGCGGTTTTTTAACCATCAGCTGGCCGCCGCGAGCGCCCCAGCCGTATCCTGAC
>DAOTUS010000611.1:0-9513 GCA_034437415.1 Herpetosiphonaceae bacterium
TTCCGGAAAAACCTGATCCGGTTTTATTCACGGAACTCATGCGCACCGTGACGAGCCTTGGACGGATTCACCCGCGCCAACCGGCGACCAGTCCGCCCTAATTGGCGAGGGTATTGTGACGAGCGACTATTATACAAATATTTATGGAAACCGGTGTATCGCCACTATGCCAAAAGAAGATCCCAATCTAACTGGCGCTCGGCCGCCTGATCGAAACATCCGCGCAGGGGTGAGCGGCGTATCACACTATAGGTTGAGAAATCACTCCCTACTAATCAACAGTTCCACCTAGACATTTAGACCCACTATCAGCATACTGTAAGAAAGCCACCCTAAAGTTCACCCATTTCCCTGGGCAGTGTCCGACCTCATCAGGTAAGGTCGGACACTGTCCAGGGTTCCTGTATTTCCCCAAGTTCTCAGGCCCATCGGCGCTTTAAGTATCAAAAGGCGCCGTTCAGCAGTATATGGCTATAGCACCGCCTGTCGTAATCGTAAACTCATTCGTAAAGTCTCAATCATAAACTGACTTATACCCTAAAATACCGTACCCACATATGCGCTGGCGAGCGCCCGTATAAACCAAGCTCAGAACACTATTTAGCGCTACTCGAAAGCGCAAACCATATCGATCCGCAATGGAGATCACTTACATCCGTCATCGATCAATCCAGCTAAGGGAGACACCAATGCAAGCAGGACCTCGTACCGTTCGTCTTTTGCTCATCATAGCCATCTGCGTAGCGCTCGTACAAGGGCTGTTTGTGCCCACGCCAGCGGCCGCCGCAGTCCAGCCCCAGGATGGCGGCCTGCGAATTGAGGCGATCTATGGACCTAACTTGATTGTTGACTCAAATGTCGAATCGCCCTCGACCTATGCCCCGCGGTCGGCCACCTTTTCGGCCAAAGTCTGTAACTACGGCGCCACAGCCCTGACCGATATTTTCATAGCGGTTGGCAACTACGACCTCAACAACGATGGCAACGGCAGCGACAGCACCCCTGGGATCTACCCCAGCAAAACCCACGCGCCCTTAGTTGGCACATTTAGCCTGACCCACGAGGGCGGCAGTGCCGGAACCCGCGACGCGACGCGCTACCTGCTCACCCTCGCCCCAGGTGCCTGCCAGGTTCAGTACTGGATCTTCAGCTATCCGCGCCTGGACAATCTGGGCAACTCGGTGACCGGCGGGATCAAGCCGGACGATGATCTGAAACTGGACTTTGATATGTGGGCCAGCGCCACCGAGGGCGGCACCCCGCGCAGCGTCAACGTGACCCACAGCGTGGCCATGCGCAACGAGATCTCCGCCGCCGCCAACAAAATCTGGCCCAACGGCGACAACAAAGTCCCGCCCCAGTATCTGGCGGCGATTGCGGCCACCTTTGGCTGGGGAACCTTCATCCCTGGCGGCGGCAGCAGCGTGTATCCGGGGACCATCGTTTCAACTCAGGGCGTCTGGTACGACCTGGGCAATGTTGGCTTTGGCTTCGACAATGATGGCGACTTTGTGCCCGACCACAATGCTTTTCTCCAGCCAGTTGGCGACCCCAGCACCTACGACCCCGGCTGTTTTCGGCTGGTGCGCACGTATGGCATTCTGATCGTCAAGCTGGTTGGCGGCGGCGAAAAGCTGATCCCGTTCGTCGATAACCTGTACTTTGAGAATATCCCCGACAACACTGGAACGGTTGGGCTGGTGTTCTACGAGTATGTTGCGCTTGATGGCGCGTGCCGGGCCAGTCTGAGTCCGTATCAGGAGGTGGCCTCGGGCTACGACAACGAAAAGTTCAACGCCGATTTTGGCTATGCGATCCCGCCGATGCAGAGCGTTGAATCGACCGTTACGCTCGATAAGACCGCCGATAAGGCCACGGTCGGCCCGGCCCTGCCCGAGACAATCAGCTATGCGATTGGCTTCAACAACCCCGGCCCCGTGAGCGTCGGGGTGTTCTCCCTGGCGCTGCCGCTGGTGATCAGCGACACTATTCCGCTGGGCACGGTGTATGTGGCAGGCAGCGCCACGGCCAGCAATACGCTGCCTGCCGGAGTCAGTTCGTATAAAGTTTTGTATTCAACCAACAACGGCCTGACCTGGACGGCGACCGAGCCGCCCGCCAACACGGTCACCACGATTCAGTGGTGGCTGGGCGCCGATATGCCCGCCAACACCAGCGGCACCGTGCGCTACCAGACCGTGGTTCCGGCCACCTACACGGTCACTCGACCGCCAGTTGTGCCGAACACCGGCGCGCTCTCGTTTGGCAACAGCCCGCCCTTTGCCGAGGACACCGTCAGCACCGTGGTGCTAGGCAGCAATAGCCTCAGCGGAAGCGTGTTCAGCGACAACGGCAGCGGCGGCCTGTTCGCCAATGCCGTCAGGGACACTGGCGAGCTTGGGATCGCCAGCGTCACGGTCTCGCTGTACCTGGACACCAACGGGAATGGCAAGGTCGATGCCGGCGAGCCGCTGGTTGGCACCCAGATCTCCAGCGGCACCGGCGCCTACAGCTTCACCAGCCTGCCCGACGGCAACTTTGTGGTTGTGGTCGACGCCGCTGACACCGATATCCCGGCCGGCTACACCAACACCACCGCGATCATCAAAACGGCGGCGCTGGATCCAACTCGGGTTATCGACACACCAGTCACCCAGACCGGGATTGATTTTGGCTTTGCCCCGGCCCTGACGGTCACCAAGGCGCTGCTCCCCACCGGAGCAACCGCGATCTTCGAGGGCGACACCGTTCAGTACACCATCGATCTGGCCAATAAGCTGCCAGGAACCGGCACGGTGCTCCCGGTGAACTGTAGCCAGACCACCTGGGCCCAGGTTAACTCGACCCCGGTCGGCGGCGGCGGCAACAACAACTTTCTCAATCTGCCCAACGGCGTCGGCGCCAGCGGGCCGAACCAGACCTACGCCTCATCGGCCTTCGCGAATAACGTAGACCAGATCCACGCGACCACGTTCTCGACCTCGCAGCCGGGGACAATCACCAAGGTCGAGGCGCTGTTTTCGGTCTATATCAGCGGCAGCTTTACCAATGATACCGCCGTCGGCGAGATTGCCTTTGCTGTAACCCCCCTTGTACCAACCATAACATTTTTTCCGGCGACGTTGAACGCCTACGTTGGACAGGCCAACCAGGGCCTGCTGGTCTGGGATGCGACCGCGCTGCGCGCCTGGAGCTTCAGCGACTTCGCCGGGCCAAACCTGGAGATCCGCTTACGCGCCCAGAAAGTCGGCCCCACTGATGGACCGACGATTTTCCTAGATGCGATGGGCTTTCGGGTCACCACCAACCAGATCTGCGCCCCAACCCCGGCCACGACGATCAATCCGCTGCCGCTGACCGACACCTACGATCCGACCAAGCTCCAGTTTGTCTCGGCGCTGCCGCCAGTCGATAGCAGCGCACCGCTGGGCACCCTGACCTGGAACAATCTTGGCCCGGTCTATCCCGGCGGCACCGCCCAGGTTCTGGTGACCTTCCGCGCCCTCGGCCCCGGCGGGGTCAATGTGACCAATACGGCCACCGTCAACACCGCCAAGTTCGCCAACGGAACGGCGGCCAACACGGGCACATCGGCCGTGACGGTGCCGATCAGCCCGACCGGCTCGATCTCGGGAGTGCTCTGGAACGACCTCAATAACAATGGCTGGATCGCCACCACCGGCTTCGAGGGCACCGACACCCGCATCCCTGGCGCGACCGTCACGCTCTTCGGCTGCCAGGTCGGCGGGGTGATGCGGTTCCCGGCGCTCAGCACCACCAAGGGCTGCACCGATGTCGCCAACGGTGGCACCTGGGTTCAAATGGCGACCCAGGTCACCGACAGCGTCGGCGCCTACTCGTTTGGCGCGCTGCGCAACGGCTACTACTACACCGCAGTGACCCAGTCGACGATTGCCAATACAGGAGTCCCCCAGACTGGCGATCCCAACACCAAGCCCGGCTTGTGTGCCACCTGCGATAACCAGTCCAACCTGACCGCCACCAACCTGGGGACGGGGATTATTGGCAGCATCACCGCCGCCAACGACGTGACCAATGTGAACTTTGGCTACAACGTCAACCCAATCCTGTATGGCAAGGTCTGGGAAGATGTCGATGGCGACGGCATCCGCGACCCCGAGGAGCCACTGCTAACTGGCTCGGTCAACATCTACAACAATGCGACCTGCACCAATCCGCCCGCCCCAACCGTGGTAGCCCTGGTCAACGGCGAGTACCATGTCGGCGGGCTGACCGCCTCGACCTACTGTATCCAGACCATCATCGGCTCGCTGCCTGCTGGCGGCACCTGGACCCAGACCGGCGAGACCGACGGCCTAATCAACAACCAGATCGTGCAGACCCTGACCGCCGGCCAAATCTCCGGCTCGCATGATTTCGGCTTCCGGCGCAGCGGCAGCTCAAGCATCGGCGACACCCTCTACTACGACTGGAATGGCAACGGCAGCCAGCAGCCCGCCAGCGAAGAGGGGATCAAAAATGTCACCGTGCGGCTGTACCGCGATGCCAACAACAATGGCGTGATCGACACTGGCAGCGACCCATTCGTCGCCGCGACCGTGACCGACATCGACGGCAAGTATCTGTTCAGCAGCCTGCCGGCGGGCAACTACATTGTGGCGGTCGATACGGCCGATCCCGACTTCCCCACCTCGATGTATCAGACCGCCGACCCCAACGAGGCCGGGGTCTGCGTTATCTGTGACAATCAGTCGCGGGTGGTCGGGGTCAATGGCACCAGCGCCTATCTGACCCACGACTTCGGCTACAAGCTGACTGGCGGCGGCTCGATCGGCGACACCGTCTGGTACGATGTCAACGCCGACGGCAGCCAGTCGGGCACGCAGGAGATCGGCCTGAGCCTGGTCACCGTCAATCTACAGGTCGATCTGAATGGCGATGGCACCTTTGTCACCATCGCGACCGCCGCGACCGACGCGCTCGGCAAATATCTATTCAGCAACCTGCCAGCGGGCACCTATCGGGTCGTGGTCGATACCGCCGACGCCGATCTGCCTAACGATGTGTTTGGCAACAACCTGGCGCCAACGACGCCAACGACCTACAACCTTACGTTGCCGACCAACACCAGCAACCTCAGCGCCGACTTTGGCTTTGCGCCGCTTGGGGCGATTGGCGACACGATCTACTGGGACGCCAACGCCAACGGCACGCAGGACTGGAACGAGTCCGGCATCAACGGCGTGCTAATCACGCTCTGCCGCGACCTGAACAGCGATGGCGACTGCGCCGACGCTGGCGAGACCGTGGCTGCGACGACCACCACCGCCACCGCCTCGGGCCAGGACGGCAAGTACCTGTTCAGCGGGCTGAGCCAGCTTCCGGCTGGGGCAACCTACCTCGTCAGCGTTGGGCCAATTCCCGGCAGCCCAATCCTGACCGCCGACCCCAACGCCGACGGCGTGGTCTGCGCCCCGCTGGGTGCGGCGGTGTGCGATGGCATCATCAACGTGAACGTTCTGCCTGGCAACAGCTTTATGGGCGCCGACTTCGGCTATCAGCCCAGCGTGATCATTGGCGATACGCTCTGGATTGACAGCGATGGCGACGGAGTCAAGGATCTGAACGAGGCTGGAATCCCCAACATCACGATTGAACTCTGCCCGACGGTCGGCCCGTGTCTGACCACCGTCACCGATGCCGACGGCACGTATTTCTTCCAGAACATGGCCAACGCCACCTACACCGTCTCGGTGCTGACCAGCGACCCCGATTTCCCGGCCGGTCTGTCGGCAACCTTTGACCCTGATGGCACGGCCAACGGCAGCACCACCGTGGTGGTTTCCGGCGGCGCGGTCACCAGCGTCGGCGGCACCGCCTGCACGAACTGCGGTCTGACCGCCGACTTCGGCTATCGGTATGTCGGGCCACTAGGCCTGAGCGGCACCGTCTGTCGCGACGGCAGCGAGGCCAACCGCATCTGTGGCACCGGCCCAACCGGGGTCAGCCTCGGAACCGGCGAGATTGCCTACACATCCACCCTCTATCTCATCCGCTGGGTCGATGACGGCGACGGTGTGGTTGAGCCGGGCGAGACCACCACGGTTGGCTCGACCACCACGACCAACGGCGACTACAGCTTCACCAGCCTGCCAGCGGGCACCTACCTTGTGGCCCTGGCGGCCCCGGCCGATAACCTACAGATGGTAACGCAGCTTGGGGATACGCCCGCAACCCGCGTGGTCGTCACCCCCAACACCGGCACCACCACCTCGGCCTATCAGGTCGTGGCGCTGGCCGCCAATGTTGTGGGCGTGGACTTCGCCTTCCAGTCGATCATCCAGAGCGACTTCGGCGACCTACCCAACTCGTACTCAACCACGATCAATGGCGCACCCGAGGGCCCAAGCCACCAGAGCAGCGGCGGGCCAGCCCTGCACCTCGGCGCCCTCGCGCCCGATACCGAGCTGAATGGCACGCCCTCAGCCGGTGCCACTGCTGATGGCGCTGACGAAGACGGGGTTGCCTTCAACGGCACCTGGTTCGATGGCGTCGGGGCGGGCAACGTGACTGTCACCGTTCAGGGCAGTGGCTGGCTGGTTGGCTGGATCGACTTCGATAAAAATGGCCGCTTCGATCAGTCAAACGAGATGATTATCAGCCAGGCGGTCTCGACCGGCACCAACACCTATACCTTCGATATTCCGAATGGCACCAGCGGCTATGGCAGCCGCAATCTCTACAGCCGCTTCCGCATCTTCAGCGCAAAGCCGATTATTCCTGCGCTGGCCTACACGGGCACGGCCAGCGGCGGCGAGATTGAGGACTATCTGACCGTGCTGGCCAGCCCAACCGCCGTCTCGATGCTGAGCTTCAACACCCAGGCCACCGCCGACAGCATTCGGGTGCGCTGGCAGACCGGCGCCGAGGAGAACACCGTCGGCTACCAGGTCTACCGCAGCGCCGATGGCGAGCGCAGCAGCGCGGTGCTGCTCAACCAGGCGCTGATCCCGGCCCACGGGCCAGGTGTCGGCTACCTGTGGACCGACAGCGCGGTGGTCGCCGGGGTGACCTACTCGTACTGGGTCGCCGCTATCGATGACGATACGACCAGCGCAGAGTACGGCCCGGTCACCGGGCAGATCGCCGCCGTCTATCAGGTGTTCCTGCCCGCGATCGGGCGCTAGGAAATTCCCGCTGGCTGAGCCTGTCGAAGCCCAAATGGAGGCTTCGACAGGCTCAGCCAACGGCGACACCCGATCTTCACAGGACGCTTGACGCACCACTAGAAAATCCCTGATCCCGTGTAAATACGCCGATCCGTAGGTATTTCCCCTCTCCCGCGCACTGGGAGAGGGGTGGCCGCCGCCGCGGCCGGGGTGAGGGAATCACAAGCGCCCGGCAGTTTTTCGACTGCCGGGCGCTTTGCGGTTTAGCTCCAATACCGTTCAAATAAGCCGGTGCGACGGCATTTTAGACCTCACCCCGGCGCTACGGCGCCACCCCTCTCCACTGCGGTAGAGAGGGGAAAATACCCACGAATTTGCTTATTTGAACGGTATTGGGTTTAGCTCCAGGATTTGAGCCTACTCGAGGTAGTCGCGCAGCTTCTTGCCGAAGCGCGGGTGGCGCAGCTTGCGCAGCGCCTTGACCTCGATCTGGCGAATCCGCTCGCGGGTGACGCCGAACTCCTTGCCGACCTCCTCCAGGGTGCGCTGGGTGCCGTCCTCCAGGCCAAAGCGCAGCTTCAGCACCCGGCGCTCGCGCTCGGTCAGCTGATCGAGCACCTGGGCCACCTGCTCGCGCAGCATCTGGTGCGAGGCGGCGTCCGAGGGCGCCTCCAGCTTCTCGTCGGGCAGGAAATCGCCTAGCTGGCTGTCTTCCTCCTGGCCGACCGGGGTCTCCAGCGAGACCGGCTCCAGCGAGGTTTTGCGAATCGAGCGCACCTTCTCGACGCTCAGCTCCAGCGCCTGGGCCAGCTCCTCATCGCTCGGCTCGCGGCCGTGCTCCTGGGTCAGCCGCCGCGAGGTCCGCATCATGCGGTTGATCGTCTCGACCATATGCACCGGAATGCGGATCGTCCGGGCCTGGTCGGCGATCGCCCGCGTGATCGCCTGGCGGATCCACCAGGTGGCGTAGGTGGAGAACTTATAGCCTTTTTTGTAGTCGAACTTCTCGACCGCCCGGATCAGCCCAACGTTGCCCTCCTGGATCAGGTCCAGCAGCGAGAGGCCGCGCCCGATATATTTTTTCGCCACGCTCACGACCAGGCGCAGGTTGGCCGTGGTCAGATGCTCGCGGGCCTGCTCGCCGCGCTCGATCAGGCGGTTCAGGTCGCGGCGCTGATCGTCGCTCAGCTCCAGGGCCTGCTCGATCAGATCCTGGCGGGCCTTGTCGCTTTTCTCCATCGCCTTGGCCAGCTCGACCTCCTGCTCGCCTTTGAGCAGCGGGACGAGGCCAATCTCACGCAGATACAGCCGCACCGTATCGTTGACGCTGATCCCCTCGTTGGAGAAATCCACCTCGGGGTTTTCGCTGACGCTGATCTCTTCCTCTTCCGCGCCGATCTCCTCGACCCGAATATTGGATTTTTGCAGCGCATCGCGAATATCTTCGAGCTGTTTATCTTCATCGCCCTGCGGATCGATGATCTGCTGAATCTCGCCAGGTGTGACGTTGCCCCGCTTTTTACCCAGCGCCACCAGATCGCTGAGCGAGCGCAAGGCGGGGAAATCATCGGTCTCTTCGCCCTCAAAGTCTGGGGATAAAGTATCTGGTTCGTCAATCGGATTCGTCATGAGTGCGCTCCTCCTCAGTACTTGAGTGAATCACGGGTATCCTGAAAATACGTGCTGCGGCGTGGCTCGCTGGTGGTGCGAAGATAGCTGTTCAGCGCCATTGCCTGTTCCATGAGGCGTTCCTGTTCGGGGGCCTCGGCGGCCCCAAGCAGCTGGCCGATCCGATCGTTCCAGCGCCGCGCCAGACGGCGCCGCAGTGGCCCCAGGCATTCCTGGGTTTCATGGGCAACTTTATAGGTGCGAATGGGTGGGTCGTCAGGCCAGTTGAGCAGGCGAGCACAGTGCTCGGCCAGCTCGGGAGGTAGATCGGCGGCCCAGCGAACGGGGTCGGGTGGGCCGTTCGGGCCGACCGTTCGCCATTCCTCCCATAATACACGATTTTCAATCCGGTCGAAAAGCTCGCTCACCTCGCCGCTCCACAGATCGCGCAGCGCCGGGGCGGTCGCCAGGTCGTCGCGCAGCTGCCCGGCCACGATCGGCTGGGTGGCCGGGAAGCGCAGCAGCAGCGACAGCAGATAGTCCTCGCGCTGGGATTCTTGCTCCAGCTGGGTCAGCAGCGCCCGCGGCGGCGGCGGGGCTTTGCGGTTGGGCTGGGGCTGGGCCGGGCCAGATTTAGGCCCCGAGTTGCGCAGCGAGTCGACGATAATCCGCTCTTCAACCCCGACCAGCGCGGCCAGCTTCTGGCTGTAGTGGGCCCGCTCGACCGGGCCGCCGATCTGGTTGAACAGCGGGG
>DAOTUS010000612.1:0-4087 GCA_034437415.1 Herpetosiphonaceae bacterium
CCGCCAGCGGCAGGCCCATCATCTCGACCAGAAAGGTGGCGGTCTCGGCGGGGGTGAAGCGCAGATCGTCGGCGCGAATCTCGGCCAGTTGGCCCCGCGCCCGCCAGCGCCCGAGCGGCAGCGGCGGATCGGTGCGGGTCGTGATGATGAAGCGCAGCGCCGGCGGCAGGTGGTCGAGCAGCCAGGCCATGGCCTCGTGGACGGCGGGCGCCGTGATCGCCGAGTAGTCATCGAGGATCAGCGTCAGCGGGGCCGGCTGGGCGGCGACCAGCTCGTTGACCAGCATCGTCAGCAGGGTCTCGGTGGCCGGCGGCTGGGGCGAGCGCAGCATGGCCAGCGTGGTGATGCCGAGCCGTGGATCGAGCGTCTGCCAGGCGGCGATACAGTAGGCCAGAAAACGCCCGACATCGTTGTCGCCCACGTCCAGCGCCACCCAGGCGACCGGCTGCGCGGCGGCGGCGGCCCACTCGCTGAGCAGGGTGGTCTTGCCAAAGCCCGCGCCCGCCGCCACCAGGGTCAGGCGGCGCTGCTGCCCAAGCTCAAGCAGCTGCAGCAGCCGAGCCCGGCGCACCATCGTCCCCTGCAGCGGCGGGATATACATTTTGGTCGCCAACAACGCTGTCGCGCCCAGATTCAGCTCAGTCATCGCTCACCCACCCCACTATTTGGAATGGGTTGATTATACTCATTGTCAGCAGGTTGGGAAATGGCGGGGCAGCCTGGGTTTTCCAGACCGCCCCGCTGGGCTTACCACGGCGGCAGGCTAATCTCATCCGGTTCAATCTGCATCATCGGCGCAACGCGCTTGGCCCATAGCAGCAAGAGCTGAAAATCGTCGGGGGTCAGGAACTGGCGCAGGGCCGCCCATAGGTCGCGCATTCGGCGATAGAGGATGGTACCGAACGCTCTTTCATATGGGGAGGCGTCGCCGTCGGGTTCGCTCATACTCATGGCGTAGTAGCGATGAATGCGCTCGTCCCAGTCGCTGCGTGGCGGCTGATCGGCGGCATCAATCAAATCGCTGGTGGAGGGTTCGAGATAGCCGGAGACGGCGGCTTCGAGCTGCGCCTGCTTCTCGGGGGCCAGTCCGGTGGCGGGCGCACGGGTTCGCCGTGTGCTGCTCAGGTTCCACAGAATAGGCGACCACATAAAGGCGTACTCGGGCGGATCGTCCCGCCACAGGAAAGTGCCCATGCCCCAGGCGTAGAGGGATTGGGCGGCGGCGACGCCCTCCAGGCGGGTGGCTTCTTCCAAGGCGGCGCGCACCCAGGCCTCGCCGGTTTCGAGGTCCCAGGAATCCCACTGCCAGTCCTCCCAGTCGCACTGGTCGATATGGGTGTGGTAGCGGGTGAGAAAGACGCGGGCGGCGGTGCGCCAGCTGGCGGCGTGGGCGGGGTTCATACCTAAATGTGGATACAGTGGGGCAGCGCTATCCAGCCCCAGGATCTCGAAGATCCGTCGCCAGCGGTATACGGCATCATTGCGCTCAATCGCCTGAGCGCGTTCTTGTTCATCCATACTGTTTTCCTTGTCCTTCATCATCATTTATGGTATCGCCAGATTGGCCGGGATCGTCCCCCAAAATGGTGGGAACAGCGACGGGATCATCCGCACCCCCCGATAGATCAAATAGCCGCCAAACGCAACGCCCCCGGTTACTGCTGCGCCCTTCAATACATCGCCGCCGTCGATGCCGCTGGTGTCGCTTTGATAAATTATTGGCCCCTGGGGCTGGACTGCTGGAAATGGTGGAACTGTCATGCCAGGCACCGGGGTCGGTGCCGGGAACGGCGGCACTGTCATGCCAGGCACCGGGGTCGGTGCCGGGAACGGCGGCACTGTCATGCCGGGCACCGGGGTCGGTGCCGGGAACGGCGGCACCGTCAGGTCAGGGACTGCGGTTGGTGCCGGAAAAACATTGGGGTGCATCTGCTCTGGCGGAAGCAGCGTAAAGGGCGCCGGCTTCGATGGCGGTGGAATTTTTTTCCACTTGCTAGCATCACCCGGCAGGGCATCTGGATATTTGAGTTCCCCTTCTAGTTCATACCACTTCTCAAATGCTTTTATTAAGCGTCTTCGCCATCCTTCGTATTGCTCGACATGCCCATCCCAGGAGCCATACGGAAACTTTTCGGCGGGATTGATCGGATAGAGGTCATGCTTATCCTCGCGCAGCTCCTGGTAGCGCTGTACCAGTTTATTGCGGGTAGCGGTGATTTTCTCCGCCAGCGCCCGCATGATTGGGTCCGAAGCGGGTGGCAGAATCGCCCCCATGACCAGTGGCCAGCCAGTGTCCGCCGTCGGCGTCGGGGTCGGCGCGGCCGTTGGCGCGGGCACCGGCGTCGGCGCTGGCTCGGGAGTTGGCGTCGCCGTGCCGCTATCGGCAGCCTCAAATCCTTGCCCGACCGTGCGCACCCACTCGTCCATCTCCGTGGTGTAGGCGACATAAGCCCGCAATGTCTCAACAAAGGCCGCATCAATCCCAGGATGCCGCTCGCGGCAGCGGGACTGGAGCGTGTCAATGGCCGTGGCAACGTTGGTGATATCCTCGCTTAAAAGCGTGTTGATCTGGGCGGCCAGATCGGCGTAGTGATACAGCTTTAGGGGATGTGCCCCACTGGTATCTCCCATATGATCGCTCCTCGCTTAATTTCTTACACTCCTATGCAGGATTGAAGGCTAACGACCGCGCTGGCGAGCTGTTTCTTCGGCCTGCTCGTCTTTCCAGCGCTGGCGATCGCGTTCGCGTTGCGCCTGATCATCGAGAACGTGCTGGTTGATCTGGCGCACTCGTGCGGCGGCATCGCGGCACTCTTTCGCCAATCCTTGAGCTATGCGCAGCACCTCATCAAGATAGCGATCAAAGCTATTCCGATGCTCGCCATACCAGCCAATCGTATCTTCCTGAGCCAGCAAATACCGATCGTTGGCGCTGAATTCAAACGAATAGGCCATCTGATCAAGCGTTGTGCTGGCCGCATCCGCCGCACCTTGATCCCACGCTACATCGGTCCAATTTGGTTGCCAGCCTGGCATTCTGCTACCTCCATCTTCAACCTAGAAATAAAAAATTGTAAAGCCTTACATTGAATTTTTTTGGCGTGAGAGACCCTTGCAACGGCGTGAATCGCCCGCCAAACGCACTTTTGTGACGTTACAAGTGCGACCGTAGGATAATGTATCGGCTGTTTTAATAAATGTCAATGCTGAAATACTAAAATACTCAGCTGTTTTAGATGTGGATCATCTGATTGTATCGAAAGATACATCCTTCCCAGCACCGCAAACGCTACACTCACCCCCTGTACGGCGGTTCTCCATCCCCGTCTTCGTGCGGGTACCCGCGTGCGGGTGGCGTGGCCTTCGTGGATCAAAAAGATCTCCGTGTGACTCTCTCTGACACACCCGGCGGCTATACTCAGGCTGTCGCGAAAGCAGAAAGGAACTGAGTATGAACGAGTCAATGACGTTGGCGGTGACGACCCATGTAGTTGGCCTGGGATCGGGGCGCCAGACCCCGCCGACCTATGTTGAGCTGAGCGAGCGCGAGGTCTCCGCCCGCACCCTGCTGGCCGAGCACGTCCGCAGCGAGGTCACGCGCACCCAGCACTGCCGCGAGATGAGCCTGGCCCTCCACTATATGCTCACCAGCGATCTCCACGCCCAGCCGCCGCTCCGCGAAGTCAACGCCCCAACCCTGGATGTCGCCAGCGAGACCGCCCGCGCCTACGCCGGGCTGGACGAGGGCCGCTTCCTGCTGATGGTCGATGGCCTGGCGGTCACCGACCTCGACTCGCCGCTGGTCCTGACCGAGCTGAGCCGGGTTGGCTTTGTGCGGCTGCTGCCGCTGATCGGGGGCTAGGCGATGCATTGTCCCCAGCCCCAAAAAGCGCAGCGCCATCTATCTGCCCTTCGAGGAGGGCGGCGAGCCGATCAGCAGCGAGAGTATCAGCAAGGTGCTGCTGCTGGCCAACGATGCGCGGATCAGCGACGCCTCGATTGTCGCCCAGATCGCGCCCAGCATTCAGCCATAGCCACCAATTCGGCGGGCGCCAGGACCTGGTTTCGACAGGTCTCGGCGCCCGCC
>DAOTUS010000613.1:0-12540 GCA_034437415.1 Herpetosiphonaceae bacterium
TTCCGGAAAAACCTGATCCGGTTTTATTCACGGAACTCATGCGCACCGTGACGAGCCTTGGACGGATTCACCCGCGCCAACCGGCGACCAGTCCGCCCTAATTGGCGAGGGTATTGTACCAAGCATTAGTATTATAACTAAGACCATTATGAGTCGAAAATGGCGGAATGAAGTTTTGTTCGATAGGGAATTTGTAAGCTGTTTATTATTGGTGTCATTTCTGCTTCTTTTATTAATTTCTTTTTTTATATTCTCTATCTGTAATTGCACATCACTAATCTGATGAAAATTATGTGTAGATACATTCGTTTCACCTTGTTGCGCTCTTTGTTTCATCAAAAATCCAAGACTCTTTTTATGAATGTCAAGTTGTTGTTCAAGTTCTTCTGTTGAGAGCTCATGATATGAGAGATTCATAAGGTAACTTTCTGAATAATTCTGGTCACATGTTTATAAAAAACCCCGCCTCATCCATACGCAGACGATCGCCAGCCGCCCGCTCCCGATTCAGCCGCCGCCGCCGCTCCAGAATATCCGCGTCGCCCAGGGTCTCCGGCCAGCCATCGGCCCCGCTCACGGACATTCGTGGGGCCTTTTCCCCTCTCCCGCGCACAGGGAGAGGGGTGGTGCGCAGCGCCGGGGTGAGGGACTTTCCCTACTCCCGCGGCACCTGCACCGTCCAGAGCTGGCGGCCGAACGGCTCGTTGAGCACCTCGACCGTCAGGGTGGTGGCGTTGGAGTTGACCGCCCGGCCGATCGTGATGCTGCCGCTGCCGGTTTTCTCCTGGCGCACCCGAATGACGTGGGACTCCTCGGTCAGGCGATACTTGACGCCGCTGGTGTCGCTGACCGTGATGTTGGCGTTGTTGAGGCCCATCTGAACGATCCCAGGGGTGTAGTTCTGCACGCTCCAGTGCAGAATAATCCGCATCGGGCAAAACTCGACCCGCTCCAGCGTGACGGCCACGTGCGGGCTGGTGGTCGGGCGGCTGGCGATGGTCTGCCACTGGTTGGAGACCGGGTCGCGCTCTTTGCGCACGGCCTGGGCGTAGGTCGCGACGCAGCCGTTCGGGGTTGGCGAGACGCCCAGCGCCGGCAGCGTGCCGATCGGCGCGATCAGGGGCGGGCTTGGCACTGGCGGCGGGAAATAGATAATATCCGGGCCGCGCACAAACAGCAGCCCCAGCAGCCCGACCACAATCGCCCAGCCGAGCACATTGAAGCGGGTGCGCCGCGACGATCCGGCCACCCGCTGCGCCCAGGTCTCCGGCACGACAGCGACCGGCTCGGGCTCCGGCTCGGAGACGACCTCGATCTCGGGCGGCGGGGCGGGCAGCAGCGGCGGCGGCTCCGACGGCGTCTCGTTCCAGGACGGCATCACCCCGGCGACCAGATTGTTGACCTCGTCCCAGGGCGCGCAGTTCAGCAGCCGGGGGATGGCCTGCATCTCGCCGTCGCTCAGGTTGATCTCGGCGGAGCGCTCGGTCACCAGGTAGGTCGGCAGCTCATCGAGGCCCTTGACGGTGACCCGCCAGTCCAGCACCACATCCGAGCCATCCTCAAAGGTTGGCGCAATCACGATCAGGCGCTTGCAGGCCCGAAAGTCGGTCATGCTGGCCTTCTGCTCGGACATAAACTCCAGGCGGTGGTCGTGGAGGAAGTTGCGAAACGCGTAGTAGTAGGCGATCACCTGGTTGTAGGGGTTTTTGCGGCCCTGGTTGAGCCACTTCACCGAGCCGCTGGCGCTGACCACCTTCCAGCGCCCGTTGACCGAGCCAAACACCCGCCCGTCGCAGTGCTTCATCTCAATGATAAAGATCGCGTCGTGCTTGATAATCACCAGATCGATGGTGTTCCCGCCCACGCTGAAGTTGGCCAGCATCAGATAGAGCCCTTCCAAACGGTCGAGGCCATTTGCCAGGGCGATAATTGCCTTGCGCTCGTTGGGGTGCTCGGGTTTCTCGCCGATCCAAACTTGAACTGCCACTGGTGGCTCGTTTCTCGCTGATACTTCTTCTGCCTATACTATACCATCTACGGCTGATTAGGGCATATTCTAGCGCTGAGGCTGGTTGGCGGCACGCGGATTTTCCAGGCTCCGCACACATCGGCCCGCCAATCTTGTGCGATAATAGCCCAGGCTTTTTGATTTTTGCTCGCCCGCCCGCCGAGCACACGACGATGTGCAGCTATGCTAATAACGATTGACATTGGCAATACCAACACCAAAATTGCCGCCTGGAACAACACCGAGATGGTCGCGCACTGGCGCCTGGCCACCCAGCGCCAGAAGCTCACCGATGAGTATGCCGTGCTGGTGCGCAGCCTGTTTGAGCTGCGCGGCATCAATATTAACCAGATCGAGGGCTGCGCGATCTCGTGCGTCGTGCCGCCGCTGACCGGGGTGTTCAGCGATCTCAGCCGCACGTATCTCAACGTCGAGCCGGTCGTGATCGGGCCGGGCATCAAGACCGGCATGCGCCTGCTGATCGACACCCCGCGTGAGCTTGGCGCCGATCGGGTCGCCAACTCGGTCGCCGCCTTCCGCCGCTACGGCGGCCCGGTGATCGCGATCGCCTTTGGCACGGCCACCGCTTTTGATGTGATCGCGGCCGAGGGCGACTACATCGGCGGCGCAATCGCCCCCGGCATTGGGATCTCCGCCGATGCGCTGTTTCGCACCGCCGCCAAGCTCTATCAGGTCGAGCTGGTCCGGCCGCCGCGGGTGATCGCCAAAAACACCGCCCACTATATGCAGTCCGGGATCGTGCTGGGCTACGCCGGGCTGATCGAGGGGCTGATCACGCGGATGTGGCAGGAGCTGGGCACCAGGGGCACCGTGGTCGCCACCGGCGGCCAGGCCGAGGTGATCGCCGACATTATCGCCGGCGAAACCCACGTCATCGACCACGTCGATCCCTGGCTGACCCACGAGGGTCTGCGGATTATCTATGGAATGAATCGGCCCTAAACGCTGCACGTTGGCGGCGGAAAAGATGTTAGAATACCCGGCGATCTTCCGGCCTGGCTGGTCACCGATTAGATTAAAGTAGTGGTTGTGCATGCGTCATCTTACCAATAAACGGATTGTGCTCGGCGTTACCGGCGGCATCGCGGCCTACAAAGTCGTGCAACTGGCCCGCAATCTGGCCCTGGCCGGGGCGCTGGTCGATGTGGTGATGACCGACGAGGCCACCAAGTTCGTCACGCCGCTGACCTTTCAGGCGCTGACCCATCGCCCGGTCTACACCAATCTGTGGGAGCTGGCCAACGCCACCGATATCAGCCACGTGGCCCTCGGCGAGCGCGCCGACCTGATCGTGGTGGCGCCAGCGACGGCCCACACCCTGGCGCGGCTGGCCGCCGGCTTCAGCGACGATATGCTGACCACAACCGTGCTGGCCTCGCAGGCGCCGATCCTGCTGGCCCCGGCGATGAATGTGAATATGTGGGCGAACCAGGCCACTCAGGCGAATATCGCCACCCTGCAGCAGCGCGGGATGCTGGTCGTTCCGCCGGGCGAGGGGCGCATGGCCGAGCCGATGACCGGGGTCGGGCGGCTGGCCGAGATCGCGCTGATCGAGGCCGAGATTGGCGCGACGCTCGGGCGCGCCAGCGGGCCACTGCGCGGCTGGCGGGTGGTCGTGACCGCCGGAGGCACCCACGAGGCCCTCGATCCGGTGCGCTTTATCGGCAACCGCTCGTCCGGCGCGATGGGCTACGCCCTGGCCGCCGCCGCCCGCGATGCTGGCGCGGCGGTCACGCTGATCAGCGGGCCGGCCAGCGCGGCGGTGCCCCAGGCCGTGACCCTGGTTCGGGTGGAGAGCGCCAGCGAGATGCACACCGCCGTGCACCAGGCGGTGGCCCAGACCGATCTGCTGATTATGGCGGCGGCGGTCGCCGACTACACGCCCGCCGCCGTGGCCGCGAATAAAATCAAAAAAACTGGCGCTGGCGGCGACCAGATGGTGCTGGAGCTGGGCCAGACGGTCGATATTCTGGCCAGCCTGCGCAATCTGACCAGCTTCATCAAGGTTGGCTTTGCCGCCGAGACCAACGATATCGAGGCCTATGCGCGGGCCAAGCTCCAACGTAAAAACCTGGACCTGATCGTCGCCAACGATGCCCGCACCGCCCTCGGCGCCGCCGACAACGCCGTCACGGTCTATGCCGCCGATGGCAGCGCCTGGCCGCTGGAACGCCAGCCCAAAACCGTAATCGCCGCGCAGATTCTCGATCTGATCATCAGCCGCTGGCCGCGGCCAAAAACCGCGCCTGAATAGAGATATACCGCGATCCACAACGGATCAGCGAACATTTTGCCTATATTTGAATGGACATACATACGCCTTATGACTGAATCAACACCAAAGCCAAATCCGCCCAGCCCGCCGCCAGCCTCCACCGCCAAGCCCGCCGCCGCGCCGCCGAACGTCGCGCCGGAGCAGATTCGCCGCCTGATCGCCGCGCTCGATCAGCCGGGCGATGCGCTGTACGACCACGCCGAAGATGAGCTGATTGCGCTGGGTCCCCAGGCCGTGCCAGCGCTGATCGCCGCCTTGGGCGAGCAGGGGCCGTGGCTCCGCGCCTACCGCGCCGCCGAGGCTCTGGGCCAGATCGGCGATGGCCGCGCCAGCCGTCCGCTGGTGGCCACCCTGCGCCACCCGCACAGCAATGTGCGCTGGGGCGTCGTGCGGGCGCTGGCAAAAGTTGGCGACAGCCGGGCGATTCTGGCCCTGCGCCGGGTTGTGCGCCAGGATCGCGGCAAGACCAGCTGGGGCGAGTCGGTGGCCTCCGCCGCGCAGGTCGCTCTCAACGAGATGCAGGGCCGCAGCGCGATGCTGCGCCTCTCGGACCCGATCAAGATTGCCCTGCTGGTCGCGGTGGCCCTGTTTGCCCTCTGGCTGGCCTCCGACCGCGTGCAGGCGTTTTACACCACGGTCGATGACCCCAGCAATACCGTCGCCTGGGGCACCCCAGTAACGCCGATCATCCCGACCGCGGTCCCCGAGGGCGATCTGGGCGCGGACGATCTGGGCGCGGACGATCTGGGCGCGGATGGGCTTGCGCCAACGCCCACACCAACCCTGGCGATCACCACCACGCCAACGCTTGAGCCGGCCGCCATCACCGCCAGCATCACCGCCTCAAGCGCCAACCTGCGGTCGGCGCCCAACACCAACAACGACCCGATTGGGCGGCTGGTCAGCGGCGACACGATTGAAATCATTGAGCGCTCCGGCGACTGGTATCGCATTCAGCTGCCCGATGGCACCGGCACCGGCTGGGTCGCCATCAGCGTGGTTGGCCCGCCCAGCGCACCCGTGCCGACCGCGCCAAACTAGGCGCTCGGCCAACGGGCCACCAGCGCCAGTTTTTTCTGACGGCCCATAGTTTGCTATAAACACGCTTTAGTAGCACTAGAGCGTGTTTTTATGTAAACGCGCTGATAGGAAAGGAATGCTCTGATGACGAACAACAATGATAACGAACTGCTGACCGTGGGCCTGCTCGCCGGTGCGCTGATTGGTGGCGCAGTTGGTGGGATATTTCGCGGCAAGCAGCCCAAAACCGTTGGCGAGAAACTGCTGGCGGCGGGCGAAAACCTGACCGAGCAGGCCCGCGATCGGGCCGGCGAGGTCAGCGACTATGTGCAGGCCAGCACCAAGCAGGCCCGCAAGCAGCTGAAAAAAGAACAGAAGCAGCTGCTCAAAACCACCAAAAAGGCCAGCAAAAATCTGCAGGCCACGCTGGAGGATAATCGCGAACGCCTCAACGAGACGGTCAAAGACAGCGTAAAAAATGTCAGTGCCACCGTCAGCGATCAGACCGACAAAGGTCGTGAAAAGGGCGGGGCCTGGCTGGGCCTGGCCAGCGCCGCGCTGGCGGCCTTTGCCGCGAAGCGCCGCGATGAGGCCGCCGATACGATCGAGACGCTGGGCGACAAAACCAAAGCGGTCCGCGCCGACCTGCGCGACCGCGCCGCCGATACCGCCGAGACGCTGGGTAAGCAAACCAAACACGTCCGCGCCGACCTCCGCGACCAGGTGGCCGACACCGCTGAGACGCTGGGCGATAAGGCCAAAGAGGTCCGCGAAACGCTGTTTGATCGCGCCAGCGATGTTGCCGAAACGCTGGGGAGCAAAACCAAACACGTCCGCGCCGACCTCCGCGACCGCGCCGCCGATACCGCCGATACCCTCGGCGATAAGGCCCACGAGGTGCGCGAGCAGGCCCCGGATGTCTTCAACCGGCTGCTGAGCCTGCTTCAGGAGGCCGTCGAGAGCGCCCGTGAGCGGGCCACGCCCATGATGGAGGATGCCAGCGCCAAAGTGAAGCAGGCGGCTGCCGATGCCCCGGATGCACTGCGCTCGGTCGCCCACACCGTCAGCGACAAAGCCAAAGAGGTTCGCGATCAAGCCCCGGATACGTTCCGCTCGGTCGCCCACACCGTCAGCGATAAATCGAAAGATGTGAGCGCGGTGGTGGTTCCGGCCGTGGTCGCCGCCGCCAGCACCGTTGGCGATAAAGCCCGCGAGACCGCCAAGGATGTCAGTGCGACAGTGACCCCGGTGATGAAGGATGCGGCCCACAACATCAGCGAAAACGCCCAGCAGGCCGCCCAGGCCGTTGGCGAAAAGACCGGCGAGTTTACGCTCGAGGTCTCGCGCAAGAGCCGCCGCGCCCGCACCAGCCTGCGCTCGTTCATTATCGGGATGGTGGTCGGCCTGCTGACCACGCCCCAGACCGGCGAGCAGGTCCGCCGCGATCTGCGCAAGCTGGTCGAGCGCAGCGTCGATAGCGTGCTCGCGTAAAATTTATCTGTTAAGAACCCACGAAGGCCCGCCAGGACGATAATCCTGGCGGGCCTTTCGTTTAGGCGGGTGTGAAATTAGTGGATCTTAGTCCGTTATAGGCTTATAAATAAAATAATGCTATTTCTAGGCTGTAGACGTTTAGAATGCATAGCAGCTATCTTTTATTAATGCGTGATTATAATCTTCCACAACATTTTGGCGTCGTTATCAGGCGACTCAGAGTCGAAGCACATCTGTCCCAAGAAGCATTTGCGACCAAATGTTTGCTCCACAGAACTTATGTAGGGTCTATTGAGCGTGGAGAAAAAATCATTACCATTTTGACAGCCCAAAAGCTGGCGAAGGCCTTAGATATACAACTTTCCCAGCTTTTTCTTCTGGTTGAGCAAGAATTGATAGAATCAGATATTAGTGGAGGAAAGTAGTGCGAATAAGTAAACAATCCAGTGGCGGTCGGGGTGAGTATGAAATAGCAGAAACAGCCCCAAATGGACTTACGCCGCAAGATTTATTTGACAAAGATTTGCATCTTAAACTAGGCGACTCGGTGATAAATACTCGTGTTCATCTTTCCAACTCCCAAGGCAAAAGAAGGCTGAGACTATCACCTCCAGCTAATCATCCTCATGTGCATACACAGGTAGCGAATGCCCTGATGATGCCAGCGCCAATACGCGATGAGCTTGAAGTTCTCGGCGGTCAACCCGTTCTTCAACATAAAGGATATATTCTCAAACACATTAATTTCGGCGAAGTCCAACTTCATGCTAATTATGTTTTAGCAGAAGTAATAAGTGTTGACTCTGCGAACAGAAGTGTTGAGGCTGATCGTATTTCTTTACCTGAACGAACCAATATGGTAACAAAAATATGGCGAAATTCTCGCAATTTTCCACCAAGTATTGGTGACCTAATTCGATCTCATGAAGATCAAGTAAAGGCAGGAGGGCCCTTAAATAAAGGTTTGACAGATTTAAATACCGAACTTAGGGGAATGATACAAGCATACAGTGCTGAAATAGGCATTGCCTATTCTGATTCAACAGATGTTGTTCCTGCAATGTTATCAATAATCGGTAATGTAGAAACAGACATGCCGTTGCCACTTGATCAAATTGAGCCTGAACGCCTTGAAATACGCAAACGAGAAGTTAAAAAATGGCAGCAATATGTTGCTCGTCGCGGTGCTGCCAGTGCCAAATTTAGGGAGGATATCCGAAAAGCATACAATTCGACGTGTGTCATGTGTGGGGCTAGATTTCCAGCAACAAGTGTAAATAGTAATCCTGGCGTTGATGCGGCCCACATATTGCCATGGGCAGATTACGATCTCGACAAGGTCTATAATGGCCTCGCACTCTGTAAATTACATCATTGGGCATTTGATGAGGGATTACTTTTGGTTACACATAGAGCTGGAGAGTATTTCATCGAGCTTAATGCTGAAGCTGAGGATACTTTGTTATCATCAGGCTCCAGCATTGATGTACTGAAAAAGGTTGTTGGGAAGATACCTATTTCTAGACTTCCCCTGGATCAGAGAGATCGTCCTCATCCAGATCTCCTCCAGCAATTTTGCGATGAAATAGAGCAGTAGGATAACTCAAATTCTAAGTACACCCAGATAGATTGTGATGGATCGGCCTTCGCCAGGCTCAAGCCACGGATACTCTACAGCCTGAGCCTGGCGAAGGCGCCTCGCGGAGGATCCCGTCAAGTCTCACATGCTTATACTTAGACAACTACTTCGCTTAATTTGAGCCGTTGTAATACTGGAATAACTCGATGTGCTACCCACTCGACAGCTGCAACAGTAACGGCATTTCCGAGTGCAGTGTATCTCAGGGAGTCAAGTTTTTCAACATCGTTGGGTGGATTAGTTGGTAACGTCCACCCTACTGGAAAACCTTGTATGCCTTCACACTCATTTGGCATCAGCCGTCTAACCTTCCCTTGAGGGTAGGTCACATATGTTCTGCTCCAATCAGTACCTGTATGACGCGCTGAGCAAGCATATAAGCAGTATGCTAGTCCTTGGACAACTGGTCCTTTGACAGTATCTCCAAGGCTTTTCTTAAAGGGGGAAATAGACTTCGTCCCATCCGATCGGCCCGACGAATCATTCCTACTGCTGCGTTCTGGCTCAAAAAGTATCTCTCCTGGACCTCTTGCGTCTCGATAACATCCAACAATGTAGACTCTCTGGCGTGATTGGGGGACTCCGAAGTAGCGGCTGTTAAGCACACGCCATCCCACACCATACCCGAGGTTGGCCAACGTCCGAATAATGACTTCGAAGTCTCGTCCTCCGTGGCTAGATAAGAGGCCCGGAACGTTTTCGATGACAATAATTCGGGGCAGATATTCTCCAATGAGACGAGCAAACTCATAAAAGAGTCCAGATCGTTTCCCTCTAAGCCCATCTCGCGGCCCCATTCTCGCCACTGAGACATCTTGGCATGGGAATCCTCCAACCCAAACATCAGCGGTAGGGATATCTGCATGTTGTACCTCACGAATATCCTGAAATCTTGTTACATCAGGCCAATGTTTCTCTAAAATATCGTTGCAGAAGTCATTGATTTCACACTGCATCGTTACTTGAAATCCGGCTCGCTCGAATCCTAAGTCAAAACCACCGATACCTGAAAAAAACGAGGCAACGGTGGGAATGTCAGAGTCATTTGGGTTTAACACTAGCTACTCCCCTATGTCTGTATCTGTTTGTAGATTGTGAAGTGGCTTGTGGGAACCACGTTCTTTGATGAGATTGGTACAAGCGTATCGAACAACCCAACAAAAAGACACCTGATTCTGCTCAGCAATCTGAGCAATTGCATCATGTTGCTCTTTTGTAAACGTGATGCTCTGTCTTAATTTAGGTTCTCTAATACCTTGTTTGTCCCGTTTATTCATAGCAACTTTCCTCTGATGCACCATTTTACACCATTTTGCACCACTATTCAACACAATATTGAAACCTTTAGTTATAAAAAAGTTCTCTAGTAGAAACGAGACTGTCCATAAGACAGGAGAATTTTTAAGAGTTTAAGCAGCGCGTAGTAGATTATAGTCGGTCAGTAAAATCGAAATGATATCACTCAGCACCACACAGCCAAGGCCCGCCAGAACGATAATCCTGGCGGGCCTTGGCATTTAGCGGGAGCTTAGCGCGGGCTGCCAAATGCCTGGAGGCGATTCTCGAGATCCTCGCGGCGCTGGGATTCCTCCTCGCGCAGGGCGACCTCCTCGTCGCGCAGGGCCGCCAGCCGATCCTCGCTCTCGGTCAGGGTTGTGATGTAGCGGGTGCGCAGCTCGCCCTCGCCGCCCTCGTTTTTCAACACATCCAGATTGCCGCGAATCTGGGTCTGCTGCTCGTGGATCCGCTGGCGCAGCACCTCGAGCTGGCCGTAGCGCTGGGCGATCGCGTCGAGCCGCGCATACAGGCTCAGCACATCGCGCAGCTCGGTCACGGTGGCCTGGTCGAGCATGCGCTCGGCCAGATAGCGGCGCAGCTGCTCGAACGAGATCGAGCGAATCTCCTCGCGGCGCTCGATCAGCCGCCGCTCGCGGACCCGCAGCGCCGCCTCGCCACGGGCGGGCACTGGAATCTGCCAGCAGGCCTTCTCGGAGGTCAGCTCGCTGGGCTGGGTGGTGTCGTAGATCTCGAACGGGTGGCGGCGCGGGTGCTCGATGGTGACAATCCGCTCCTCGCTGGCGGTGTTACTGGCGGTGTAGATCGTGGTCAGCGCCTCCTCGACCTCGTGGATCAGCACATCGCGGCCCAGGCGGAGCCGCCGGGTGTTCTGGGCGGTCGAGCGATCCTCGCGCACGCTCAGCTCCAGCGCCTGGGCGTAGCGCACGACCACCGCGCCGCCCTCGGGGGTCCAGTTGATCACCGCCTCGCCGCCGTAGGAGCGCTGCTCGACGATGGTCGCCGGGCCGCGCTCCAGGGTCAGGCCGCTGGTGTTGTCGAAGCGCACCGTGACCAGCGGGTGTTTCTCGCCCGCCGCGCCCCGGTAGACCAGCTCGCGGCGGCAGGAGGTGCGCAGGTTCAGCAGCGGCACCAGCGCCGAGCGCCCGCGGCCGACGCTGATCGGCTCGCGCACGTCGTAGCGGAACAGCGCGCCCTGGGACTCGCCCTCGGCCGCCGCCGGGGCCGCCTCGATCATCCCGCTGATGTCGGGGTAGGCTTCGTCGCTCATGGCCGCGAAGGCCAGCGGGGCCGCCTCGGCGCCCGTCATCAGCATCGCGCTGCGGGCCATGTGTCTTTTAGGCATCGGCGCGGCCTGCGGCACGATGTCTTCGATCAGCGGGCGCACCGGCTGCTGCGGCTCGTACAGCGGGTAGCGAAACGAGACCGGGCGGCCCGCCACCAGGGTCAGGCGGACATCGGTCAGGTCTTCATCCAGCACGTTGTCGATCAGGCCCCAGCCCTGGAGCAGCAGATCGGGCGCCTCCTGGCCTAGATTTTCGACCAGCAGCCGGTAGGAGACCCGCCAGCTCGGCGCGGGCGCCAGGTAGGCGATCAGCAGCTCGTGCTTGCCGGGATCGAGCTGGATTGTCGCGGCCCGGGTCTCGTTGGTGTCGCCGCCGGAGCGCAGCGACCAGGCGACCTCGTCGGCGGCGGTGTCGAGCAGCTGGACGCCGCGCACATCGCCGAGCTTGTGGATGGCCAGCTGGCGGACATCGGCGCGGTACAGCGTCAGCAGGGCGTGCCCCATCGGCTCATCGCTCGACGGCTCATCGAGGCCGACCACCACGCCCTCGGCGGTGCTCTCGTCGCGCAGGGCCACCCGGACCCGGCGGCCGCGCAGCTCGCTGAGGAGATCGCGCAGGGTCCGGCCAGCGGTCAGCTCGATCCGCCGCCCGCTCCACGACTCCGGCCGCTCGTAGTCGATCCCGCGCACGCGGCCCTCGCCAATCTCCAGCACCACCAGGCTCTTCAGCACATCATCCATCGCTTCGCGGCTGAAGGGTAGCGCCAGGGTCGTCCCCTCGAACGTTCCGCGCCGCTCAAAGTAGCCCACACCATGTTTGTACAGGATCAAGCGTCGTAATGGCAGATCAGTCATCGCACCCTCCAGCTAAAGCAATCTGCTGCTATTGTAGCTTAAGGTCTGTTAATCTGCTGCGCCATGGTTTCCAGCCACGAGCTACTAGCTACTAGCTACCAGCTACTGAGTTTCCACGACCTCGATTCGTCCATCCATATTGCCGTGGAGCGTGCAGACATACCGATACGAGCCGGGCGTGGCGAAGGTGTGGCTCCAGGCGCCCGCTTCGATCACTGGCGAGACAAAGCCGCTCCCGACCACGTTGTGGGGCGCGATCTCCCCGCTGCCGTCGGCCCCGCGATCGGCGAAGGTCCAGGTGATCGTGGTGCCGATGGGAACCTGCAGCACCGGCGGATCGAACACGTGGCCCTGAAAGCTGTCGCCGCGCACCAGCACCTGGTCCACATTCACGACCGCCGCCTGCGCAGTTGGGTTGGCAAGCATCCGCCGCACCGAGGGAATTGCCAGGCTGGCCAGCCCGATGACAACCACCAGCGCGACCAGCAGCACGCGCGTCCGCCGGGGCGATTTAAACATTCCTGAGTGCATAATTTGACAATGTTAGATTAGGCCCATGGACACCATGTATGGCGTTCGCACCGACCTGCGCGATGACCGGGAAACCCAAAAAGCGCACGTATTCGCGGGAGGGACGCCATATATGG
>DAOTUS010000614.1:0-4795 GCA_034437415.1 Herpetosiphonaceae bacterium
TTCCGGAAAAACCTGATCCGGTTTTATTCACGGAACTCATGCGCACCGTGACGAGCCTTGGACGGATTCACCCGCGCCAACCGGCGACCAGTCCGCCCTAATTGGCGAGGGTATTGTACAAACTAATATGATTGGGAGTAATTGGGTGGAGGTATATGAAGCGTATGACCATGCCAGTGATCTCACCAAACGGTGATTATATCTTGAAACAGTATAAAACGACGCTCCGCGAGGTTGACGATCTTAATCCACATACCATTCGTGGCTATCTTAGCGATCTTTGGCAGTTTGCGTTGTGGTGTGAGAAGAACTGGAGCGAGGGGCACGAGGAGGAGCATGTGTTCACCCCGACGGCACTGACAACCCCGACCATTACACGCTACCGTGCCTATCTCCAAACTGATATCTATCTGAAACCAACGACGATTAATCGTGCGCTCATAACGATCAAGCGGTATTGTAGATGGCTTCTCACCACGCCAACCGCCCATGTCAGCCGCACCACGGTTCCGCCGACCAGAATCCCAACCGTGACCCTTCAGGTTGTGACGACCCCGCTGACCGGCACGAACCCGCTGTCGCCGAGCCTGACGCTCACGCCCCCAGCGGTCACGCCGCCAGCCACCCCGTTCAGCCTAACCCCAACCCCCTGATGGCGACTAGGCAGGCTGCTCACCGCCTAGTCGTTATCCTCAACACCCTCGATCCCGGCTGGCGCCGCGTTGAGCTCGTGGCCCAGCTGGGCCAGAAAGCTGCGCATGAACGCAGTGCGGCGCTGGGCCTCGGCCCGGCCGCTGGCGGTCTGCATCTGCTCGGCCAGCCGCAGGAGCTTGCAGTAGAAGTGATCCAGGGTGTTCAGCTGGTCGTCGAGCGGGCGGGTGCGCGGAAACGGCTCGGCGGGATCGTACAGGCGGCGACCGAGCGCGCCGCTCAGCATCACGCAGCGGGCGATCCCAATCGCCCCCAGCGCATCGAGCCGATCGGCGTCCTGCACGACCATGGCCGCAGGGCTGGCTGGCGGAATGTTGGCCGAAAAGCTGTGGGCGGCGATCGCGTGCTGAATCGCCGGCAGATGCTCGGCCGGGTAGCCGATCTGCTGGAGGAAAGCCCCAGCGGCGTGGCCGGCCAGCGTGGAGGCCTGCGCCCGCTTGGGCGAGTCTTTCGGCACTGCGACACAGTCGTGGAGCCAGGCGGCGGGCAGCACAATCGCCAGATCGGCCTGCTCGGCGGCGGCCAGCACGACCGCGTTGGCGACCACCCGCCGAATATGTTCTAGGTCGTGGGCGGCATCGCCAATCGGATTCGTGCGCAGCAGAAAATCCTCGAACTGCCGCTCCCAGGCGCTCCAGCGCAGATGTTCGGCCATGACGCAGCTCCATTCGCTTATTGATCACGCCCAGCAGTGTAGCAGACCGCGAACGGGCGTTGAAGCCCTGCCCCAATAACATTTCCTGATTTATGTCAACTTCTTCAATGACCTGCGGTCTTATTGAGCAGCAAATCATTGCCAGATACAACAGCGTTTACGCTCAAAACTATTGCCATTGCCCACATTGATCATTCTGAATTGATGCGCTATGATGAGCGCACTTCAAAATATCTGCCTAATCTACAAGCGGCTATAAGCGTACAAGTACAGGAGACCTTCCATGTCGAAGATCATTTCCGTCCACTCATTCCGTGGCGGTACCGGGAAATCGAACACCACGGCAAATCTTTCTACCATTCTGGCGGCAACTGGTCTACGAGTCGGCGTGATTGACACCGATATTATGTCGCCTGGAATTCATGTGTTGTTCGGGCTTGATGAAGATCATATGACCTTTTCGCTGAACGATTATCTGTGGGGCAAGTGTGAGATCAAGGAGACCGCCTACGATGTGACCAAAAACCTGGGCGTGCCGATCTCGGGCAAGGTGTTTCTGATCCCATCCAGCATCAAGGCCGGCGAGATCGCACGGGTGCTGCGCGAGGGCTACGACGTGGGACTGCTCAACGATGGCTTTCATAAATTAGTCGAAGAGCTGAACCTGGATGTGCTGATGATCGACACCCACCCTGGCCTCAACGAAGAGACCCTGCTCTCGATTGCGGTCTCCGATGCGCTGGCGATTATTCTGCGCCCCGACTCGCAGGACTACCAGGGCACCGGCGTGACCGTCGATGTCGCGCATAAGCTCGATGTGCCGCGGCTGCTGCTGCTGGTCAACAAAGTCCCCACCAGCTTCAACTTTGCCGAGGTCAAAGCACGGGTTGAGCAAACCTACAACTGTGAGGTCGCCGCCGTGATGCCGCACGCCGACGAGATGATGATCCTGGCAAGCTCGGGCATCTTTGCCCTGAAATACCCCGATCACCCCCTAACCCAATCGCTGAGACAGGTCGCCGCCCGATTAATGATGTAGCTTCAATCTTAGCGGGGCACGCTATGCCGAAGATTATTTCCATTCACTCATTTCGCCCTGGAACTGGAAAATCCAACATTGCGGCGAATATTGCGACCATTCTCGCTGCAACCGGCCAGCGCATCGGCATCATCGACACCGATCTGCACAGCCCGGCAATCCCGCTGCTCTTTGGGATTGACGAGCGGATTATCGAGCACTCGCTCAACGATTTTTTGTGGGGCAAGTGCTCGATTGAAGATACTGCCTACGATGTGTCGCACGGAATTGACGCGGCGCTCAGCGGCCGGGTGTTTCTGATTCCGTTTGTCACCCGGCCTGGGAACATTAGCTATGATGTCAGCCTGCTCAGCGACAGCTTCCAGCTCCTCGTCAGCGCGCTGAGCCTGGATGTGCTCCTGATCGACTCGCAGCCGGGCCTGGAGGAGGCCAATCTGCCCTCGCTGGCCTTTGCCGATGTGCAGGTGCTGGTGCTGCGCCCGGACGAGCAGGATTATCAGGGCACCGGGGTCACCATCGATGTGGTGCAGCAGCTGGGCGTCCCCGCCATGATGCTGGTGGTCAACCAGGTTCCCGCCAGCCTGACCCTGACCGAGGTCCAGCGGCAGGTTGAAAAAGTCTACGGCTATGCGGTGATCGCGGTCGTGCCGCACTCCAGTGAGCTGGCGGCGCTGGCTAACACCGGGCTGTTTGTGGTTCACTATCCCGAACATCCGATCACCCGCATCCTGGCCGAGACGGCGGTGATTCTTACCACCTAACAATGAAAGTTCTCTCTATGCTCAAGCGCTTTGAACAAGCTCTCAAACTTCGTCCCAATGAGTGGAAAGTCGTGATTCCAGTCATGCTCCTGCTGACCATCAACACGCTCGTGCTTGAGCTCTCCGATGTGGTCGCGATGGCCGGGTTTATCAGCAATCTGGGCACGCCCCAGCTGCTGTGGCTCTGGCCGCTGGTGATGATCATCACCCTGCTGGCCGCCGGCGGCTTTGCGCTGGTGGTCGATCGGACGCAGCGGATTAAGCTGGTTGGCAACGTGCTGGCGGGCTTTGGGTTTCTCTATCTGCTGATGCTGGCGCTGTTTTGGTACGATGCGCCCGAGGTCGTGCGCTATCCGCTCCTGGCGATCCTGTCCGAGCAGCAGTACGCCCTCTTTCCGCTGGCCTTCTGGACCCTGGCCAACGATCTCTACTCGGTCTCCGATGGCAAACGCCTGTTTCCGCTGCTGGCGGCCGGCTCGGCCATCGGCAGCCTGGTTGGGAATGGGCTGGCGGCGCTGATCACGTTTCTCGTGGCCGACAATAGCAGCCTGGCGCCGCTGTATGTGCTCACGGTCTGCGCAAGCCTGTGCTTTGTGGCCTGGGCGATTCTGTACCTGACCTTTCGCCATCGTCCGATACGCGCCCGCCAGGCCAAGCCAACCGAGTACGATATTGTGCAGACCTTCAAGGTTGGCACCGATGTTATTCGCAATGTTCCGCTGTTCAGCTATCTGGCGCTGGTCCTGTTTGCCTCGGGAATTGCGCTGACGGTGGTCGAGTTTCATTTTCTGACCAGTCTGGACGCGGTGGCCGCCAACAATCCGCTGGTGCTGCAGCAGCTGTATGGCTTCTACAAGTTTGGTCTGGTCGCGGCGATTTTGCTGTTTCAGTGGGGCGTGACCAGTCGCTGGCTGAGCAAGATCAACCCAAAAAGCAATTTTGTCCTGCTGCCGATGGTTCTGCTGCTGGTCGGCGGCAGCACGCTGATTATTCCAATCGTCGGCGGGCTGGGCGGGCGCTTCCTGGCCCGGCTGATCCAGGTTGGCTGGGATGAGCCGGCCCGCAAATCGGTGCAGGGGATTATCCCCGACGAGCGGCGCGGCCGGGTCAGTGTTTTTCTCGACAGCTACTGCTATGCCTTTGCCACGATTTGCGGGTGTATACTAATTGCAGCCGTGTATGGGTTGCAATCAGTCGGCTGGTTTGATAGTGTTATCACCAGCGTGTATCTTGGGGCGGCGGTCGTGGCCGCGCTGGTCGCTCTATGGGCGGCGCTGCGTCTGCGGACGGTCTACGATAAGAGCTTGCTGAACTGGCGGCTGGCCCGCTCCCGGCGCAAAAGCGTGCTGGATGGGATCGATTTCTAAATCTGACTGCGCGTAGTCCTCCATTAACTAACTGATGTGAAAGTACGCCATCGCTATGCTTGTTGAATCAAACCTGCCATCACTTAATCAGCATGCCAGCGATCCCGCCGGGGTGACGCTTCGGCCGGTCGTGGGGATGGACTCGGCCGATCTGCCGCTGCTGCAGAATCTGTTTGCGGCGATTTTCCCCGAGCACCTGGCCTATGCGCCGTACCTGCCCCATTTCGCCGCCCGCCAGAACGCCGATGCCGCCACGCTGCAC
>DAOTUS010000615.1:0-10318 GCA_034437415.1 Herpetosiphonaceae bacterium
CAGCCGCTCCCGCTGTGGCCCAGGGTGAGCCGCCGCCCGCCGCGACCACAGCTCCGGCCACAATCGTGGCGCCAACCGCAACCGTGGCGCCAGCGCCAACCGCAACCCCGGCGCCAGACCCGACCGCAACCCCGGCGCCGCCAACCGCCACCCCCGACCAGTGGGCAGAGTACGCCCAGTTCACCATCGCGGGCCTGCGCCAGCGCTCGTATGGGGCGGGCGAGATCGCCATTCTGGAGGTTATGGAGGAGACGGCCAACTTCACCCGCTACCTGATCGAGTATCCCAGCGATGGCCTGCGGATCAGCGGAATGTTGAATCAGCCCCGTGGCGCTGGGCCGTTTCCGGTGGTGATTTTGAACCACGGCTACTATCCGCTCGATGTGTACCAGACCGGCAATGGCAGCAAGCTGGCCGCCGACTACCTCGCCGATCGCGGCTTCCTGGCCCTGGCCCCCGATCTGCGCTCGCACGCCGGCTCCGACGCCGCGCCCAATCAGTTTTACGCCGGGCATGTGATCGATGTGCTCAATCTGATTCCGCTGGCCCAGCGACTACCAACCGCCCAGCCCGGCAAAGTCGGCATGTGGGGCCACAGCAACGGCGGCGCGATCACCGCCAAGGCGATGGTGGTCAGCGATCAGCTGGCGGCGGCGGTGATCTATGCCCCGGCCTCGTTGAATATCACCGAGGATTACTGGTTTCGGGTCGAGCGTGCCGCCGGCCACGGGCAGACGATCGATTCGATCGATTGGCCGGTCGCCCCCGCCGCCGCCGCCGATCTCTATCAGCGCCTATCGCCGCTGCCCTATCTTGATTATGTCAACGCACCCGTACTCATTCACTACGGCACCGCCGACGAGGTTGTGCCGCTCAAGTGGCCCGACGATCTGCGCGCCGGGCTGGCGGCAGCTGGGAAAGCTGTGCGAATGGAGCTGTACGAGGGCCAGCCGCACTCGTTCCAGGGCGCCGCCAACCAGCGCTACCTGGAGGACACCGCCGCGTTTTTCGCCGAGCACGTGCAGCCGTAGGGAGTTATGTCAATAAAAGCGCCGCGATCAGGGCTGATCGCGGCGCTTTTGGTTTAAGCCAAATCCGATTTACTTAAGCGGCGCCCACAGCACCACGAAGACCGCCGTGGCGACCATGGTTGCCAGCGAGATCGGCAGCAGCCGCTTCCAGCCGAAATCCATCAGCTTGTCGTAGCGAATCCGCGGCAGGCTGGCCCGCACCCAGATCGACAGGAACAGGAAGAACAGGATCTTGGCCACCATCACGCCGAACGAGATCAGCGCGCCCCAGTTGCCCGGAATATTCTCCAGGCCGGGGAAGCGCCAGCCGCCCAGGAACAGGGTTGCCGCCAGCGCGCTCATCGCGATCAGCTTCATATACTCGGCCATAAAGAACAGCGCGAACTTCATCGAGCTGTACTCGGTCGCGTAGCCGCCGACCAGCTCCTGCTCGGCCTCGACGAGGTCGAACGGGGCGCGGGTCACCTCGGCGGTGGCGGCGATCAGGAACAGGAAGAAGGCCAGCCAGCCGGTCGGCGTAAACACAAACCACTTGGGGATAAAGCCCAGATAGGTCCCGGCCTGCGCATTGGTGATATCAACCAGGCTCAGCGAGCCGACTCCGTCGACACTGCGCCAGGCGGTCAGCATCACCGGGACCAGCACGGCCAGGCCAAAGGCCAGCTCGTAGCTGATCATCTGGGCGGCGGAGCGCACGGCGCCCATCATCGAATATTTATTGTTCGAGGCCCAGCCGCCGAGCGTAATGCCATAGACGCCGATCGAGGTGATCGCCAGCAGGTACAGCAGGCCGATGTTGATATCGGCGAAGGTCAGCGGAATGTTCTCACCAAAGATAGTGAGATTGTTGTTGCCCAGCGGAATGACCGCGAAGATCACCACTGCCGGCACCGTCGCCAGAATTGGTGCCAGCGTAAAGACCGCTTTATCGGCGGCGGACGGCATAATGTCCTCTTTGAACATCAGCTTGACCGCGTCCGCCAGCGGCTGAAAGAGGCCGCGCGGGCCGGCCTGGTTTGGGCCAACCCGATGCTGCATCCGCGCCAGCACCTTCCGCTCCATCAAGGTCAGGTAGGCAAACCCGGTCAGGGCCGCGAACGCCAGCACGAATGCGTGGATAATCATCACCCACAAACTACGATCCATCTAGCCCTCCGCTCGACGGATTGAAACCGCCGTCCACGCACCTTCAACAAGATCCACCAGTGGCACGCCGCTGACTCCCAGGGGCACCACAGCCACGCCCGGAGCCGCCAGCCGGGTGCGATAGACCGGCAACGTCAGGGTTCCGCGCCCGGAGGTCACGGTCACGTGGTCGCCATTTTTCACCCCCAGGCTGTCCGCGTCAAGCGGATGCAGCGCAACCTGCGCCTTCGCCCTGCGGTTATTGAGCAGATTCGCATCGTTCATCAGGGCGCTGTCATCGTACAGGAACGCCGCGCCAACCAGGGTAAAGGGTCGGTCGGCCGCATCCACCCGCCCGCTGGCCTTGAAGGGCTGGAGCGCTGCGGCGGTGGCGCTGACCTCGACCTGCGCCGGAACCTGAATGCCCAGGCCGCCGGTGTTCTCGTAGGACGTGCCATCGAAATAGTAGTTCTCGTTGGTCTGGCGGCCCCAGGCCCCGTTTGGCCCTTGCAGCGAGGCGTAGCTCACGTTCTTGTAGGTCGCCACGCTGCCCGCCACATCCATCAGGATCTCGGCCGGCGAGGCGTAGTTCCACTCGGTGCGGCTGCGGACTTTGGTCTCCTCGCGGCGCACCTGCTTGCGGCTGCTTGCGGCGGCGCCGCTCAGCGCGGCCAGCACTGGCTCGGCGACCAGCTGGTTGGCCAGCGACTGCAGAATCTGCCAGTCGGGGCGCTGGGTTGGCAGCGAGCGGCGGGCCTGGCGGAAGCGCTGGACGCGCCGCTCGGCGTTGGTAAAGGTGCCCTCGCGCTCGGCAACGCTCAGCACCGGGAACACCACATCGGCCAGCTTGGCGGTTTCGGTGAGGAACAGCTCCTGCACCACCACCAGCTCGACCTTCTTCAGCGCGGCGGCCTTGGCCGGATCGGCGCCGACCGGGTCAAGCCCGGCGATGTAGAGCGCCTTGAGCCGGCCCGCCTGGGCGGCCTCGAACATCTGGCTGGCGCTCAGTCCCGGCTGGGCCAGCGCGGCGGAGCCAGCGCCGCGATCGGGGCGCACGCCCATGTCGAGCGCGCCGCGCCCGTTGGCGCCGGGCAGCAAGCCGACCAGACCGCTGTTGGCCGCACCCGCCTTGCGGGTCATCACCAGCAGGTTGGCCAGGGCGCCGGTGACGTTTGGCCCGGCGGCCAGCGCATCGCGGCCATAGAAAATCACCAGATTTTCCGCGCCCGCAATCAGCTCGTTGACCGCCGTGATCGTCTCGGCGGCGACACCGGCGCTCTGGGCGGCGCTGGCGGTGGTGACCCCATTCAGCGCGGTTTTCAGGTCAGTAAAGCCCCGCAGCGCGGCGCGATTGCCGCCGGTTGGCGTGGCGTCGACCAGTGGCTTGAGCAGCGCGGCCAGCAGGGCGCCCTCGCTGCCGTAGCGGAAGCGCAGCGTGTGCTTGGCCCACTGGTCCAGCTTGGTCGGGCGGCCGTTGGCGGTGATAATCGTGCCGCCGCGGGTGTTGATCCCGCGCAGGCGCAGCAGATGCACCGGAGCCTCTTCCTCGGGGTCGGCGCCGAACACCAGCACGACCGTGCCCTTGCCCAGGGTCAGCAGGTCGGTGCCGCTGGTCAGGCCGAACTGGGCGCCGACATCGTCAAGCGGCAGATCGAGCGCCGTGCCCGAGCGATGGTCGAGGTTGTTCGAGCCGAGGGTTTCGCGGAAAAAGCGCTGGAAGGCGAACAGATCCTCGTTGGGCAGCGAGGGGCCGGCCAGTCCGCCGATGGCTTTGCCGCCAGCGGTGCTGCGAATGCCTTCGAGCTGGCGCGAGACCAGCGCGAGCGCCTCGTCCCAGGTGGCCTCCTGGAGCGTGCCGTTTTTGCGAATCAGCGGCGTTGTCAGGCGCTGTTTGCTCTCGACGAAGTGATGGGCGTAGCGCCCACGGTCGCACAGCCAGATCTCGTTGACCGCATCGTTTTCCCGTGGCATCACCCGCTTGATCTCGTTCGAGCGCATATCGAAGGTCATATTGCAGCCAACCGGGCAGTGGTTACACACGGTTGGGATCGACTGTAGCTCCCAGACCCGCGCCTTGAAGCGGAAATCCGCCGAGGTTAGCGCGCCCACCGGGCAGATGTCGGTGGTGTTGCCCGAGAATTTGCTGTCGAAGGTCGGGTCAGACATCGAGATGATCTGCCAGGAGCGGCCGCGGTTGTCGAAGCCCAGCACCGGATCGCCAGCGATCTCGTCCTGGAAGCGGACGCAGCGGGCGCACAAAATACAGCGCTCGCGGTCGAGATAGATTAGGTCGCCGAGCGGAATTGGTTTCTCGAAGTGGACTTTGTCGTTGTAGTCGAAGCGAGTTTTGCCAGGGCCCCAGCCCATCGTCAGGTTTTGCAGCGGACACTCGCCGCCCTTGTCGCAGACCGGGCAGTCGAGCGGGTGGCTGGTCAGCAGCGCTTCGAGCACCCCGTTCTGGGCGTGCTTGACCTCTTCATCAGCGGTGACGACGACCATACCTTCGCTGACCGGCATGGTGCAGGCGGTCTGCAGGCGGGGCATCATCGCGATCACTGGCTTGCCATTGGCATCCAGCTCGGGCTTGTTCGTGGCGCGGTCAACTTTGGGCGTGCCAATTTTGACCATACACATGCGGCACATCCCCACGGGCGCCATCTTCGGGTGATAGCAGAAGACCGGGATGAGATTTTGAATCTGACGGGCAGCCTCAACAACCACGGTACCTTTCGGCACCGAGACCATCTGGCCGTCAATCGTCAGGGTCACAAGTTCAGGCATCGGGCTGCCCTTTCTCTAGAATATGGTGACGAGCTGCACCGGCGCTGCCCACAGGCGCGGGCGTTGATGCAGCTCGCTGAGTACACACAGTTGAGATTGCCACACAAACTAAGCGGCCAGCTGTGGCAATCCAGTTTAGCTTTGGATTCAATCCAGCGCAGCAGGAAGCTGTAAAACCCACTAGCGACTAGCTGCTAGCGACTAGCCCCTAAGGCGTCCCAGCGGTGATCTCGGCCTCGATCTCGGGGCGGAAGAACTTGATCGCGCTGTTGACCGCCGAGACCGCCGAGTCGCCGAGCGGACAGAAGCACTTGCCGAGCATCTGGGTGCCGACATCGGCCAGCAGTTCGATATCGCCGCTGCGGCCGTGGCCCGCGTCGATGCGCTCCCAGACCTTGACCAGGAAGTGGGTGCCTTCGCGGCAGGGCGTACACTTGCCGCACGACTCGTGCTTGAAGAACTCATCGATCTTCAGAGCCGCCTTGACTACCGACACACTCTCGTCAAGGATGACGACCGCGCCTGAGCCAAGCATCGTGCCTGCCGCCGCCATATCATCCCAGGTCAGCGGCGTGTCGAGGTGCTCGGCGGTGAGCCAGGTCGATGATGCGCCGCCGGGGATAATGAACTTCAGCGGCACATCCGAGCGCATACCACCGGCCCAGTCGTAGATAAACTCGCGCAGCGTAATGCCGAGCGGAATCTCGTAGTTGCCGGGATTTTTGACGTGGCCGCTGATCGAGACCGCCTTGGTGCCGGGCGATTTTTCGGTGCCGAACGAGCGGAACCAGTCTGCGCCTTTGGCCACAATCCTGGGGACGTTGGTCAGGGTCTCGACGTTGTTGACCACGGTGGGCTTGGCGTACAGACCAGCGACCGCCGGAAAGGGCGGCTTGAGGCGCGGCTGGCCGATTTTGCCCTCCAGCGACTCGAGCAGCGCGGTTTCCTCGCCACAGATGTAGGCGCCCGCGCCGCGATGAACGTGGATCTCAAGATCAAAGCCCGACCCAAAGATGTTTTTGCCCACAAATCCGCGGGCGCGGGCCTCGCCGATGACCTGATCGAGCAGGCGCGCACCGTAGGCGAACTCACCGCGAATGTAGATATAGGCGGTGTTGGCGCCAATCGCAAACGCGCTGATCACGATGCCCTCGATCAGCTGATGCGGGTTGTGGTCGATAATCTCGTGGTTGTTGAAGGTGCCTGGCTCGCTCTCATCGGCGTTGACCACCAGGTACTTGGGGTTGAGCTCTTTGGGCACAAAGCCCCACTTGACCCCACAGGGAAAGCCTGCGCCGCCGCGGCCGCGCAGGCCCGATTTTTTAACCTCGTCGACGATCGCCTGAGGCGTCATCGTGGTCAGCGCGGTGCGGGCCGTCTCATAGCCACCGTTGGCAATATACACATCCAGATCGCGAATATTAGGGATCTCGCGGTTGCGCAGGACGATATATTCTTTAAGTTCTGTTTTTGGCATAACCACTCCAAAGTACGACTAGTGTTCGGCAAAACGGCCTGAGATACTGATTGGCTTGCCCGACTCGATCTCGCTGCGAAGCTCGGCCAGCAGCGCGTCGACTTTATCTGGGGTGACTTTGTTGTGAAACTCAAGGTTGGCCTGCAGCACCGGGGCCTGATCGCAGGCGGCGATACACTTGACCCGCCGCAGGGTGAACAGCGTATCGTTGGTGGTGAAGCCGGCCTTGACCCCCAGGCGATTCTCCAGATCGGCCACTAGCTCCTCGGCGCCACAGAAGCAGCACGGCACATCATCGCACACATCGAGCACGATCTTGCCGACCTCTTCGTTGTAGAACAAGGTGTAGAAGCCCGCCACCTCATACACATCGGTGGGCGGCAGATCGAGAATCTCGGCCACCTCGCCGATGGATTCACGGTCGAGCCGCGTGTATTCATCCTGCGCAATGTAGAGCAACGGTAACAAGGCCGACCGCTTTGAGGGATATTTCGCCAAAATCGCATCGATCTCGGCTTTATGCTTCTCGTATAGCAAGGCTATTCTCCATGGTATGTCGACGATGAGACTCGCTGATCGTCATCTAAAAGCCAACCGTCTATCGATCGACCTCGCCAAGCACCGGATCGAGGCTGGCGATCATGGCGACGAGGTCGGCGACGAGTTTCCCTTTGGCCATATGCGGCAGCGCCTGCACATTAATAAAGGATGGCGCGCGGAAGTGAACCCGCCACGGTTTCGGCGAGCCATCGCTGACCAGGTAGCAGCCAAACTCGCCGCGGGGCGACTCCACGCCGACATAGGCCGAGCCCTGCGGCGGGCGGAAGCCCTCGGTCCAGAGCTTGAAGTGGTGGATGAGCGCTTCCATGCTGTAGGTGATTTCGCTCTTCGGCGGCGGGGCGACTTTGCGGTCCGGGGTGATAAACGGCGCGCCCTCAAGGTTTTTGAGCCGCTCGACCGCCTGGCGAACAATCTTGACACTTTCGCGCATCTCCTGCACTCGGCAGGTATAGCGGTCGAAGATATCGCCATTGCGCCCAACCGGCACAGCAAAATCGTAGGTCTCGTAGCCACTGTAGGGAAACGCCTTGCGCAGATCCCAGCTGACCCCGCTGCCGCGCAGGTTGGCGCCAGTCAGGCCGAGCGCGATCGCATCGACGGCACTGATCACGCCGACGCCCTGGGTGCGCTGGTGCCAGAGCGGATTATTGGTCAGCAGATCCTCGTACTCGTCGATGCGGGCGGGGAAGTAGTCCAGAAACTGCTCAACAGTTGGGATAAAATCGGCCGGAGTGTCCCAGGCCAGGCCGCCGACGCGGAAGTAGCTCGTCATCATGCGGGCGCCGGTGAGCATCTCAAAGATATCGAGGATGTACTCGCGCTCGCGGATGGCGTAGAAAAACACGCTCATCGCGGCCAGGTCCAGCGCGTGGGTGCCCAGCCAGACTAGGTGCGAGTTCAGCCGGGTCAGCTCCAGCAGCAGGACGCGGGCCACCTGGGCGCGCTCGGGAACCTCCAGCTGCATCAGCTTCTCGACCGCCGCGACATAGGCGTAGTTGTTCGACAGGGGCGCGAGATAATCGATTCGGTCGGTCAGCACGATGGATTTGGTATAGGTTTTGGTCTCCATCGTCTTCTCGATGCCCGTGTGCAAAAAGCCAACATCGGGGGCGAGATTGACCACCGTCTCACCGGCCAGCTCCAGCGCCAGGCGCAGCACACCGTGGGTTGAGGGATGCTGCGGACCCATGCTCAGGATCATATTTTCTTCGCCGTCAGCATTTGGCGCATTATTTGCCGCTGCTGCGATCTGTGATGGCGTTGGAATTTCAATCGCGGGAAAAGCGCGGGTTTGCATCACCATAACGGCTACTCCTTGGCAAACGGCTTGTTAGCATAGATCAGATCTTCGTTGTGCGTAAACGCGACCTCCTCGTACCCCAACGGATGATCTTTGCGCTGCGGGTGGCCCATCCAGTCCTCGGGCATCAGAATGCGCTCCAGACCGGGGTGGCCGGTGAAGATAATGCCAAACATATCGTAGGTTTCGCGCTCCTGATAGTTGGCGGTTGGGAACATGCGGGCCAGCGAGGGCAGGGTCGGGTCGTTCTCGGGCACCCCAACGTGGAGCGCGATGCGCATAACATTGGTGATTGAGGTCAGGTGAATCACCACCTCAAAGCGTGGCTCACGCCCAAGATAATCAACGCCGCATAAATTATTCAGAAACGTAAACTGCAGGCTCGGCTCATCGCGCAGCCAGCCGGCCAGCTCGGCGAGGTGGATGCGGCCAACGGTCAGCACCAGATCGCCGGATTCATCGCCAACCACGACGGTTGGGAACTGGGCCTGGACTTGGGCAACGAGGGTTGCTCGATCAATCATTAGATACCTCGAGTGTACGCAGAATGAGGCTGCGGCAGCGGATCGGGCTGATCCAGCGCCGCAGACCTCATTGTGCAGCGGGCTTAACTGACTGGTTTCAGAGCGCCGCGATCTTCCGAAAGGTGGTCGATCCGAAACGGGGTGTCGGGGCTGTACTGAGCGATTTTTTCGCCGCGCACTTTTTTGTGCAGCTGCAAAATGCCGTCAATCAGGGCCTCCGGGCGGGGCGGGCAGCCAGCGACATAGACATCAACTGGCACAACCTCGTCGACGCCCTGGACAATCGCGTAGTTGTTGTAGACGCCGCCGCACGCGGCGCAGTCGCCCATCGCGATCACCCACTTGGGCTCGGGCATCTGGTCGTAGAGCCGCCGCACGACCGGGGCCATCTTGCGGCTGACCCGCCCGGCGACGATCATCAGGTCGGCCTGGCGGGGTGAGGCGCGCATCAGCTCCATGCCGAAGCGCGACATATCGTAGTTCGAGGCCTGCGCCGACATCATCTCGATCGCGCAGCAGGCCAGCCCGAACAGCATCGGCCACATCGCATTGGTGCGGCCCCAGTTGACCAGCCCCTCCAGCGAGGTGGTCACAATCCCCAGATCTCCAGCTTTTTCTTCTAATCCCATTTGAGGGCTCCCTTACGCCAGACGTAGGCGAAGCCCAGCAGCAGGATGGCTATAAAGACACCCATCTCAGCCAGGCCAAACAGCCCCATCTGACGGAAAAATAATGCGTAGGGCAGCAAGAAGATAATTTCAATATCGAACAGGATGAACAGCATCGCCACGACATAAAAGCGGACCGGCAATCGCTGCATTGCGCTGCCAATCGGGGTCATACCCGATTCATACGGCACGAGTTTCCGCTTGGTCGCTTTACGCGGTCCCAACAGTGCCGACAGGCCCAGCGCCGCCAGCGGAATGAAAATCCCCACGAGGAAAATAATGAAGATTGGCAAATAGGGCCGCAGCATATAGGCTCCTTCGGCACAGATAACATCGGTACAGCGAATTATAGCGCGAATTGAGATTGTGTCAATCGGAACGAACTCCTCGGCGAATTCAAATTATCCCATTAGATTGAGCTAAATCTGTTGTTTACCTTTTTTGACCTATGGCCGCCAGCCGGATAATCACCACCGCTCCCGACGAGTTTTTCGGGCACATTTAAAGCACGCTCTACGGCAAACGCCGCTGCTGTTCAGGGCACGGCAGCGGCGTTTGCTATTTTGCGCTGGTGATTGAAGCCCGGGATTAAACCCTATGCGCTTTGATTGATCGATTATGCTGCATTCAGAGCGGCGTCTGGCGAAACCGGGCCACGGTCGAAGCCACATCGATATGGCTTCGACAGGCTCAGCCAACGGAGACACCTGATCGTCACCGGACGCTTGACGCACCACTAGTGGGTCACTTGTCACGTCCATCGCCATTGGGCAGCCGCCCGAGATCGGCGGATGGGCCGACGGGTGACGGCACCCGAGCCGCCTTGGCTATGCCGCCGCTGCCGCTGGCGT
>DAOTUS010000616.1:0-1558 GCA_034437415.1 Herpetosiphonaceae bacterium
ACCAAAAAAGACGGGAACAGTATCGCTCATTCATGCTAAAAATAAGCATTTGCTCGCCTATCATGGGGCTTTTTTGCTCAAAAATGGACACTATAGATTTAGATGCGATTGCCCTGGTGATACAATTGAACAGGTTTCGTTTTGTGAAGGCAGTATCGTGACGCTAAATATGCTTAATCCAGCCCTGGCTAGCCCCGAGAAAATTCTGCAAACCCTGGAAATTCTCCGCCGAACCTCTGGCCCCCGCACTCTCCACGGCACCCGCGACCCGGTCGACGAGCTGGTGCTGACCATCCTGTCGCAAAATACCTCCGACCGCAACAGCGGCCGGGCGTTTCGCCAGCTGAAGCTGCGCTATCCAACCTGGCCCGAGGTGCTGGAGGCCGATCTGGCCGAGCTGACCGAGACGATCCGGGTCGGCGGGCTGGCCAATATCAAGGCCGCCCGAATTCAAAACACCCTGGCGGCGATTATCCAGCAGCGCGGCGAGCTGCGCCTGGATTTCCTGCGCGACCTGACGCTGCCCGAGGCCCGCGCCTGGCTGACGGCGCTGCCGGGGATCGGCCCCAAAACCGCCGGCTGCGTGCTGTGTTTCGCCTGCAATCAGCCGGCGATGATCGTCGATACCCACATCCACCGCGTCGCCAAGCGCATCGGGATGATTGGCCCGAAGGTGTCGGCGGACGCGGCCCACGAGCTGCTGGAGACGGTGGTTCCGGCCGCGGACGCCTATCAGTTCCACGTCAGTGTGCTGCTGCACGGGCGCCAGATCTGCCAGGCCCAGCGGCCAAAGTGCGAGCGCTGTCCGCTGACCGAGATCTGCGCGTTCTACCAGGGCGCGCGGGGCAATATCGTTTAAGTAAGTTGGTGCCACGGCATGGTTGACCTCACCCCGGCGCTTCGGCGCCACCGCTGCCCAAAGGGCGCCCGCCACTGCGGTAGAGAGGGGGAAATACCCACGAATTTTCGTATTTGAACGGTTTTGAGGATCTATGGATATTTTGATATTGGTTCACTCGCGGCTGCAGATTGCCTTTATGCTCTTTATGATCGCGATTGGCATCTGGGGCTGTACGCTGTTCTTCACCAACCGCAGCATCAGCGGGGATTTCTGGGGCGCGCTGGCGATTGGCGAGGGCCTGGTGATTGTCGAGGCGCTGATCGGGGTGATTATGTACATCGACGGCATGCGCCCGACCCGCGATCTCTTCCACATCCTGTACGGCCTAGTGGCGGTGCTCGCCATCCCCGGCACGTTCGCCTTCACCCGCGGCCGCGACAACCGCTTCGAGGCGCTGATCTACGGCCTGCTGGGATTTTTCCTGATGGGGATTGCACTGCGGGCCAAGACCACCGCCGGGCTCTAGTCAACGCGAGGGGTGGAATTCTTAAATAATCTATGATCGTCTGTTCAATCGTGTTATAATCACGTTCCACTAAGCAATACCCTCGCCAATTAGGGCGGACTGGTCGCCGGTTGGCGCGGGTGAATCCGTCCAAGGCTCGTCACGGTGCGCATGAGTTCCGTGAATAAAACCGGATCAGGTTTTTCCGGAAG
>DAOTUS010000617.1:0-3647 GCA_034437415.1 Herpetosiphonaceae bacterium
TTCCGGAAAAACCTGATCCGGTTTTATTCACGGAACTCATGCGCACCGTGACGAGCCTTGGACGGATTCACCCGCGCCAACCGGCGACCAGTCCGCCCTAATTGGCGAGGGTATTGACAAATAAAACCCGCATTTAATCGTTGCTCCAGCTAAATATCTAAACCAGCGGCGCTGGCCGAATAGGTCTCGTAGGCCTGATGGAGGATCTCGATCGGATGGCGGGTGTCGATCGTGGTGGCGTGGGTGATCTGCCAGCGACAGGTTTCGCTGTCACACAGCGCGACAGCGCTGCCGCTCTGCTCGACCCACTCAAACAGCGGTGCGCCCACATCCATACTAATCTGGTACTTCTCCGTTTTCAGGCCATAGGTTCCGGCGATACCGCAGCAGGTTGCGCTGCTCCGATTGATCTGCAGGCCCGGAATGTGGCCCAGCACATCGAGCACCGGCAGGCCAATCCGGTGGGCCTTGAGCTGGCAGGGCGGGTGATAGGGCAGGGCCGCATCGATGCGCCCCAGCGCGCGGTTGAACTGCCCGGCGGCGTCCAGCAGCCGCAGATACTCGAAGATATCGTAGGTGTTGTTCGCCAGCAGTTCCACCTCGGGATCGTGCCAGCCGAGCAGCTCGGGCGCCTCCTCCTTGAGGGTCAGGGTGCAGCTGGTCGATGTGCCCACCACCACATAGCCCTGCCTGATCCACGGCACCAGATCGCGCACATTGGCCTGGTGGTAGCGGCGGGCGGCCCCGAACTCGCCGTTGGAGAGCATGGGCAGCCCGCAGCAGCCCTGGGGCGCCAGCACCACCGCGCAGCCATTTCGCTGCAGCACCGCCAGCGCTGCCTTGCCAACGTGCGGCTCATAGTAGTTGGTTGAGCAGCCGTGATAGTAGACCACCTTGCGCGAGAGGGGCGCGGCGGCCGAGCGGGCTGGCGTAGCCGGGGCGGCATACGGGCGGCGGGACTTTTTGAGCCGATGCATGAGCGCGGCCTGCCAGCGCCGGGGTGCCGCAATCTGGGGCTGGTGTTTGCGCACCCAGCCGCGCAGGGTATAGCCGGCCCAGCGCGGCAGCGGGACGCGGCGATCAATCTTCAGCACCAGCTCGATCAGGCGGCGGATGAGGCGATTATTCATGGTCCAGTTGGCCAGCGGCGCAAAGGGCGTGCCGAGAATTCCCAGCAGCTCCGCGCGGCCAAGCAGGCGATTGCGTAGCGGCAGGCCGTGATCGCGCACCATCACGGCGCGGGCGCGGGCGTTGAGCTCGGCGATGGGCACACCGGTGGGGCAGACCTCATTGCAGGCCCGGCAGCCCGAGCAGTAGTCGACCGAGTGGTCGGGGCTGTGCAGCGCCTCGCTGTCGCGGAAGCGCGCCGCCTGGGGTCCAACGTACTTGGGGCCTGGAAACAGGTCGGTCACCGCCGCCACCGGACAGGCGGCCGTGCAGATGTTGCACTTGATGCAAAAATCGAGCGATTGTTCCAGTCGTAGTTCAATCTGATCTGCCATCGTCTCATCCTTTAGGTGCTGTATTGATGCCTGGATATTATACCCTGCCCCAGCCCGCTGATCGACCTGGTTGGGTCGCCTAGATCAAGGCCGGTCGGCCAGCGTAGCTGGACATAACCCAAGATTAAAGGTTTGTTTGTTTACTTGACAAAGTGCCAAGCAATTGATAAAATGAAGGCCACCTTATAGGAGTTTTCCGTATGACCCGCCCTTCTTCTCTAACTGCCGACCTAAGCTTGATGCGCGAACTCAATCGTGCGTTAGTCCTCCAGCTTATTCGCCGCGAGGGGCGTATCTCACGGGCTGATATTGCGAAACACACCCAGCTCAGTCGCTCGACCGTCTCCAGCATTATCACCGACCTGCTGGAAGATAGCCTAGTCACCGAAACCGGGATTGGCACCTCAAAAGGAGGCCGCCGCCCAATTATCCTCGAATTCAACTACCAGGCCAACTATATCATCGGGCTTGATGTTTCGCGGAACTCGGTCACCGCGGTGATCACCGACCTGAACGCACGGGTGTGTGCGCGCCAACATATCCCTTTCAACGTCAACGACGGCCCGCAGGTGGGCATGCCAATCATCAAACAGCTGATCAGCACAATGCTCAAGGACTCGCCGGTTGGCCGGGGCAAGATTAGCGCAATCGGCGTTGGCGTGCCCGGCCCGCTCGACTACCGCAGCGGCCGGACGATTGCCCCGCCGGTCATGCCAGGCTGGGACAACGTCCCGATCAAAGACGAGCTGCTGCAAACCTTTCATCTGCCGATCTCGATCGATAACGACGCCAATCTGGCGGCAATGGCCGAACATCGCTGGGGCGCGGGCCAGGGCGCCCAAAACCTGATCTACATCTATCTGAGCAGCGCCGGGATTGGCTCGGGCCTGATCATCGATGGGCACCTCTATCGCGGCTCAATTGGCAGCGCCGGTGAGATCGGGCACACGACCCTGAATATCACCTCGCAAGAATCGCCACCGGGCCCGAATAACATCGGAACGCTGGAGTCGCTGGCCTCGCAGCCAACCCTGCTCCGCGAAGCCCGCGCCGCCGGTCTGATTGACGAAAAAGCCACCGTCGAGGATTTTCTCCGGCTGGTAGAAACCTCCGCGCAAAGCTGTCAGCTGCTCCAACAAAAAGCCCACTATATTGGCGTCGCGATCGCCGGCATCATCAATATACTCAACCCTGACCGGGTGGTCGTTGGGGGGGTTATCCCCGAAAACTCCCCCCTGATGATTGATACGATCCGCGAAACCGTTGACCAGCGGGCGCTTTCGATTGCTGTCCATAATACTTCCATAGTTGCTGGCAAATTGGGTCGAAACGTTGTAGCCCTTGGTGCCGCAGCTCTCGCCACCGAGCGATTGTTTGCCCCGCCAGCGCTAGAGCGCCCCGCCTCACTGGGTCTCCAGCCCGCTGTAGCCAGCGCTTCCTTTCTAAGGTAGTCCAACGTACTTCGTCCTAAGGGGGTGATTGTACTCAGATATAATGTAGTGCAGCCCGTTCGCCCTGTCTGTCGGCTTATTTTCAGATACCTAAGGAGTTAACTACAATGAAGCGCTTTTTGAGCTTCCTCCTCGTCAGCGTGATGCTACTTGGCATCCTTGCCGCCTGTGGTGGTGATGCCGCCACAACCGTTCCCGCAGCTACAACTGCCCCAGCTACAGATGCTACCGCCGTCCCAGCCACCGAGCCAACTGCGGCTCCCGGCGGGACCGGCACGACCCCAGAAGTCACCGGCGAAGTGACCCTGTGGCACGCCTATGGCACCGGCAGCGCTGAAGAGGCCACCATCGCTAAGCTGATCGCCAACGCCCAGGCCGCCAACCCCAACGCCACCATCAATGTGTTGCAGGTTCCCTTCAGCGACATCTTCAACAAATTCCAGAACGAAGTCGCCGCTGGTGGTGGCCCCGACCTGTTCGTGGCCCCCAACGACAGCCTCGGCGACCAGGTCCGCGCCAGCCTGCTGCTGGATATCACCGATAAGGTTGCCAGCCTGCCCAACCTGGGCGCGGGAGCCCTCGAAGGCATGACCGTCGATGGCAAAATCTACGGTGTTCCCGAGTCGTTCAAGGCCGTCGGTCTGTACTACAACACCAGCACCGTGGCCACCCCGCCAGCCACCACCGCTGAGCT
>DAOTUS010000618.1:0-11856 GCA_034437415.1 Herpetosiphonaceae bacterium
TTAAAAGTCGATCTGGATTTTGCTGAGGCAATTTCAATTCGACAAGCCTAATACTCTGTTAGTTCATTAACCCAAAAGTAGTAATCTGCCTTGCCACTATTTTGGCGAGGGTATTGTTAATTGGGACGCTATTTTTGAATCAGCGCCTGTTTCAAGGATCCATCCCTCAGCGTGGCAGCGGGGGCGCTCCTGTCCGACAGAGCGTTCCAGCGCACTCCAGCAGCCTCAGCGGGGGCGAGCAGGTGCCTCATAGAGCGCAAATGTGCGCTCCAGCATTGTGGCCTGCTGAAAACGCTCCAGGGCAGCAGCACGGGCCGCCTGTCCCAGGCGCTGGCGGAGGGCTGGGTCGGCCAGCATGCGGCTGATGGCGGCGGCGAGGGGCGCGGCCTGGCCGGGCGGCACAACCAGGCCACTCTGGCCGTCCACCAGCGCATCGGTGGTGCCATCGGCCGCCGTGGCCACCACTGGCAGCGCCAGGGCCATTGCCTCAAGCAGGGCCAGCGACAGCCCCTCAAAGAGCGACGGCAGAACGAATATGTCAAGCTCCGCCATGGCCGCCGCGATATCCTGATGCTGGCCAACAAAGTGGATCCGCTCGTTGCCAGGGAGCGCTCGGGCCTGCTCGCGCAGGGACTGCTCCAGATCGCCGCTGCCAACCAGCACCACATGGGCGTCGGGGTGCGCCGCCCAGATCTGGGGCAGCGCCGCAAAGAGGATGGCGTGGCCCTTCTGGTAGCTCAGGCGGCCGATCACCCCGAGCAGCGGCGCCCCAGCGGGGACGCCCCAGATCTGGCGGAGCTGGCCGCCTGTGGCTTCTCCGGCGGCACGGGGCTGGAAACGCTCGGTATCAACGCTGTTGAACACCAGCTGCAGGCGGCGGGCCGGGAAGCGGTGCTGCTCAAGCAGCAGGCGATAGTTGGCGGTCGAGACCGCAATGCCCGCGCTCAGCCGGCCGTACTGCCAGCGGCGATTGAGGCCGCGCAGCCAGCCACTGAGTCGGCCGAAGCGCGGCAGCCCGGTCACGAGCTGAAACGTTGCCAGACGGCGGGGAACCCGCGCCAGCCAGGCTGCCACCACAATCTCGGCGCAGCGCCTGGGCGAGGGCAGCACAAAATGAACCACATCCGGCCGGAGCTGGCGCAGCAGCCGGGCGGCGGCGTAGACCTTCCGCAGGCTTAGGCCATGGCGATGGACGCTCTCGAGATAGTGGACAGCGACCCCACAGCGCTGGGCAGCCTCAACCAGCGGCTGAGTGGCAGCGCGCGGCGGCAGCACCAGGCCAACCTGGTAGCGGCTGCGATCGACATGGGTGAACAGAGTCTGCAAGTACAGCTCCGCGCCGCCCATGCCCTCGGTATCGGTGATATACAGGATAACGCGCTTAGCCACGAATCAGCTCCAGTCAGGTCAGGGGCTTGCGGGCGACCACAACATAATTCAACGTCTCATCGGGATCAAACCAGATCGTATCGAGCCAGCCAAACAGGCTGTTGCTGATCAGATACAGGCCGTAAAGAAAATAGTAGGGGATGCTGTGGCGCAGTCGGGCGTGGAGCGCATTGTTGACCGTCTGGCCAACGACCATCCACACACCGCCCTCAGCCTGAATCAGGGTTTCTTCAAGGCCGGCCTGGCGGATCAGGTGCTGGAGGCCGAAGCGCGTGTAGCGATAGAAATCATAGGGCTTTTCGTGGAGGCGCCAGGTCTGCGGCGCAGTCAGGATCAGATGGCCGCCGGGCCGCAGCACCCGCGCCATCTCCGCCATCATCACGTGGGGAAGCTCAACATGCTCCAGCGTCTGGGTTGAGAGAACCGTATCAAAGCTATCAGCCTCAAAGGGCAGCGCGTAGCCCAGGCCGCTGACCTGCGGTCCGCCGGGGCCATGGTTGGCATCAAGGCCAACATAGGTCGAGACATTGGCCAGCAGCGCCTGGTACGGCGCGCGCCCACAGCCCACATCTAGCAGGCGGCCGGTGGCGTACTGGCTGGCGGCGGCGATATCCCGCAGCATTGTGCGCTGAATATGAAAATCCAGATGCCACGGCTTGCGTCTGGGCGATGCCTGGCGCACGGCGGTTGGTCGGTGTTCCATCACGCTCCTCCACGGCAGCAATTAGCGTTTGCGGGCATACGCTTCCAGACCAATCTGCATATCGCTAGCAGGCCAGCGCAGCTTGTACAGCCCCTGGATGGCCCACTCAACGAGGCGAAACGCCAGGCTGAACAGCCACCAGAAGGGCGTCTTCCGATCAGCGCCACTGCCGACAGTCTGGCGCAGCAATGCCAACAGTCGCTGGAGCGCGTAGGGGTGGTTGGGCGCCCGTGCGCCCACCTTCGGGATTGCAATCACCTCCAGGCCACACGACTCAAGCATCTGGCGCAGCGTAGCGGCGGTAAAAAAGCCAAGGTGGCTCGGCGGCTTAAACTCACGCCACGCTGCGGGCTGGTGCACCGCCTCCCAGTAATTTGTGTTGGGCGTGGAAAGGGCCAAAATCCCGCCTGGCTTGAGCAGCTCGACCAGCCGCAGCACCTCAGCCCGTGGATCAGGGATATGCTCAATATATTCCCAAAATGTGATGGCATCAAACGATGCCGGTGCGGCGCGAAGCTCAGCCAGGCTGCCGACCACAGGCCGCCCGATCAGGGTCGAGGCAGAGTCGGCCATGTCCGTTGACAGCTCAACCCCAAATGGATCCCAGCCGCGCTCCTGGGCAACCTTCAGAAAAAAGCCAGCCGCGCATCCCACATCCAGCACCTTGCCCTTGGCCGGAGCTAGCCGCTCAATCCGGGGCAGACGCCAGCGTGCTTCGCGCTCGCGAAGCGGCTTCTCGGCCCAATAGTCGTTGTAGCCCAAGCTGCTACCCACATAGTAGGCCGGATTCTGGTAAAACTCCCGCAGCGCCTCGGAGGAAGGCGGCGGGCTGACAAACATAAAGTTGCAGTGGACACAGCGGACAATCGCATAGTCCGCAACATTGAGCGCATGCTCGTGCCGGGTTTGATCACACAATGGACAATCGGACATAGCTAATCCTCATATTTATCAATCGGCCTGGCGCAGGCTGACACGCCAAGCTCCTGCCTAGCGACAATTCGCGTTTATATTGGAGAGTCCAATCTGCATAGCGGTGGCGGGCCAGAGATCGACTAACAGAGCCAGATTTCTAGATCGGGTTTGCCTTAGACTGCGGCTCATTGGGCCTTGCCGCCTCGAACACACCAACGGCGCGCTGAGAGGGGCCACCGGGGTGGGAGAGGCGCTAGGAGCAGGTTCGGCAGTAGTATAGCACGGGGAATGATCATGGCTTATGCTAGGGCCGCGCCAGCATCGGCAGGAACACAATCGCGGGGACAACGGTGAGCGTGATTGCTGCCGCGACGGGCGTAAGCAGGTGGCCGTCGCTGACCTGGAGGACGAACGCGGACACTCCGATCTGCGTTGGGATGCCGCTGAGCGTGGCGGTTCGGTCGCCATTGTCAACCAGGCTCAGCCAGTCGGGCAGCCCAGCCGTGGAGAACACCAGCGCATCGTTGGGATCGGCATCGGCGGCGCTCACCGTCACCGAGTAGGGCTGCCCAGCCCGCACCAGGCCATCTGGCAGGTGGGTAAAGCCCGGCCACATATTCAATCCCGCGCTGATCGAAATCTGCACCAGCGCGGTGGCCTGCAGCCCTGCGCTATCGCTGATGGTGTAGGTAAAGCTATCGGTAACGCCGAATTCCGTGCTGGGGGTGTAGATCACGCTGGTGCCGGAAATCGCCAAGGTCGCATGCTGCGCCGCCCCGACGGCAGCGATGACGATGGGATCGTCGTCCAGATCGCGGTCGTTGTTCAGCACCGGAATGCTGAGGCTGCCGCTGTTGATCCGCACCGGCACATTGTCGTCGGCCGCAATCGGCGCCCCATTGGCCGGGCCATTGGCAACCGTGATGAAGACATTGGCGGTCGTCCCGCGACGAAGCGTGTAGGTAAAACCGTCAGTGCCGCTAAAGCCGACTGTGGGCGTATACAGCACTTGCACGTTTGGATAGGCTGTATCTGGGTTGATGCTGACTGTCCCATGGTGCGGCGCGCCAAGCTGCTCAATTGATGGACGCTCATTAATCGGATACTGGGACGAGTGGAGAACATTGTCGTTTGTGATTACGGTCATCAGATTATTCGCGCTGTTGGCCTCTACGCGATAGAAGTCAGCGTTGGCAAAGGCAATAATCTCCCCGTAGATGATAAAGATCTCGACCGCGCTGCTGGCAGTGCCGCCCCGACCATCGCTGATGGTGTAGTCGACGTAGCTGTAGCCCCACTGATCATCGCCACCGTTCGGCGTGAAAAGCACCACGCTGCCGCTAATCACCGCCGTGCCATCGCTGGAGGCGACGCTGATGATCGAGAGCGGATCGCCGTCGGGATCGGAGTCGTTGGCAAGCACTGGCAGGATAATGTTGGTGCTGCCATAGTCATCATCGACCCGATCTTCGGCGGCAAACGGCGCCTGGTTGAGCGGAGCCGCCTCACGAGCGGGCGGGCTGGCAGGCTGCGTTGCCAGCCCCGGATGGGCCAGGGCGTTGCCGTCGGGGGCAAGGCTCACGAGCAGCAGCAGAACCGCCGCCACACGACCGAATCGACGAAGATAATCCATGGGATAGGCTCCTAACCTTCTCGGGGGTTGCGACCTACATCAGGCCGCAGGATCCGGGTGGATGGTTCCAACGCGGGGTGTCAACTATACACAACTCTGCGCCGATCCACAATCCGCAGAATCAAGCGGCCACATCCAGCCCTGGATGTGGCCACGCTGAGGAGCACAAAACACAGTTTAGCGAACGAAAATAGTTCCATCTCCGGCGGCCGGATCGCACCAGCGCCAGGTGGCTCGGCGGTTGGCCGAGAAGCGACAGGTGTAGCGGATAGTGGTTCCGGCGGGCAGGCCGGCGGTCTCCAGCCAGGCGACATAGGTATGGTTGTTGCCGTCGCGCCGCTGAAACCGCATTGGGGCGGCCTGCCAGCTGCCGCCAGCGCTATACCACAGCTCGGCGATCAGGTCGTCGTTGAAGTTGGCCCCGCTGAGCGTATCGGTCACGCCCGGCTGATAGACCTGGGCGCTGACCTCCACCGGCGTGCCCGCCGCAGCCGTGGCCGTGCCAGGGGCCAGATTGCCGGCCCAGGCGGGGGTCCAGGGCGCCAGCACCGCGTGGTAGTCGGCGCCAGCGTTGTTGTCCCAGCGCGTGCCGTCGGTGAAGGCATAGTCGATCACCTGCGCCCCGGCCGGCACGGCGACCGTGGCCGCATAGGCGACGCCGCCGAGATCGTACTGGAGCACCTCGGCCGGAAGAACCTGGGGGTTCTGCCAGCCATCGAAGCCAACATGGATCTCGCGGACAGTCAGGCCGCCAGCCTTCGGGCTAAAGCGGTAGACGATTGTGGCCGTGCGCCCGGCGGGCGCCAGCGTGGTCTGAACGGTTATAGAAACCCCTGCCCAGTGTGGGCTGATATACGAAGCCATCGTGGCTTGGGGCGGTACAATCATTGTACAGATGACCAGCGCGAGCGCCGGCACCATCAGTTTAAGCAGCCGTTGCTGAAACTGCACCAAGCGCGTGTGGCGCACCACAGACGTTGGTTGCAGGACCATGAGAATCCTCCTAAATGACTCCTCCTCAGCGTATGCCCGCAGACACGGCGCGGATTATACCATAGTTTGTTGTGTGGACAGAGTTAGCAACCTCAGATCAATCCCGGCCAGACCCGCCGCTCAGCTGAGCGGCTCCAGCAGCCGCTGGGTGCGCTCGATCTCCCGGCCATACCCGAGGGGCGCTAAAAGATCCAGGCTGTGCTGCAAGGCCGTGCGGGCCTGGTCCGGCCTGGCGCTCTCGGCATAGGTCTGGCCCAGCTCGGCCGCGAGCCCATCGGCGACTAAATCGACCCAGATGCACTGTGACGGATCGGCCTTCGACAGGCTCAGGCCACGGGAGACCGTGGCCTGAGCCTGTCGAAGGCCAACGTTTTGGCTTGGATCGGCTCAGTCAGCGATCGTCACCCCGTTGCCAGCCCTACGCTCCCCACCCCAATTTGGGCTTCCCGGCCTGCCAAACGCCTAGTCTGTGAGAAAAGTCACATCGTGAGCACTATACGGCTGTGCTATGCTATACGCAGATCGGGCGGAAAGCTCAGCCGCTGGGCGCGATTTAGGAATAGATAGTGCTAGGCAGCAAGCGCATAATCTAGTAGATGGGAACGCCAATGAACGTGCAACGCAGCGTGATCAAAGCGGTTATCTGGGGGATCAGCACGACCACCATCCTGGGCCTGATGATTGCGCTTGGCTCCCGCAACCTGGCCCATTTCGATGCCGCCCTCGTCGCGTACACCTTCGCGACCCTCTTCGCCGTCTTTGGGATCACCTACCGCTACACGATGTGGCTCCAGCGCCCGCCGACGGCGCTGTACTGGCGGCGCGGCTGGCAGGTGTTCTTTCGGCGGCTGTTCAGCAACACCGGGCGGCTGGTTGTGCGGGCGACCACCGATGTCGCCGGCAATCGCTTTATCTGGCGGCGGAGCAAGCTGCGCTGGGCGGCCCACTGGTTCATTATGTGGGGCTGCATAATCGCCTTCGCGATCACCTTCCCGCTGGTGTTTGGCTGGCTCCACTTCGCCACCGTCCCCGGCGACCTCACACTCTACCGCGCCTACATCTTCGGGTTCCCGCTGTTCGACTTCCCGATCGAGTCGATCGTGGCCTTGCTGCTGTTCCACGGCCTGGTCTGGTCGTCGTTTGCCGTGATTATTGGCGTGATGCTGGCCATGTGGCGGCGGATGCGCGAGCACGGCGCGGCGGCCTTACAGCAGTTTGTCGAAGATATTCTGCCGCTGGTGCTGCTCTTCGCCATCAGCGTCACCGGGCTGATGCTGACCGCCAGCTACACCTGGATGCGCGGCTACGCCTTTGACTTTATCGCCATCCTGCACGCGATCACGGTGATCTTCACCCTGCTGTATATGCCGTTTGGTAAGTTTTTCCATATCTTTCAGCGGCCGGCCCAGCTGGGCGCCAGCTTCTACAAGGACGCCGGCGCGGCTGGCGAGCAGGCGATCTGTCGCCGCTGTGAGCAGCCGTACTCCTCGCGCATGCATATCGAGGACCTGATCGCGGTCGAGCAGAAGCTGGGCTATCGCTACGAGGTTGACGGCCCGGTCGAGCACTATCAGTGGATTTGCCCGCCCTGCCGCCGGGCGATGTTTGTGCTCTCCCAGACCCGGCTCTGGCAGGGCCAGTTTGGCGACCAGATGATCTCCGGCGACGCTGCACCGCTGGCGCCGCCGAGCTTTGGCAACCCGGCGGTCAGCGGTGGCCCGCTCGGCAGCGAGGACAAAGCCAATCTGCATTTCTAGCAGCGGCTAGCCGCTCGTGCATGAATCTGAATTGAGGAATCGCAATGGCAACCCTTCCCCAGGATGAGAAAAACATCATCGACCAGTTCGGCCCGCATCTGGCCTACTCTAGCGGCCAGCGTCTGGAGACCGGCGCCGAGCCAGACAAGATCGTCAAGACCCACTGCTGTTTCTGCGGCCAGCAGTGCGGCATTCAGCTCAAAGTCAAAGACAACAATGTGATCGGCTTCGAGCCGTGGTACGATTTCCCGTTCAACAAAGGCATGCTCTGCCCCAAGGGCGTCAAGCGCTACCTCCAGGGCGCCCACCCCGACCGCCTGCTGACGGCGCTGGAGCGCGACCCGGCCACGCCCGGCGGCTTCCGGCCCATGGCCTATGCGGCGGCGATCGCCCGGGTCGCCGGCGAGATCGAGCGGATCCAGGGCGCCTACGGCAATAACGCCATGGCGATCCTGTCCGGCGCCAGCCTGACCACCGAGAAAACCTACCTGATGGGCAAGTTCGCCCGCATGTGCCTGAAGACGGCGCATATCGACTACAACGGGCGCCTGTGTATGGTCAGCGCCGGGGCGGCCAACAAAAAATCGTTCGGGATCGACCGTTCGGCCAACCCCTGGAGCGATATCGTCAACACCGATGTGGTCTGGATTAGCGGGGCCAATATCGCCGAGTGCGCGCCAATCACCACCAGCTATGTCTGGGATGCTCGCGAGAAGGGCGCCAAAATCATCGTGGTCGACCCGCGCATCACCCCGATCGCCCGCACCTGCGATCTGTTCCTGCCGGTCAAGCCCGGCCGCGATATCGCCCTGTTCAACGGGATCCTGCACCTGATGATCGAGAACGACTGGCTCGACCACGCCTTTATCGAGCAGAACACCGTTGGCTTCGAGGCCGTCGCCGAGCACGTCAAGCAGTGGACACCCAAGCGCACCGCCGAGGTCACCGGGGTCGCCGAGCGCGGCATTCGCCAGGCCGCCGAGTGGTGGGGCACCGCTAAAACATCGTTTATGCTGCATGCCCGCGGGATCGAACACCACACCCACGGCGTCCAAAACGTGCTCGGCTCGATCAACATGGTCCTGGCCTCCGGGCGGATCGGGCGGCCCAGCTGCGGCTACAGCACCATCACCGGGCAGGCCAACGGCCAGGGCGGCCGCGAGCACGGCCAGAAGTGCGATCAGCTACCAGGCTGGCGCGATCTGGCCAACCCCGAGCACCGTGCCCACATCGCCGGAATCTGGGGGATGGATGTCAACGAGATGCCCCAGCCCGGCGTCGATTCCTACGAGCTGTTCCGCAAGATCGACTCGGGCGAGGTCAAGGGCCTGATCAGCCTATGCTTCAACCCCAAGGTCTCGCTGCCCGACAGCGAGTTTGTCCGGCGCATGCTCGACAAGCTGGAGTTCTACGTCGCGATCGATTTCTTCCTCAACGATAGCGCCCGCCACGCCGATATCGTGCTGCCCGGCTCGCTCCAGGAGGAGGACGAGGGCACGGTCACCCAGGTCGAGGGCCGCGTGATCAAAATCAATAAAGCGATCGACTCGCCCGGCGAGGCCCGCGAGGACTGGCGGATTATCCAGGATATCGCCAAGGCGCTTGGCCGCGCCAAAGGCTTTACCTTCGACTCGCCGCGGGCCATCTTCGAGGAGCTGCGGGTCGCCTCCAAGGGCGGGGTCGCCGACTACTCCGGGATCACCTACGAGAAGATCGAGGCCCAGAACGGGGTTTTCTGGCCCTGTCCGTCCGACGATCACCCTGGCACGCCGCGCCTGTTCGAGCCGGGCTCGTGGAACCCGGTGGCCAAAGGGGCCGGGCCGTTCTACTTTCCCGACGGCAAGGCCCGCTTCAACGTCGCGCCCTATACGCCGCCCGCCGAAGACATCGACGCCGAGTATCCGATTATCCTGACGACTGGCCGGGTGATCAGCCAGTTCCTGTCGGGCACCCAGACCCGCCGGATCGGGCCGCTGGTCGATCAGTATGCCGAGCCACTCCTGGAGCTGCACCCGCAGCTGGCGGCGCAGCTGGGGATCAAGCAGGGCGACTGGGTCACCGCCGAGTCGCGCCGCGGCGAGATCACGCTGCGGGCCGAGGTGGTCCGCACCATTCGCCCGGACACCATCTTTGTCCCATATCACTGGGCCGGGGCGAAAAGCATCAACCGGCTGACCATCGCCGCCCAGGACCCAATCTCGAAGATCCCAGAGTATAAGGTGTGCGCTGTGCGTCTGTTCAAGGCCGCTGGGCCGCCAGCCTATGCCAGCAGCCTTGAACCCCAGCAGTAGGAGGCCCAGATGTCTGTTCCCCAGCAGTACGAGTTTTTCATCGATCCCAGCCGCTGTATTGGCTGCCAGGCCTGTGTGCAGGCGTGTACCGAGTGCGATACCCACAAAGGCCACTCGATGATCCACCTGGAGTTCGTCAACCGGGGCTACTCCACCCAGACCGCGCCGGTGGTGTGTATGCACTGCGACTCGCCGACCTGCGCCGAGGTCTGCCCGGCCGACGCGATCAAGAAGACCGGCGATGGCGTGGTCCAGACCGCCCGCAAGCCGCGCTGCATCGCCTGCAACAACTGCGTGCTGGCCTGCCCATTCGGCGTGCCCAAGATGAACACCGGCGCCGAGCTGATGATGAAATGCGATATGTGCTACGACCGCACCTCGGTGGGCCTGAAGCCGATGTGCGCCTCGGTCTGCCCGAGCGGCGCGCTGGCCTACGGCACCCGCGAGGAGATCGCCGACCAGCGCCAGCGCTCGCAGCCGATCAACCAGTTTCAGTTCGGCCACCAGACGATCACCACCAAGGTGAATATGATGGTTCCCCGCGACCAGGGCATCGAGCATATCGATGTGCTCTCGGCCATGAACGACCACACCAGCAGCCAGGATATCTTTTGGATGATGTACGAAGAATAACGAGGAACTGTGTATGCAACATGATGACAGTGAGGAGCTCTCGCTGGCGCCCAACGGCCTGCCGCTGAGCGATCAGCCGCGCTGGCGCCAGGATTTCCCGATCGATGTGCCGCAGGATAACTACATCTCGCGCCGTGAGTTCACCAAGTTTCTGGTCCTCACCAGCGCGGCCTTCACCGCCGGACAGGGCTGGATCGTGCTGAAGAACTGGCAGCGCGAGGGTGCTGCGCCGCCGCCAGCCCAGAAAATCGCCACGCTGGCCGAGATCCCGGTCGGCGGCGCGCTGGTGTTCTACTATCCCAACGATCACGAGCCCTGCCTGCTGCTGCGGCCCGACGCCGAGACGCTCGTCGCCTACAGCCAGAAATGCACCCATCTCTCCTGCGCGGTGATGCCCGACCTGGAGAACCAGCGGATTCACTGTCCCTGCCACAATGGCTCGTTCAGTGTCGCCGAGGGACGACCGCTGGAGGGGCCGCCCCAGCGCCCGCTGCCGCGGATCGTGCTGGAGCTGCAGGGCGATGAGATCTATGCCACCGGCGTGGAGCTACGCACATGAAACAGCGCTTTACCCGCTCGCAAAAAATGACGATTGTGCAGGGCATTCTGTGCATTGTGCTGATCATCGATATTCTGCAGCTCTGGCTGCTGACCGCAACCATGAACTCGTATCTCGGCGGCGATAGCGGCGTCCCGCTGCCGGCGGCGCTGTTTAGCCTGATCTGCCTCGGCTTAAATCTGGGCCTGCTGCGCTTTCTCTACAAGCTGGATCGAAACAACGCATCCTCGAAAGGGGGCCAATGATGCGACCCCAAGCCACTCAGCCCGCCGCCCCGCCGCCGGGCAATCGCCTGCAGTTGCTGCTCGCCACCGGGGCGTTTGCGGTGTGCTTCGCCATCTTCGGCTCGGTCTCGGCGATGATGCCAATTCTCAAAACCCGCCTCAGCCTTTCACCAGTCCAGGTCAGTGTGGCGCTGGCGCTGCCGGTGCTCCTGGGCAGTCTCGGCCGTATCCCGCTGGGCATGCTGACCGACCGCTACGGTGGCCGCAAGGTGTTTACGCTGGTGATGGCCGGATCGATTATTCCAGTGGTGGCGATGGGCTGGGTGCAGTCCTACACCCAGCTCCTGATCGCGGCGTTTGGCTGTGGGCTGGCGCTGGCCAGCTTCTCGGTCGGCGCAGGCTTTGTGAGCGGCTGGTTTCCGCCGCAGCGCCAGGGCTTTGCGCTGGGCGTGTATGGAGCCGGCAACATCGGCCAGTCGCTGGCCGCCTTCGGGGCGCCGGTGATCGCTGGCGCGCTGGGCTACCAGTGGGGCTTCTGGATCTTTGGCCTGCTGACGCTGATCTGGCTGGTTGGCTTTGCGCTGTGGGCGCGTAATGCGCCGCGCCAGGGGCCGCCCAAAACCCTGGCCCAGATTCTCCAGCCGCTCAGCAACCGCATGAGCTGGGTGCTAAGCCTGTACTACTTTCTGACCTTCGGCGGCTTTGTGGCGATGGCGGTCTACCTGCCGACGCTGCTGACCGATCTGTTCGGGCTTGAGC
>DAOTUS010000619.1:0-6302 GCA_034437415.1 Herpetosiphonaceae bacterium
GGCCGCTGGTGCCGCTGGGGCGCTCAACGGGGCGGCCGGTCTGGCTGGCGCTGCGGCACTGGCAGGCTGCAGCGCTGTCTCATCGAGCTCCACGACCATGATCTGGCAGGTCTGGGCCGCCTTGACGATTTTTGGGTCGGCGGTGTAGAACGTGAGCTCGATGCCACTTCGATAGGCGGTCTCGCGCAGTTTGTCGCAGGATTTGCGGCTTTGTAGCGCCGGCGCACCATCAGGCATCAGCAGATCGACGTGGGTTGCGCCGGCATTTTTGACCTGCTGAATAATGGTGTCGATGCTGTCGTCCGGTGCGAGCATGACAAGTGCAGTTTGTTCGGCCATCCGTCACCTCGGAGCTAAAGGAGGAAGTAGACTGAATACAGGCTGCCAAGCAGATCAATCGGGTTATTCGGCTACTTCTCAAGAATATTCGCTGGACCTCTGGGGCACGTGCTGGTTGTGTGATTATAGCGTGGTTTGTGTCGCTGGCCTGATGTTTAGCCAGCTCGCCGTTTGGGCGGCCGCTCCGCCGTGCCGAAGCAGGGCGGAGCGGCCGGATTCGGTTTAGCCGATCAGGGTCGCCACCTGGGCCAGCGCTTGATCTAAGCCGCTGGCATCGCGTCCACCGGCCTGGGCGAAGTCAGGGCGGCCGCCGCCGCCGCCGCCGATTGCCGCCGCCAGAGTTTTGACCATGGTGCCGGCGTGGCGCCCGGCCTTGACCAGATCGGGCGTGACCGCCACCAGCAGCATGGGTTTGGCGTCGAGGACGCCGCCAAGCACCACAATGCCTGACTCGATCCGGTCGCGCAGCTGCTCGCCCAGGCTGCGAAAGCCCTCGGCGTCGGGAGCTTCAACGCGGGCCACGATGTAGGCGACGCCATTCTGCTCCCTGCGCTCGCCCAGCAGCCGCTCGACGTGGCCGCCAGCAAGCTGCGCCCGCAGCCGCTCGATCTCCTGCTTGCGCTGTTTCTGTTCAGCCAGCAGGGCATCGAGCCGCTCTTCGAGCTGGGCCGGCTGGGCGCCGAGCTTGTCGGCCAGCGTGCGCAGGGTTTCGGTCTGCTGGACGACCCACTCGGCGGCGCCGCGCCCGGTCAGGGCTTCGATCCGGCGAACGCCAGCGGCGACCGAGCCTTCGCCAATAATGCGGAAGAAGCCGATCTCGCCAGTGCGCCGGACGTGGGTGCCGCCACACAGCTCACGTGAGCAGACCCCGGCCTCGCTGGTGGTGTGCACGGCAGCTGCGCTGGCGGCGGGGTCGCCCAGCGCGGTATCGGCGGGATGCTGCTCGGCGCAGCCGACGGTGACCACCCGCACGATATCGCCATATTTCTCGCCGAACAGGGCCATTGCGCCAAGCTCTTTCGCCGCCGCCTGGGGCATCTCGGCGGCGTGAACCAACGAGTCGGCCCGAATCCAGGCGTTGACCATTGTCTCGATCTGCTGAAGCTGCTCGTGGGTCAGCCCGCGCTGATTGTTGAAGTCGAAGCGCAGCCGATCGGGCGCCACCAGCGAGCCTTTCTGCTCGGCGTGCTCGCCCAGGGCGTCGCGCAGCGCCCGGTGGAGCAGATGGGTGGCGGTGTGGTTGCGGACAATATCGCGGCGCCGCTCAGCATCAACCTGGATCTCAACCTGCTCGTTCAGGCTGATCGTGCCCTCGATGACCCGGCCGCGATGGACGAAGACGCCGGGAGCGGGCTTCTGGACATCTTCAAGCTGCAGCTTGCCATTGGGGCCGATCAGCAGCCCGGCATCGCCAACCTGGCCGCCGCTCTCGGCGTAGCACGGCGTGCGGTCGAGCACAAAGAAGGCGGTCTGGCCGCGCTGCACGGTGCCGAGATCCTCGCCGTCAACCTCCAGGGCCAGAATATGGCCCCAGGTTTGCTGCTCGTGGTAGCCGGTGAAGGTCGTCGGCGGCAGATTGCGCTCGGCCCAGCGCTCGCCGGTGGCGCCTTTTTTGAACTGGGCCGCGCCCTGGCCGCGCTTGCGCTGGGCCTCCAGCTCGCTGGCGTAGCCGGCCTCATCGACGCTGATCCCGCGGGTCTGCAGAATTTTCATGGTCAGGTCCAGCGGAAACCCGAAGGTGTCGTAGAGCTTGAAGGCATCGGCGCCGCTGAAAATTGCGCTCGGGTCAGGTCGCTCGGCCAGCATGCCCTCAAGTTGGCGTAATCCAGCGGCCAGGGTTTTGTTGAAGCGCTCCTCCTCGGCGGTCACCAGCTCGGCGATATAGTCGGCCTTGGCGCGCAGCTCGGGGTAGGCCGCGCCCATAATATCGATCACGCTGCGCACAGTCTGGGCCAGAAACGGCTGCTTGAAGCCCAGCGTCTGGCCGAAGTAGGCGGCGCGGCGCAGCAGGCGGCGCAGCACATACGAGCGGCCCTCATTGCCTGGGCGCATCCCATCGGCGATCATAAAGGCGATCGAGCGGCTGTGGTCGGCGACCACGTGATAGGCGTCGCGGTGCTCGAAGTAGTGATCGGAGGACGCGCCGAGCAGCTCCTCGATGGTGTGGATAATCGGCGTGAACAGGTCGGTCTCGTAGTTGCGCTGGACGCCCTGGACCACCGCGAGCAGGCGCTCAAGGCTCATGCCCGTATCGATCGACGGCTTGGGCAGCAGCGTCAGCGTGCCGTCCTCGTCGCGGTTGTACTGCATAAACACCAGGTTCCAGATCTCCATATAGTCGTCGCTGTCGTCCGAGTTCACACCCTCGGGGCGCTGATTGGCGATGTCCGGCCCCTGGTAGTAGTGAATTTCCGAAGATGGGCCGCGTGGCCCGACATCGCCGGCCGACCACAGGTTATCTTTGGCGCTGAAGCGTAAAATCCGCTCGGTGGGCACATACTGTTTCCAGAACTCGGCGGCCTCTTCATCGGCTGGGATCTGGTCGTCGCCTTCGAAAATCGTTACCCACAGGCGCTTAGGATCGAGCTTGATCTCCTGGGTCAGAAACTCCCAGGCGAAGCGAATCGCCTCCTGCTTGAAGTAATCGCCGAACGAAAAATTGCCCAGCATCTCAAAAAAGGTGTGGTGGCGCGGCGACGGCCCGACATTCTCCAGGTCGTTCTGCTTGCCGGAGATGCGCAGACATTTCTGCGAGCTGACCGCGCGGCTATACGGGCGGCTCTCGCGGCCGAGAAACACATCGTTGAACTGAACCATGCCGGCGACCGTAAATAGCAAGGTTGGATTATCGGCAGGGATCAACGAGCTGCTCGGCACCACCATATGCTGCTGCCGGGCAAAATAGTCGAGAAAACGCTGCCGTAGCTCTGCACTTTTCATAGAAACCCCAAACTAAAGTCAACAATTAAGCAGTTGAAAATCATAATTGGTGGATCTGAAGCCATTCAGATGCGGGATTTTACCAAGAAGTCGCTGCACCATCCGGGCAGAAAATGAAAGATTGTCTGCGATTATACACCATGAACTATCGCGCCTCGAAGGGCTCCTTCAATGCGTCTATGGGCGCTATTTTGGGTTTGGCTTTAGCGATTAGACTGGGCGTTCAAACAGGCTGTAATATTCCTGCCCGTCGGCAAATCCAAGCGCTAAACATTGCACCTGCAGCGGCGCAGCATCCCAGGCCGGGCAAAGAATTCCATACTCCGTGTTGGGCAGCGCCAGGCTGTGGGCCAGCAGCGCTTGAATTGCGCTGGTGCTGCCCTCGGCGTGGGTCAGATACCTGACTCGCGGCGGATCGGGCTCAAGGATCATCCAGGCAGTTGCGCTGGCGTTGATCATGAGTTCGCCGCGCTCGGCGTGGCGGTGGAGGCGCTCGCGGGTCAGGCGGCGCATGGTCCAATCGCTAACATAGCGGCCCTGCTGGGCGGCCAGATTGGGCGCGTGGTCCAGATCGACCAGGGCCGGGTCGCGCTGCACCGTCGTGGGGGCGTGGGGCAGGCTGGCGGGAGTCAGCCGCACCCAGGTGATGCTGCCCAGGCGGTTAAAGCCCATCACGCCGCCGAGATAGTGCATGCGCTCGTTGGCGGTCTCGGTCATATAGCCGAGCGAGGTTGCGCCGCGCTCGCGGGCCCACTCGACGGCGGTATTGATCAGCTGGCGCCCGCCGCCGCGCCCGTGCAGGTCGGGGTGGATGCGCAGGCCGCCAAACCAGGCCTCGTCGGCCGAGAGCATGCGCATGCGCAGCAGGCCGACGGGCAGGTCGGCGGGCGGCTGGGTGCCGACAAACAAATTGCCCTCGGCCTGCCAGGCGTCCCAGACCTCGCCGATATAATCCTCTTCGCCATTCCAGAGCTGGTTGCACCAGCCAATGACTGGCGCCCGATCGGCCAGGCGGGCCGGGCGCAAGTGTAAGAGATTATTTGACGTCATCATCATCATCGTAGGCATGTAGATCATCGAACTCGATGTCCTCGTCGTCGCCAGCGGCCTCTTCGCTCTCAAACGCCTCAACATCAAAGCCCAGCCCGGCAAAGCCCGAGTCCTCTTCCAGCAGGCTGGTCAGGGTGGTCAGCGAGCGGGTCAGCGAGGCCGGCGTATCGCCAGCGAACAGCGACTGGTTGCGCGGGTTGAGCAACGTGCGCTGATCCTCGGCCAGCGGAGTTGAGGATAAAAACACGACCGGCATCGTCGAGATCATCTTGCCAAACATGCCGAGAAAGCGCTCCAGCTCACGCTCGGCAAAGCCAGAGGCGTCAAGGTTGTCGGAGTCGAGCAGCAGGATCACCCCATCGACATTGCCGAGCAGATGCTGGCGGTCGGTCGCGCTGGAGCCAGCCGCGCGGAAGGCGTGAATTGAATAGACCGGCTGAATATCGACCAGCGCCGAGGCTGCCGGGCGATAGCGCGCCACCAACGTCGAATCACTGGCAACTGGCGCGTCCCACAGCACCTCGCGTTCCCCGGCGGGCAGGGCGGTGACGAGCTGGGCGGCCAGCTTGACCGTCCCGATGGTCGGCGGGCCAAACAGCACAATCTTACACAGCCACTCATTTGCATCGTGATCCAACCGTGACATAGACCCTCCAAGTAGAAATTAGAGTTCAAAACGTTAAGCGCGATCCAGAGCGGCAGAATTATACCATTGTCGGTAGCAGGTGGATGCCATTTGGCCACCCGGCTACGGCAAGGCGACCAGGGCGCTGCGCAGGGCGGCCTCATCGGGGCTGAAGAGCAGGGTGAACTCGGCCCCGCTGGCCTTGATCGCCACGAAAACATCACCGCGGGTGAGCACATCGCCGGAACCCTGGAGCGTGGAGCGGAAGGCGCTGAGGAACTCAGCGCCATCGGCGGCGGTGTCCCAGCGGGCGACCAGCTGGAGCAGCGGGGTCTGGGCCGCGCTCTCGTACAGGGCGTAGCGAATCCCGCCAATTCCAGCGGCGGCGGCGTTGATGTCGCCCTGCGCCGCCGTATCCTCCAGCAGCACCCGCAGATCGAACTCGCCGAGCGTGCTGGTGGTGGCGGTGGTCCAGTCGGCCCCAAGCGTGGCGGTCAGATCGAAGCGCACCGGCAGGTTGGGCTCGTCGCGCTGGGCCGACAGATATTTCTCGGGGTGGAGAATCTGCTCGGTCGAGGTTGGCGGGTCGCTCAGCGCCGCCGTCACCGCCGCCCAGCCGCCCTGATCGTAGAGCGCCTGCACGAAGGCCAGGCCCTCCTGGTAGGGAAAATATAGCCCGGCCTGCAAAATGGTTGGGGCGCTATCCAGCACCGTGCTTTGCTCCTGCTGCTCCTGCAGTTCCTGGACCATCGCCAGCAGCTCGTTCTGCTCCAACGTCCCCAGCAGATAATCCTGGGTCCACTGGTTCATCAGCAGGGTCGCATCGCCCTCAATCACGGCGCGATAGGCCAGCGAGCGGTCGGCATCAAACTCGTTCTGCTCCAGCCCGGCGTTTAGATCGACGGCCTGATCCTGCAGATTATGGTTGAACTCGTGGGCGTAGGTGATCTGGTCGATCGGCGACAGGGCTGGGCTATCGCCAACCAGATAAAACGTATCGGTCTCAGGATCATAGAACCCGGCGATCTGCTCGGTCTGCAGGTCGACAAACAGCGTCTCCAGGTCGAGATCCTGCGGCCCCAGGCCCAGCATCCAGAGCTCCTGCGCGCTGTGGCGATAGTCGTCGGGCGTGCTCTCTTGTTCCATCTCGGCGACGATGTAGGCGCGCAGCTCAGCGCGGGTCAGGAAGCGGCGCTCGACGGGCCGCTCCTCGGGCAGACCGCGGACCGCGATCACCTCCTGCTCAATCCGCTCCATCACCTGCACCATCTCGGCCGGTGGCTCCACGCCGCCTGGCCCGCTCGGGGTTGGGGTCGGCAGGCTGGGGTCGACGGGAGTGGCCGGCATG
>DAOTUS010000620.1:0-16608 GCA_034437415.1 Herpetosiphonaceae bacterium
GAGCCTGGAAGAGGATTTCCTGGCCTCGCTGGAGGCTCTCCCGACGGCCCCATCAACCGCCAGCTCACTGCGCGGCGCCGATACAATTGTGATTGAGCAGCCAAGCTTCCCCGCTCAAAAGCCGGAGGACGACTGGGCCTCGGCACTGGATAGCCTGTCGATCGCGTCGTTGGGTGGTGAGGAGGCGCTGCCCGATCACGAAAAGGCGCGCGGCAATGCTGCGTGGGATTTCGATGGCTTCAACGATCTGTCCGATGTGCTGAGCGGCGGCGAGAGTAGCAGCGCCGCACCAGCACGTCCGCGGATTCGCGCCGAGGATATCGAGCTAACCAAAGCTGACATGAACCGCCAGCTCTCCAAAGCCAAGCGCGAGAAGCTCGAAAAGCCGCCGCGCAAGGGCCTGTTCGGGCGCGGCGGCGCAACCACCGCCACCAGCATGGAGATTTTGCCCGCAACGAAACCGAGTCTCTCACGATCTACCCTGCTGATTGGGCTGCTGCTGCTATTGGCAGGGTTTGCAGTCTGGTTTTTTTTCTTCCGTAATCCGCCAACCACCGTCACGGTCAGCCCGCCAACGCAGCGGGTCGGCCGAACAACCTACGACGATGTACGGATAAATTATGCCGCAAACCCAATCAACGATCCCACTTCGGCGGCCATTCAGGGCCGGACGATTGAGATGCCGGTCTCGGTAACCGTCCGTGGCACCGTCATAACCCCAACCGCGCAGCCCGACCAGACCGCCAGCGGCACGGTTGCAATCATCAATCGAAACACGCAGGATTTTCCCCTCGCGGCGAATACGCGGGTCACCACCACCAACCAGCAGGGCCAGAGCGTCAGCTATCTGCTAACCCTGGATGTTGTGGTGCCCGCAGCCACGCAAAGCCTCTCAGGCGTTCAGTTTGGGCAGACTGATGCGCCGATTACTGCGGTGGCGGCTGGCGAACAGTATAATGTACCCCCGAACACGAATACCGCCTGGGTGATTGAAGACTACGAAGGTCCGCTGTTTGGGGTGAATCCTAACCCAATCGAGGGCGGCACCAACATCTTGTTGAAAATCCCGACCGAGGCGGATATTCGCCCGCTGCTCAATCAGGCGGTGCCGCTTTTTCGCCAGGCCGTCCCCGATCAGCTAAAGACCCTACTGCAGGCCGGCGAAGAGGTGGCGGGGATTGATTTCAGACCTGATGTTGCTGCGCTGGTGCAGAATCCGCTGCTCTACGATATGCAGACCCGGCCGATCCCCGACACCGATGGTGAGTTTGAGCTGGTGCTGACCGCCAACTTCCGTGGCCTGGCCGTCCCGTCCCAGCCAACCTTTGCCGATCAGCTGGCGCGGGCGCTGCCAAAGTCCCTGAAGATCAAAGAGCCTGGCTTCAACCAGGAAACCACCGATATTGTGAGCACCAGCCTGCGCTTGAGCGACGATGGCGCCAACCTGCTGCTGGCCACAATTGTTACCGCGCCCAAAGCCAGCGACCAGGCGATCTCACCTGAAGTCCAGGCCGAGATTCAGGCCGGGCTGCAGGGATTGACCATCCAGGAGGCCCAGCTAAAGCTGCAAGAATTCTATGAACGGGGATTAATTGGGGCGGCCTACTCGCTGCCCGAGGTCGAAAAATTGCCTGACAATGCGGCCCAGATTAAGATTGTGGTGCAAAAGTGAACGAATCTACCAGCCAAGGCCGAATTATCGCTTTAGATGTTGGCGGTAAACGGATCGGGGTTGCCATGAGCGACCCCGATCGAATTGTAGCCTCCGGCCAGCCAACCTTGGACGCCCAGCCGCCCAAGGCGGCCTTTGAGCGAATCCGCCAGCTCGTTGAGCAAAACGAAGTCGTCCAGATCGTCATCGGGCTGCCCCTGACCTTGCGTGGTGAGATTGGCCCCCAGGCCGAGGTGATCCAAAGCTTTGCCCGTGAGCTTGGCAAGCGGGTTAGCGTGCCGATTGCGCTGTACGATGAGCGCCTGACCAGCGTCGCGGCCGATCGCTCGCTGGAAGCAATGGGCATGAAAAAAAGCAAGCGCCGCGATCACGTTGATGAGATGGCCGCGACGCTGATTTTGCAAACCTATATGGACTCGCTGCGCAATCCCCCGCTGCCGTGGCCGCAGAACGATAGCGCTGACTGGGACTGATTTAGCCTAGCGAGACGCCCGACCAAGCCACTCCTCCAGCACCTCCTGCACCAGCGCTGGCGGCACATGGGTATCCACAAAGGCGCTGCCAATTGCCGACGGCAGCACCCAGCGCACCACCCCGTTGGCCCGTTTTTTATCCAGGTTCAGCCCGGCCAGCGTCTGCTCCAGGTCGAGGTCAGCGGGCAGCGAGGTTGGCAGCTCCAGCGCCTCCAGCACCGCCCGTTGGCGGGCGGCATCGGCGGCGCTCCACAGATTGCGCCGCACCGCCAGCTCAGCGGCAAAGGTCATGCCAATTGCCACCGCCTCGCCGTGCAGATAGCGCGTATAGCCAGTTGCGACCTCGATGGCCTGGCCGAGCGTATGGCCATAGTTGAGCAGCATCCGCTCGCCTGACTCGCGCTCGTCCCGGTTGACCACCCCTATTTTGACCATCGCCGCCCGCAGCAGCAGGTCACGGGTCACCTCAGCGGGGAGATCGTTCAATGTGCCAGCGGCTCGCTCGAGATCGGCGAACAGCGCCGCATCGGCGATCACCCCGTGCTTGACCGCTTCGGCCCAGCCAGCGGCCCGCTCCCGGCGGGGCAACGATTGCAGCACGCTCTCATCAACCAGCACCAGCTGCGGCTGATGAAACGAGCCGATTAAGTTCTTGCCACGGGGATGATTGATTCCGGTTTTGCCCCCAATGCTGCTGTCAATCATGGCCAGAATCGTGGTCGGCAGCTGGATCACGGCAATACCGCGCAAGATTGTGGCGGCCACAAAGCCCGCGAGATCGCCGACCACGCCACCGCCAAGCGCGATAACCGTATCGCCCCGCTGCACACCATGTTCCAGCAGCCAGGTATACAAAAGCCCGGCCTGGTGCAGCGATTTACTGCTCTCTCCAGCCGGGATCTGCAGCAGCTCACACTTAAATCCCGATGCCGCCAGCGCCGTCTGAACCGATTCAGCATACAGCGGCCCAACCTGGTTATCGCTGATCAGCCAGCAGGCACCGCCTAAGCCAAGCCGCGCCAGCTCATCGGGCAAGCTCGCATAGGGGCCATTCTTAAGCTGATAGGTGCCGCCGTGGACCCGCACCTGGGTTGGCGCGGCCTGCTGGTTAAGATACCAGGCCCGCACAATTTCGTCGGCGACCACCGCCGACTGGAGCTGATCGGTGTGGATGGTCCAGTTGGCCAGCGAGGCATAGATCGGCCGCCGCTCGCCCACCATCACCGCCAGGCGCTCAACCATCGCATCGGCGAGCAGCGGCCGCAGATTGGCCTCATCGCGGCCGATGCGCGCCGCCAGGGTTTCAATCGTGCTGGTCAGATACACGCACCAGGTTTGCTCGCGCAGCACGGTTCGATTGAACATGCGGGTGATCACGCCGCCGCCACATGCGATCACCAGCGGGGTTATCTCCAGCGCCTCCACCAGCGCCGCCGACTCGCGATCACGGAACCCAAGCTCGCCCTCTTGGGCAAAGATTGCGCTGGTGAGCATACCGGCGCGTTTCTCGATCAAGCTATCAAGATCAATAAAATTCCAACCAAGTTGCTGAGCCAAGCGGCGGCCAACGGTTGACTTGCCAGCCCCGCTTGGGCCAATCAATGCAATACATTGTGACGATGCTTCGCTCACAATCAGCGCCTTTCACCAAAGAATACGAGTTGTGTGGATAGTAGCCATGCATTGGGCGCTTGTCAAGAAATCAGCCACTTAGGCACATGGAGCTGAATAAACTGTACAATTGCCGAGCCTGCCGAATCATCGCTGGACGAAACAATTACAAGTAGAATCAACAGTATAATGCCTACAAGTAATACAAAAAAAATCACACCTCTGTCCATAATGTCACCTCCTACGTGGTTGTGTGTGTGGGTTATGTCTGTGCTCATGATGCCCGAGCGGCATTGGATAAACTAGAGGTTGAGATTACGCATGCATTACGCACTTATGTCATTGTGATGAGGAATATCTGATGTCGATTAGCCCGCCAACCATTGCCGCAGCGCTGCACTCTGCGCAGAGTCGGCTCGCCGCAACATCGCCAACCCCACAGCTTGATGCGGCGGTGTTGCTGAGCGCTGTGGTCGGACGCAGCCGGGCGCACCTGCTTGCCCACAGCAGCCAGGCGTTAACTGCGGCGCAGTGGCAGACGCTTAACGATTTAGTTGAGCGGCGGATGAACCTGGAGCCGATTGCGTATCTGGTTGGGGAGCGGGATTTTTATGGCCTGCCGTTTTTCGTCGATGCCCGCGTGCTGGTGCCGCGCCCGGAGACCGAGCTGCTGGTCGAACGGGCGCTGGCCTGGATCGCCACGCAGCCTGCCGAGCGGCCGCTGGTGGTGGCCGATCTGGGGACCGGCAGCGGGTGCATCGCGATTGCCCTGGCCGCCCACGTGCCGCGCTGCCGCATCTACGCGCTCGATCTTTCCCCGGCGGCGCTGGAAGTGGCGGCGCACAACGTGGCCCGCCATCAGCTTGGCGAGCGGGTCACCTTGCTGCACAGCGACGGCTTTGCGGCGCTGCCCGAGGCCGTCGATCTGGTGGTCAGCAATCCGCCCTACACCCTGCTCGACGAGGTTGATCCTGGTGTCCGCCGCCACGAGCCCCATCTGGCCCTCGACGGTGGGCCCGACGGACTGAAGGCCTACCGCACTCTGCTGCCAGCGGCGGCGCGAGTTTTATGTCAAACCCAGCCTAGCGCCGTGCTGCTGGAGATTGGCGCGTGGCAGGGCGCTGCGGTGGCGGCGCTGGCTCGCGGCACCTTCAACGCGGCCAGCGTGGCGGTGCTCCCCGACCTGGCCGGGCGCGATCGGGTGGTGGAAGTGCTGATCGAGGCGCACGGGGCATAAAAAATCAGCGGGCAGAATGCGTCGCATTCTACCCGCTGATCGACAGCTACCTCACTGGGCTACTGAAAACGGACAATCCTTACAAAATCGCTGGCCTTGAGCGAAGCTCCGCCGACCAGTGCGCCATCAATATCTGGCTGAGCCATCAGCTCATCGACATTATCCGGCTTGACTGAGCCGCCATACTGGATACGCACCGTCTGGGCGGTTGCCGCGTCGCTCAGCTCAGCCAGCGTGCGCCGAATGGTCGCGTGCATCGCCTGAGCATCGGCGGGCGTCGCCGTATCGCCGGTGCCGATCGCCCAGACTGGCTCATAGGCAACCACGAGATCCTGCATCTGCTCTGGCTTGATGTTCAGCAGGCTGCCCCGAAGCTGCTGCACAACGACCTCCTCGGCGCGACCGCTATCGCGCTCGGCTTTGACCTCGCCAACGCAAACGATTGGCCGCAAACCATGTTCCAGGGCGGCCAGCGCCTTGCGATTGATCAGTGCATCGTCCTCGCCGAAATACTGGCGGCGCTCGCTGTGGCCAAGAATGACATACACACAACCGATCTCCCGCAGCATAGTCGGTGAGATTTCGCCAGTGTACGCCCCGCTAAGGGCATAGAACATATTCTGGCCCCCAAGCTGAATCGGGGAGCCATCAAGCAGCGGCGCCAGCGCGCCGAGGGCCGTAAATGGCGGACAGACCACAACTTCACGATCGGACAGATCGCCGAGTTGCTCAATCAAGGCTTCAACGAGCTCGACACCTTCGGTCAGGGTCGTATTCATTTTCCAATTGCCCGCTAGCAGCGGTCGGCGCATAGGGTATCCTCCGGGTAAATGAAGCGAATAGAAGCCTGGAGCGCGGCGGGTCGCTCTCCCCGTCGCCAATCTTAGAATCCGTAGGCAAACAGCGCTCTGGTGATGGGGAAATACTGCACAACAAAGAGCAGCGCCCCCACCGAGGCCATGCCAACAAAGACGCGCATATCCCAGTCCATAATCTTGGCCCCATCAATCGGGCCATAGGGAATCATATTGAAAAGCCCGAGAAGCGCGTTGATGATATAGCCATACACTGCGATAAAGAAGAGAAACTCAATCTGGAGATAGTTGAAGAGCGGTATCAGCAGCAAAAATATTACCGCCAGCACCATATTAGTCACCGGACCCGCCGCCGCAACCAGGCCGCTCTGGCGTTTGGTAAGATAGCCACGGTGCCAGACCGCCCCAGGTGCCGCCACCAAAAAGCCCGACAGCGCCACCAGCACCGACACCACCAGCATCGAGTCGTTGGCCATGAAGTAGGCTTCGCTGCCAAAGCGCCGCGCAACCGCCCGATGGGCCAGCTCGTGCAGAATAATCCCCAGACCAGCCGTGATCGCCATAATCGCCAGGGCTTTAGGCAGATTCAAGCGCCCCTGGGTCCACTCGGCCAGCGCAAAGGCCAGTGAGGATCCGCCCCAGGCCTTGAGCAGTTCAAGCTTTTCGTTGCGCCGTCCGAGCATCGTATCGGAGGACGGATATCCGCCATTGCTAAACATCGTAGACTCCTCGTTCTTCTAGTATTATGCCTGATCGTGGCGGATCGGGCAATGTTCACCCGCGCGAATCATGCTGGGCTGAATGATGATGATGACTCCATCCGGCGGCCCCGATCAGCGGGACAAAGCGTACGGGGCCAAGGTCATCGCGGCTAAACTGGGCGCCCTGGCGCACAAACCGCAGCAGACGCTGCTCTTCAGATGGCCCAACCGGAATCACCAGGCGGCCGCCATCGGCAAGCTGCTTGAGCAGAACCGGCGGCACATCGGGAGCGCCGGCTGGCACGCTGATCGCATCATAGGGAGCGGCGGCGGGCCAGCCAAGCGAGCCATCACCCTCGACAACAGTGATGTTGGTGTAGCCAAGCTGATCGAGGAGCTGGGCGGCGGTCTGGGCCAGCGGCTGATGGCGTTCGATCGTAATCACGTCTGCGGCCAGAGTCGCGAGAATGGCGGCGGCATAGCCCGAGCCGGTGCCAATTTCCAACACTCGCTCGGCGCCGTGGAGCAGGAGCGCTGCCGCCATCAGCGCCACAATATAGGGCTGAGAAATCGTCTGGCCCTCAGCGATTGGCAGCGCGCCATCGTCATAGGCGTGTATCCGCAGATTTGGGGGCACAAAAAGGTGGCGCGGAACCCTGGCCATTGCGCTCAGGACGCGCTGGTCGTGAATATTCCGCGGCTGAATCTGGTCAGCGACCATTTGATGGCGTTCGTGGGTCCATTCATCCATAGCGAGCCACTTTCACAGCGCAATGCCCAGTTCGATCAGGACAGCCGGGAGCGCTACAGGCTGATGGAGGGCTGAGGCTGGAACAAAGTGGGCCAAAAATTCAATATTCCCTTCGGCGCCAGTAATCGGTGAGCGGGTCAGGCCAACGGTGGTCAGGCCAATCGCCTCGGCGGTGCCAACCATGCGCTCGATCACCATGCGATGGACGGCCGGATCGCGCACGATGCCACCTTTCCCAACATTCTCTGCGCCAGCCTCAAACTGTGGCTTAATCAGGGCGACGATCCAATGGCTGGGGTTGAGCAGCCGTTGCATCGCGGGCAGAACCAGGCTCAACGAGATAAAAGAGACATCGACAACCCCACAATCAGCAAGAACCGGCGCATGATTTGGCCCTGGCGGCAGGGATTCGAGATAGCGAATATTGGTTCGTTCCAGCACCGTAACCCGTGGATCCTGGCGAATCCGCCAATCTAACTGGCCGTAGCCGACATCAATTGCATACACCTGGGCGGCCCCGCGCTGGAGCAGCACATCGGAGAAACCGCCGGTACAGGCGCCAACATCGAGCGCGGTGGCGCCAGCTGGATCGAGGTTAAACATGTTCAGCGCGTGGGCCAGCTTCAGCCCGCCGCGCCCGACGTAAGGCAAGGTTGCGCGCAGAACAATCTCGGCGCCTGGATCAACCAGCATCCCAGCCTTAAGCTGCGACTCACCACCAACACTGACATCACCAGCCATAATCAGGGCCTGAGCCTTGGCACGGGTGGGGACAAGCTGACGTTCAACCATAACCAGATCAAGCCGTTGTTTTTTTGAGGGTGTCATAGGTTTTATCTCATTAAATTATTTAAATATATCCACTATCAACACTATTTAAGTTGACGATATTCTACTCCCCATGATACCATCGAGGCTAACCTCGTCAAAAAAGGGTGAGAAGGCAACCTGTATCTGAGAGGAGTTGTTCAGCAGCAAGGGTTACCCAGCGGATCGTTTCATTGAGAGAGACCACACCTAATACCTGTAACTACAACAGTACCAATAGCGTATGTTATTCGGCACAAGAATAATGTATGCTCGATTGCAACATGGCGTCCCATAGATTCCATTCAGCATAAAGTAGTGCTATTTTAAGCACTATTTTGCAACGGATTTTTTAAACACGCTCGAGACATCAACTTTATAGACAGCCCTGAGGAGTAAGTTTAACATGATAGCAAACGTTTGTCTGACCCAACGCTGGTTCTCGCTGGTGGCGATAGCCATGCTACTAGCCGCCTTCTTTAGCGCGGCAGCACCAATGCAGGCCCAAGACTCTACCGTTCCCCCAGCGCAGAGTGAAGAGCTGCCGACACAGCCAGAAACCAGACCGTTTGATGGCGAAATCTACGATCCAGCCACAGATGACGTCCAACCACTTCCTAGCGTCGAAGGAACGCCTGAAGCACCGAACCAATCGGTGGTACCAGAATCGCCGCTTAGCACCCGGACAATCCAGGGTACAGTTGCGATCTCGGTATCAGTCCAGCCTATAGTTCGCCACTCAGAATACATTACCTATTCATTTAGCTATAAAAACAACGGCAATACGGCCACGACAAGCCTGAGCATAGACACTGTCTGGAACAATTTTCGCTATGTTGAAAACTCCGCAGCCTGGCAATACTGTCCCCTTCCCACAACGACGGTAACAGGGTGTGGATTTGTAAAAGATTTAGCGTTTGGGCCAGCAATTACAGTTGCCGGCAATATTACTGGTGGTGTGCGCTACAACATTGCGACCCTGAACCCCGGTGAAAGCGGTGGTTTCACCATTCACTTACTCATCTATAAGGGTGCATACCCAACCAGCTTGCCTGGCGGCGCCGATGTACGCCGTCCGTCCGCATCCGGGAAAATCTATGTCAACGGCGAAACTGCGCCTTCCTCCGAGCTAACAGCCACTTCACTGATCGTGGGCCCACCTTTGCGGATTAGTAAAACGATTACCCCAAATGTGGTACTTTACCCGCTTGAATCGGCTCCTTTTACAATCACTGTAGGCAATGCAACCGGGAGTGGCGATAGTATCAATGGACAGCTTCGCGCCGATGCTACTGCAGCCACCAATGTGATCGTGCGAGACACGTTCCCGATTGGCAGCGAACTTATATCTGCTGAAGGCAGCTATACCATCAACGCTAACGTAATCACCTGGATTATTCCGCGATTAAATCCTGGCGAATCACGGAGCTTCAAGGTCGTATATAAAAAGCTTGATGATAGTGCGGCAAGCAACAGCTGTGGCAAACTAAACAATACACTTTTTGACATAACCAGCGATGAATTGCCAATCTACAATGGTAAACGCCACGTCCTTGCAGGAAAACCGGTTGATTATAAAGTCGTAATCCCATTATCCATCAAGTCGGTTACGTCGAATCCGAGTTCAATTGCGTATGGCGAAGAAACCGTCATTACAATTGTCGTCCAGAGTTTTTGGGACAAGCCTTTAACGGCAGCAAATCTTCAGTTCAAACTGCCTGCCAATGCGGTATACGTGGCGGGCACCGCCAACCCAGCCCTAGCCAGCGAATCACCAGTCGGACAATTTGGCAGCACCCTTACCTGGGTATTTAACATGCCCGCTGCACCAAGTCGACTTGTTGCAGTTGAAAAAATATTTACGCTGAAGGTTCGGAGCGGGTACTTTGATACCACCTCCGTCAACCGTGGCTCGATCTGGGTTACACCAGCGATTGGATCGAATGTACCGAACACCTGCTCACCAATATACTTTTTTTCGCTCAGCTTAAAGGCTCGTGTAAACATCTTTATGGGGACCGATGAGCCCGAAAGCTCTAAGTATAAGATTAATGGTTACTATGTCGATAATGGGCAACCTTTCTCGTATATCATCTATGTGGATAACACAAGTAATCAGGCGGTAGTCCTTGATAAAGTTTGGGCGGCTCTGCCTGGCACAGTTGGGGGTAATTTTAGCTACGTAGCCAATAGCTCAACGGTCAACGGCACACTTCAGGCTCCCAACACGATTGAAAATGGGATTGATGGTACGCTAGAGTGGCTTAATATTCCGGTAGCAGCGAAGTCGACAACGCTTATCCGCTTTTCCCTCATCGTCGAGGGACGTGACTATTACGAATACTGCACACGGGCCTTTGGTGTTCTGGGGCAGGAAAAGATTGGCTACCTTGATGAAGTCTATATCTGTGTAAAAATAAATCCCAATGTACTCCTTTCCAAAACCGCAGATAAGACGGAGGGATCGCCTGGGGATGAAGTTGTCTTTACCCTATCGCTCACCAATCTTGAGGATGAAGCATATGAACTGGGACTCTACGACAAGTTAGTCCAGTTTGAGTTTATTAGCCAGATCAGTGGCTATGGGGTACCGACCTATAATCCGAGCACGCGTGTCATCCAATGGCCCTTGGTATTCGTTGCCCCTGGGGAAACGATTAGTGCAGAATTTATTGTGCGCATTTCTGGGGATGTCAACACCTGTGTTGGTGGAACGTACTATAACGAAATCAAGTTTTATAACGCTACGACAATCATTGGCAGGAAGACGCCGGTGAGAGTAGCGGTTACGGTTATTGCAAGCTGCCGTAAAATCGAGTTCAATCATTCCGTGGAACGATCCAAGGTGAGTCTCATTGATAAGTTCACCTATACTGTTCGAGTTTTCAATAAAGATACAAGTGGACCAAGCAGCACTGTGGCACTTACTGATGTGCTGCCGATTGGCTTCACCTACGTTGGGATTGACCCGACCAGCTCGGTAACAACTGTTCCAACCCAAACAATTCACGCAAATGGCCGCGTTCAACTCAACTGGACGCTGTCACCAATTGCCCCAAGTGGCCAGAAGGAAATAAAGTTCATTGTCCAGTCAGGCAAAAGTATTGGGACATATGAAAACTGGTTCATTGCGGCGGCGGCTGGCGATAGTACAAATCGCTGTATTGGATCGTGTAATGTAAGGACACTCAACAACACGTCAAGCACCTATAGTCTCTCGGTTGTCGATGTACAGGCGCTGATTACGATTGAGCCAAGCATCAATCCTTCGACGTGTGTGTTGCCGAATAATACCGTCAACTATAAGCTGACGCTGCTAAATACGAATTCGCACTCGTATCCCCGTACCACAGTGGTGATTAGCTTGCCGCTTGGACTAAAGTATGTCAGCCCTGTTGGAGCAACCGCAGCACCCCAGACGACCACTAATCCTGATGGAACGACGATCGTGAGCTGGACGGGAATTAACGTGCCCGCCAAGCCAGTTGGGAGCTTCGGCGCCCAGGTTGTTCTAGAAGTTACGCTTAAAGTTGGGAATGTGTGGGGCGATGTTAATACCGAGCTTGCTGCCACCAGTCCTGCCGGCCTCATTCCACGCAAGGACGGTGCGGTTGATACGACAGTCAAGATCTGTCCACAAGCGCCATCTCTGGCCAAAATTGTGGTCCAAAAAGTCCCCAAGATTGGGGATCAGGTGATCTATCAGATCTCGGTCGCCAACCCTAACAATACGGCGCTTACGGTAACCGTTCAGGATATTTTGCCGACGAATATGTCGTTTATTGGCATGGTGGCAGGGGTTGCCCCAGCCCAGAACGGCAATACGCTGACCTGGAACCTGACTGTGCCAGCCGCAACTTCGCCAACTGGCAGTGTGGTCATTCTTAAATTCGCGACCCGTGTCAACAGCGGGGTCGTCTATCAAAAGTATACCAATACCGCTACGGTGACCCAGAGCTCGGTGCCATTTACAACCAGCATCGGCGGCGTACCGATCAACTTGGATACGTATACCTTGGGCAAACCATTCTATCTTCCGGTGGTCGGGCGCTAAGCAGGCCAGCCAGCTTAAACGCTCACGGGGCCGGGGATCTGTACAGATCCCCGGCCCCGTCTTGATTCCAGGGTGCTTTACTTCAGGCGGGAGCCAACTCGGGCCATTCCCCAGCTAACTAGCCCCGGCAGCAGGCGGCTGATCCCGGTGAGAAGCGCGTATGGCCAGGTCATCACAACCTGACGGCGCGGGCGCAGCAGCAGCCTGAGGATCATCGCGGCAACCTCGTCGGCGCTCATCTCGGGGCCTGGGCGCGAGCGGGTATCTACGTCGCCACGGCTGGCCCGGCGGCTAAAGTCGGTTGCGACAAAGCCAGGGTTGAGCAGCGCGACGGCAATTCCCTGGCGGTGAACCTCAGCCCGCAAGCTCTGGGAAAAGCCGTCCAGGCCAAATTTTGCCGCACAGTAGACGCTCGAGGTTGGCAGCCCAATCCGACCTGCCACCGAGCCAATGTTGATGATCGCACCCCGGCCAGCGCTTAGCATGGCCGGCACCGCCGCATTGCAGCACCAGATCACGCCAGTTAGATCGGTGTCGATCTGGGCGCGAACTTCGTCAGCGCTCAGATCGCCGACCCGGTTGCTATAGCCAAGTCCAGCGTTGTTGATGAGAATGTCGAGACGGCCCCACTCGGCTAGCGTTCGCTCCACCAGGGCTGTACACTGCGCGGGCTCGCGGACATCGGTGGGGATAATCAGGGCGCTGCTGCCGAGTGCGGTGACCTCGCGGGCCACCTGCTCAAGCGCCGCCAGATTACGTGCCGCCAGAACCACCCGCACGCCAGCCCGCGCCAGATGCCGCGCCGTTGCCGCGCCAATTCCACTTGAAGCCCCGGTGACAATCGCCACCTGTCCAGCAAGCTCAGTCATTATGCCGCTCCCGCCTGCGGGTCGCGCAGCAGCTCCAGCTCACGCTCGATGTCGACGACATAGTTGGCCAGCCAGGCCGGAGCCGCCGGCCCAAGCTGAGTCTGGCGCATCCGCAGCCGCCGCAGCTCGCGCTCGTGCTGGCGAATCTGCTCGGCCACCGACGGCCCCTGCACCTCCGGGCGCGGGTCGGCCAGCTGATCGTCGGGCAGCTCCTCGATGTAGGCGGAGATAATCTCGCTGACCACATCACTAATTTCCTGCTGCCGCCCCCGACACAGCCGCTCAAGCCGCTCACGCTGCTCGGTCGGTAGGATCAAACGGCACGGGAGCACAAAGTAGCCATCACTCATACAGCCTCCTTAGCATAATTAGTTGCGGACAATCCAAGCAGAACCAGCATCCACCAGAGGTAAAATAAATCCCCGCCCAGCAGGGTCTGATCGAGCATCCCGTGAACGACCACATCGATCAGCATCGCCAGCGCCGCCAGGGCCACAGGATTGCGGCGGGCGCACCACAGTCGCCGCGCTGTCAGCGCCAGCATGGTCACAACCACGATCAGACCGAGCGCACCGAGCTGGAGCCAGACATCCAGCCCCAGATTGTGCGGGTGGGCCAGGGTCAGAAAGCGAATCTGCGGAATCGCGTAGCGGGCCGGATCGACGTGCGAGAACTGGTCGATGCCCAGGCCCAGCAGCGGTGAGTCCTGGACTGCCCGCAGCGCCGCCGCCCAGATCTCGCGGCGGGCGCTGCCGGTGCCCTCGCCCAGCCGCAGCACTCGCGCCAGCAAGGTCGGCTGGAGCAGCCCCAGACCCAGCAGCGCGGCGGTGCCAGCGCCAGCTAGCCCGCCGATGGTGCGCCAGGAGCGGCGCAGCACCAGCACCAGCGCCAGCGCCCCAAGAACGCCGATCCACGCGCCGCGGGTAAAGGTCAGCAGCACGCCCAGCAGCAGTGGCACGCTCAGCAGCCCGGCCGCACGCCGCTCCGCCGACGGCGCCGCCAGCGCCAGCGTCAGCCCACCGGCCAGCGCCACCGCCAGATACACGCCCAGCGCGGTTGAGCTCGGGAGAATCCCGATCAGCCGGGGCACGCCGCTGGTGGCCCAGATGCCACGCCCAAGCGCAAAGCGCACCAGCCCATCGCTGGCAACCACGGCGGCGGGCAGAATGATGGCCCACAGCAGCTGGTCTGGGCGCAGCCAGCTTCGCCGCAGCAAAACGGCCACGATCAGCGCCCACAGCGCCGGCTCGACGATGGTGCGGCGCAGCTCGCGGGTGGCCACGCGCAGGTCAACCAGCGGTGGTGCCAGCAGGCTGATCAGACTCGCCGCGACCAGCGCCCCAGCCAGCCAGAGCAGGGTGCGCTCAGCCCGCAGCTCCGCCCAGAGCGCCCCGAGACGCGGTCGCCAGCCACCACCCACACGTGGGTACCCGAGCGCCCAGGCGGCCCGCAGCAGCAGCGCCAACCCAATCCAGCCAATCAGGGTCTCGTTGAGCGGAAACGACAGTGCGCCAACGGTGCGCGGGCGATAGTAGAGCGGAATCGCGGCCAGCGGCAGCAGCCCCGCCAGCGCCGGACGCAGCGCAATCGTCAGCGCCAGCAGGATCCCACCGCCAAAGGCCAGCGGCATCGGTAGCACATACCACAACAGCAGCGCAATCACGCCGCCAACAATCCAGCGGTCAGGCGGGCCGTTGCTCAGCAGGGCGACCGCGCCGAGCAGCAGCCCCACGAGCACGAGCGTCAGCGCCGCCGCCAAAAGCAGGCGGGCCGGGCTGGGTGGCGTGGCGCTTGCGTCGATGCTGCTCTGCAGGCCGGCCGCATAGCGCTCCAGCTCGCTGCGGTAGGTGGCATCAAGCTCACGCAGCTGGCGCAGGCTGTAGGTTGAGCGGCCAATCTCAGTCGCCGCCTGGACCTGCGCCGCCAGCTCGCCGCGCTCCAGGATGGCGGCCCGGCGGGTGAAAAACCCGGCATCGGGGGCCGGCCAGTCGGCGCGGGTGCCGAGCGGCGACGGATAGAGCTTGAGGTGCTCGACAATCGGCCAGGTGGCCGAGCGCAGCGACTCGGCGAGCGGGCCGAGATCGCGGGTTCGCGCCATCAGCACAGCGTCGTAGGCCTGGAGCGCAGCCCGCTCGGCGGCGGCGGCCTCGGCCACCTGGGCGACCAGCCGGGCGTCGGCGGCCAGCGCAGCGGTGGCCAGCACCCGCTGGTCGGCGGGCAGATCGCGCAGCGCCGCACCACGCTGCTCGAAGTCGCCACGCGGGCCGTCGAGCGGCGCAGCGGCAGCCACGGCGGCGGCGCGAGCGCTGGCCCGGTCGTCAAGCCGGGCGCGGGTATCCGCCAGGGCGCTACCGGCCGCATTCGAGGTGGCCAGCGGCGGCGGCGCGCCCCACCAAGTCCAGGCCGCGCCAAGGCCGATCAGCAGCACCACGGCGCGGCCCGGCCAGGTGCTGAGCAGCTGGCGGAGCGCTGCAACGACAGCTGTGATCATTGGGACTGCCTGTAGATTGGTGACACAATACTCGTCATCTAATGGCCCAAAACCCGCACGCTGTTGCTGCGGTCGTGCCAGGTTGCGCTCCAGCGGCCCAGGGGATTGAGCAGCAGCAGGGCGCGATTGCGCAGCGCCGCCATCCGTGGATCTTTGGCCTTCCAGGTGCCGTTGATCTGATTGATCACCAGGCTGCTGTCGCCTTTGATCTCGACGGCGGTGCGGTTCAGGTCGCGGCTGTGGGCGTGAATATCCTCCAGCGCCGCAATCAGGGTGTTGTACTCGGCCTCGTTGTTGGTGATCCGGCCGGGAAATGTGACCCGCTTGATCGACCGGGCGCTGCCGTTGACGATCAGCCGATACGAGCCGTAGCCCTGGCCTGGGTTGGGGTCGGCGCCGCCGTCGAACATCACCTCGATGCGCATGATCCCTGTGGCGGGCTGGTCCGACGGCGCCGAGGCTGGGGCCGGGCTGGCGGCGGGCTGCTGGCGGGCCAGCACAGCGGCAATATCCGGCGGAGTCCAGCCGGTCGGCTTGAGCTGCTTGCCATCGGGGCGCTGCGGGCCAGCGGCTTTGGCCAGATTGGCGCGATGCACCTCGCTAAATACCGCATCGGCATCAATTCCATAGGCCATACACAAGCCATAGGTGACGTACAGCAGATCGATCGCCTCGCCAGCGATGGCGGCCAGATCGCCGGAGTCGATCGCCTGGAGCAGCTCGGTATATTCCTCGTGCAGCAAGGTGCGGCGGAGCGCAACGGTGGTGGGATCGGGAATAGCTGGCGCAGCTGGGCCAGCCGCGCCAATCGCCGCATGGAACGCGCGCACCGCTGAAAAATGCGAGTCAGACATTGAAACCTCGTGGGCTAAATAGCTCGCCTCATGCTACCTGCGAAGCCGCGATGATGCAACCTGGGCGATACTATGCCAAAGAATTTCAGGCGAAGCGCTGTGGCTGGACATTTCTAGCGGATGGGGAAGGGGAGCGCGAGTACATTTATGCTTAGATCAATACCCTCGCCAATTTGCCATTCATCACCTCAACGCCTTGAGCGTCGTGTCACCGTGATAGCAATGGCTCGGCGAAATTAAAAGTCGATCTGGGTTTTGCTGAGACAATTTCAA
>DAOTUS010000621.1:0-2719 GCA_034437415.1 Herpetosiphonaceae bacterium
ACCAAACGGGCGACGCGGCTGGCCCAGCAGGCGCGCAAAGCCCAGCGTCTGCTGACGCAGCGGCGGGCGACGGCCGCGACGTGTCGGCGCACGGCGCACAGCGCGGCGGATCTCGTGCCCCTGGTGCGCGCCGCAGACCGCGCACAGGCGCAGCAGCACGCGGACGCGCTCCAAGCCAGCGTGCAGGCGGCGGACGCGCTCGTCGCCGCAGCGAGCGTGACGCTCCAGCAGCTGCGCGCGCAACAGGATGCGGTGGCCCAAAGCCAGGCAGATCTGGCGCACGCGCCGCCGATGTTTGAACTGGATAACCGCAAGGATCAGCTGATGACGGTGGTCAAACTGTGCGCGGCGAACCTGGGGATGTGGACTAGGGACACGTTTTTCCCGGCGACGTATGCCCAGGCCGGGTGGGCGCGGCTGCGGCCCTTTTTTGATCTGCCAGGAACAATCACGGTGGACGGGGAGCGCACAGTCGTGACGTTCAGCGGGTTCAACGACCGGCAGCTGAATCGCGATCTGACGGCGATCTGTGCGCGGGTGCGCGAGCGCCAACCCCGGCTGCCGGATGGGACGACGTTAATCTGCACCGTGGCCCAGCACCGGGGTCACATGGCAGAGTGGTAGTAGCCGTCCACTGGCCGGAATCCCTGTTAATCTGGCCGGAATTTCTGGTTAATCTGGCCGGGCCGGATCAGTCGACGCCTGGCTGGTTCGATACGCGACCTCGGCCTGAAGCTGAATCCGCAGCGCTTTGGCCGCCTCGAAACTCGGATCGAGCTCGATCGCGCGCTGAATTGATGCCAACGCCGCATCGAGCTGCCGGAGGCTGTAATGGCACATCCCGCTGTTATAGAATGTGCTGGGGTCTGGGCCGCACAATCGGAGCGAATGTTCGTAAAACTCCAGGGCTTCGGGATATAATCCCATGGCCTGGAGCAGCATCCCGATATGAAACGGCACGTCGTCGTCTTCGCCAATCGGGTAGTACATATTCCACACCTGCATGATGGCCCGGTGAAGCTCCTGGCGCAAGGGTGGCGCGGCGGTTTCCAAATGCGCGCGGAAGGTCGGGCAGCTGGACAAGAAGATGCTTGCATCCCAGCCGCTCAAGCGAAGGTAGGCCAAAAGCTGTTGCAGACTAAAATCGGCAATCTGGCCCTCCAACGCCTTTTTAAGTGTAAAGAAATCGTCAGGACCGCCTTTAGCAACCCATTCGCCGAACGCTTGGCGCGTTTCACGATAGCCTCCCGGCGGCTGGCCAAAGAGCGAGGCCGCCACGCACAGACTCGCGTGGCGGTACGCGGTTTGCAAGGCCGCGCCGCCCCGCAGCATCGTGTATTGGGCGATGGCATGTTGATTGACCATCATCGAAAAGCTCCCGTGAATATTCAGGACCGGGTCGCCTAATCCCAGCAGCGACTCTTCGCGATCATAGCCTTTATCGGCAGAAAGCAGCATGAGCCGCCCGCCAGCCAGACGCTCAAAGAAACGAAGGCAGCGCAACCCCGCACAAGGAAAGGTGAAGGTGGTGTCAGACAGCCGTTCCTGATAGACACGCAGAATCTGATTGAAGTCGGGATCGTCGTAGTACTCCGCTGAAGCGGGCCGGCGCTCATAGGATATCTCGATCCGCCTGAGCAGGTCGGGCGCGTCCAGGTCGGGAGCCGACTGTGTTGAAACCAGGCTGATTAGATTTTCGTGCAGGCGACCATCGTGAATGCTGAACGAGTCCTGCGGAATGCCATCGAACACGTAGTTCGCGATCACGATCAGCGGATTCTTAACCGCTCCAGGCGCGAGGCGATTTTCCGAACACAGGAGGTCCAGTTCGCGCGGCGCTTCGGCATCAAACAAAGCGATGTCAAGCAGCCCGGCCGCGATGAACGGCGTTAGCGACGGATGCTGACGCCAGTAATCCACTGTCCGCTGGGCGAAGTCGGTCATAACATAGCGAACCGGCACATCGCTGAGCGCCGAGGCGTGGAAGAAACCCGTGAACTGTTTGAGGAAATGATAGGCAAAGCGCCCGGACCCAGCGCCGAGTTCGATGATATGCACCGGCTGGCTCGGATCGAGCGGCGGGAACGCGGCCCCTTCCGAGCCATTCCTTACGGCAGCGCAATCGCGCAGAAAGCCAAAGACGATCTGGGCGTAGGCGTTGGCGATGTGTGGGTTGCTCGTAACGTATTGCGGCACAATCCCCTGCCGCCACGCGTTGACTCCCTGCTGCTCAAAAAATTGGCGCTGGATGTGCCACAGCATGGATTGCGAGAGTGGTTGGTGCCGTTCGAGAACGGCGCTTGCGGTTGCTTCGATTGGGATACGATGGGCGTCAAGCATATGGGAGGCTTTCGTATTGGCTAAAGAAAGACTTAGTTTGTCAAATCAGCTTATAGAGATCGGCAAGCGGTTTGGCAGCGGATTGTATCAGACCTGGGTTCTTGCTGAAGTGCTCTAGGAGTTTATATAATTTAGGACCGTTACCCAGGCGGACTTCTTGCTGAATACGGGGATCGTTTTCGGGTAAAAATCTTTGCAGCATGGTATTGTTCTTAAGGAATGTATTAATCGAACGTATTTGCGTGGTTTCAAAATCGCTCAGAAGCTGTCTGAAAAGGTCATGCGCTGCCAAGACGGCGGAGCATGAGGCGAATCATCGCCAGATAGATCATGGACTCACTGGTCGTGGTCAGCCCCTCGTAGTCTTTGCTCAGCCGTC
>DAOTUS010000622.1:0-2089 GCA_034437415.1 Herpetosiphonaceae bacterium
GAAGTGGGCGCGCGACCTGATTCGCCAGTGCGCCAACGCCATTCGCGCCACCCACCGCCACGAGTGGGACGTGGCGCTGACGCTGCTGGCCGAGGCGGGCCAGAACGCCAGCAATCTGCGCGAGCGGCTGGTTGGCTACCCGGCGATTTTGCACGCTGGCTACACCCAGGATGCCTTCAAGGAGTACGCCGAGGCCCGCCTGACCTATGCGCTGGTCCACGGCGACCAGCTGCCCGACCGCCCGACGATTGGCGTCGAGCCGGCCGCCTACCTCAACGGGCTGGCCGAGGCCGCCAGCGAGCTGCGCCGCTACATTCTCGACGGCCTGCGCTCCGGCCATGTCGCCGAGGGCGAGCGGCTGCTCGATCAGATGGACGAGATCTATAGCTTTCTGACCACGGTGGACTTTCCCGATGCGGTGACTGGCGGACTGCGCCGCACCACCGATGCGCTGCGGGCGGTGCTGGAGCGCACCCGTGGCGATTTGACCAGCGCCGTGCGCCAGGATCAGTTGATCGTGGCGCTGGCCAATTTCGAGCGTCAGATGGGGCTGCCGCCAGCCCCGCCGAGGGAGTCTGCCGATGCAACAGAAGCTTAGCGCGGCCCGCCGTCTGCGCGGGACAATCCAGGTTCCAGGGGATAAATCGATCTCGCACCGGGCGGTGCTGTTCAACGCGCTCGCCGAGGGCAACGCCGAGATCACCGGCTTCCTGCCCGGCGCCGACTGTCTCTCGTCGATCGCCTGCCTGCGCCAGATGGGCGTCGTGATCGAGCAGAGCGGCGATGCGGTGCGGGTCTACGGGCGCGGCCTGCGCGGCCTGCGGGAGCCCGCCGATGTGCTGGATTGCGGCAACTCGGGCACGACCCTGCGGCTGCTGGCGGGGCTGCTGGCCGGCCAGCCGTTTCTGAGCGTTCTCTCCGGCGATGCCTCGCTGCGCTCCCGCCCGCAGCGGCGGATTGTCGGGCCGCTGCGGGCGCTGGGGGCGCAGATCGATGGCCGCTCCAACGGCGATCTGGCGCCGCTGGTTATTCGCGGCGCCACCCTGCACGGCGGCGCCTACGAGCTGCCGATCGCCAGCGCCCAGGTCAAGTCGGCGCTGCTGCTGGCCGGGCTGACCGGCGATGCCCCAATGCGGCTGACCGGCAAGATCGCCAGCCGCGACCACACCGAGCGTATGCTCACGGCGATGGGGATCGACCTGACGATCAGCGCCGATGAGCTGGTGCTGCACCCGCCGATCCACCCGGTGTTTCCCTATCCGCTGTCGCTGCACGTGCCCGGCGATCCCTCGTCGGCGACGTTCTGGTGGGTGGCGGCGGCGATCCACCCCGACTCCGCGATCACCACGCTGGGCGTTGGGCTGAACCCAACCCGCACCGGGGCGCTCGATGTCCTGCGGGCGATGGGGGCCGATATCACGGTGGCCAACGAGCGGCTGGAGGGGGCCGAGCCAGTCGGCGATGTGACCGTGCGCGGCGCGGGCCTGCGCGGAACCCGCATCGACGGCGCGCTGATCCCCCGGCTGATCGACGAGATTCCGGTGCTGGCGGTGGCCGCCGCCCACGCCGTCGGCGAGACCGTGGTCGCCGATGCCGACGAGCTGCGGGCCAAAGAGACCGACCGAATCGCCACCGTGGTCAGCGAGCTGCGGGCGCTCGGCGCGCAGCTGGAGCCAACCGCCGACGGGATGGTGATCGCTGGCGGCGGCGAGCTGCACGGCGCGGCGGTGCACTCCCACGGCGATCATCGGCTGGCGATGGCGCTGGCCGTGGCCAGCCTGCTGGCCGAGGGCGAGACCGTGATCGACGCGGCCGAGGCCGTCAGCGTCTCGTATCCCACGTTCTGGGCCGATCTGGCGGCGCTTCGTGGGTGATCCGCGAAGGCCACGAAGGGCCACGAAGAAAAAGCCATAGCTCATCCTCGGTCGCAATTGCAGCGACCGGACATTTTGCCGTTTATTTTTCAGTACAAGGAGGTACGTGTGTTTCGAAACGATCTGCTCAAGGACAAGGTGATCATCATTACTGGCGGCGGCTCCGGTCTCGGACGCTCGATGGGAGAGCGCTTTTTGGAGCTGGGGGCCAAGCT
>DAOTUS010000623.1:0-3243 GCA_034437415.1 Herpetosiphonaceae bacterium
GCGGGCGAGATCGGCGAGGTGGTGGTGACGCCGCTCAACCCGACCTATCCGCTGGTCCGCTTCGGCACCGGCGATCTCTCGATCCTGAGCGATGCGCCGTGTGTGTGTGGCCGAACCACGCCGCGGCTGCTGGGGATTCACGGGCGGCTGGGCCAGGGGATCAAGGTTCGCGGCTTGTTCATCTACCCGCGCCAGCTCCAGGTTGCGTTTGCCAGCCTGCCAGCGGTGCGCGCCTGGAGCGCCGTGGTCAGCCGCGACAAGCATCGCGACATCCTGAGCGTGCAGATCGCCGCCGACGCTGGCGACGCCGCGCTGGTCAAGCAGGTGGCCGAGCGGCTGCACACCGTGCTGAAGCTCAGGTGCGCCGTGGAGCGTGTGCCCGCCGAGAGCCTGGCGGAGGCCGGGCAGCTGCGCGATGAGCGGGTCTGGGAGTGAGTAAACGGCGAGTACAGAGACCCGCCCTCATGCGCATCAAGCTTATTTTGGGGACGCCTCTAAAGCAAGGAGACCCTGGGTGGCGAATGGTTTAGAAATCGACCCCGGCCCGCGTGTAGATAAATTATGGCTTGAACGGGTGGGCGGCGAGCAGAAGCGCCTCTATAATCAGACCGACGCCGCCGATGATGAGCATTGTTATGGGGATGGACGCCCGTGGAATGGTGCGCTCAGTGATGTAGATAAACACTATCAACGATATCAGCACCACCGCAACGACCACATACAACCCGAGGATGGCCAGCGCCCACCCTTTGAGGCCGACGGAGCGCCGACACTGGGTACACTTCAGGTGCCAGGGTGAAATGGCCAGCGCAACCTGCATGAAGGTGATCGGGCTGGCGCAATATGGGCACGGTGACTGAACCATGACACTATTTCCTCAACTGTTCAGGGATAAAAAGCTATTCTACCAGCATTTCTGCCCAGCCCGGCGTGGCATCACGCAGCGGGGGGCGGCTGGGTGTTTAAAGTGGAGTTAAACGCAGCCCGCCCCGGTCTCTTAGAACATAGTGAGACCACCGCGCAGACGGCGTGCTAGTCGTAGGCATCTCCCAGTGAGAGAAAATCGTCTCGAAGCCAGTAGGGATAGGCATCATGCGCATCTTGGTGGATGATCTGTTGGAGAAGCTCTGTAAAACTTAAGGCAATAATGGGACATGAACCAACAACTCCATGACGATCCCAAGAACTATCATAACAACGTCCTAGTCGTGGAAGGTTGAGATCAATACTCAGATAATCCCCATTCCCATCATCGGCTATAGTGTACCAAGACCATGTGATATCATTTTTAGATGCCGCAAGATCAGCTTCACTACTCCCCTTAAGGATCATCGTATTTGTTAGCACGACGTCATGTGGCGATAGAATCTGGACTGGATAGTCGGTTCCACTCAGGATGTGCATTCCTCCACAAGCCTCATAAAAAAGCCGGAGATCATCGGGGAGGAGATGATGGGTATGAATACGAGGTAATCCTTTCGGGGACGATACCATACAATCAGATCGTTTTTGAATGGTTCTGATCAGGTCTAGAATTGTCATGCATTACCCTTCATAGCTGCTGACAGTGTTCTATCCACGTCAATCATCATTGTCTAATGATCGGGTAAATATTTAATTCCCCCTGCACATCAATCTTGATGTGCAGGGGTGGCGGAGACCCGCCTTACCCTGTACGACGGGTCTGCGCCACCCTAAGCCCTAGCGCGTCTCCGTCACCTTGCGAATGCCGCGCGGCTGGTCGAAGTCGTAGCCGCGCGAGTGGGCGATGTGCAGCGCCAGCAGCTGGCCGGGCACGATCGCCACCAGCGGCGAGAGCCACTCGGGGATTCCGGCGGGCAGCGTCAGCGGCACCTGGCCGAGCGCCAGCGTCTCCGCCGAGTCGCTGATCACCACCACATCGGCACCGCGCTCCTTGACGGTGGCGATAAACTGCTGCATCTCCGGCAGCAGCACCCCCGAGGGCGCCACCACAATCATCGGGAAGCCCGGCTCGACCAGGGCCAGCGGGCCGTGGAGGAAATCGGCGCTGCTGTAGGGCTCGACGCTGCTGTAGGTCAGCTCCTTCAGCTTGAGCGCCAGCTCGAAGGCGGTGGCGTAGTTGTAGCCGCGCCCGATCACCACACAGTGCTGCATAAACCGATAGCGCTGGGCGTGCTGGCCGATCGTCGCGGCCTGCTCCAGGGTGGCCGTCACCAGGGCCGGGAGCTGCCGCAGCACCGCGCTCATCGCCTGGTCCTCCGCCAGCGCCGCGCTCAGCATTGCGATCAGGGTTAGCTGGCTGGTGTAGGTTTTGGTCGCGGCGACGGCCTGCTCGACGCCAGCCTGCAGGTTCAGCACCACATCGGCGGCCTGGGCCAGCGGCGAGTCGGGCATATTGGTGATCGCGGCGGTCAGCACGCCCTGGCGGCGGCCCTCGTGCAGCACCGCGACAATGTCGGGGCTGCGGCCGCTCTGGCTGATCCCGAGCACCAGGGCGCGGCCAAGCCGGGGCGGCCGCTGGTAGAGCAGAAACAGGCTCGGCGTGGCCAGCGTCACCAGCAGCCCGTTGACCGAGCCAAGCAGGTACTGGGCGTAGCGGGCGGCGTTGTCGCTGGTGCCACGGGCGGCGATAACGACGTGTTCGATCTGATGCTCGCGCATGGCGGCGACGAGACGCTCGATATTCGGCAGCTCGCGATCCAGCACCCGCTGCATAACGGCGGGCTGTTCGTGAATTTCACGGTAGAGAAATGACTCAAGCACCATATTCAGCCTTCCGATCATAAACAATCTGGCCGTGGACCAGCGTGGTCTGCACGTGGCCAGTCGGGGTGAGCAGCACCAGGTCGGCGAACGCGCCGGGCGCAATCACGCCGCGCTCGTGGGCCAGCCCCAGCAGGCTGGCGGGCGTGGCGGTGACCGTCGGCAGCGCCGCCTGGAGCGTGCAGCCGGCATAGTCCATCAGGTTGCGCAGGGCCGTATCCAGCGCCAGCGTGCTGCCGGCCAGCGTGCCATCGGCCAGCCGGGCGCTGGTCGCGTCGACCGTGACGGCGTAGTCGCCCAGCTGATACTGGCCGGCGGGCATCCCCAGCGCCGCCATCGCATCGGTGACTAGGTTGAGTCCCGCCGGGCCCAGCGCCTTCCATGCCAGCGCGACCAGCGCCGGGTGGACGTGGATGCCGTCGGGGATGATTCCGCTGACCGTGGCCGGGCGATTCAGCAGCGCGCCCACCAGCCCCGGCTCGCGATGGTGCAGCGGCG
>DAOTUS010000624.1:0-8140 GCA_034437415.1 Herpetosiphonaceae bacterium
CTGGAGGCCAGCGTCAACCTGGCGACCGAGGAGGCCACCGTCACCTTTTTGCCCGATGTGGCCTCGTTTGCGAGCATGCGGGCCGCGGTTGAAAAAGCTGGCTACGGCGTAATCGAGCGTGCCGACGATGACGCCGCCGACGACAGCGAGGCCAACGCCCGCAGCGCCGAGATCGCCCGCAAGCGCCGCCAGCTCACCGTCGGCCTCGTGCTCGGCGTCCCGCTGATGGTCCTCTCGATGCTCTACGATTTCGGGTTCATCGCGCCGATCTGGTGGGGTGAGGGCCGGGCGATGGCCAGCATGGCCGGAATGGCAGGCCATACGATGGCGGCCTTCTACAATCTGTGGCCGTGGATCTTTGGCCTGATGGCCGCGCCGGTGGTGTTCTACAGCGGCCGCGACTTCATCCACGGTGCCTGGGTCAACCTCAAGCACGGCGCCGCCAATATGGACACGCTGATCGCGCTGGGGGCGCTGACGGCGTTTTTCTTCAGCCTGGCGGTGCTGGTGTTCAAGCTCGAAAGCCACGTCTACTTCGAGACCGCCGCGATGATCGTCACGCTGATTCTGATCGGCAAGTACCTGGAGGCCAAGGCCAAGGGCGAGACCTCGGCGGCCATTCGGGCGCTGATGAACCTGCAGCCGCCAGTGGCGCGGGTGCTGCGGGCCGGGGTCGAGACCGAGGTTCCGGTGGCCCAGGTGCGGGCTGGCGAGATCATCGTCGTGCGGCCGGGCGAGAAGATCCCGGTCGATGGCGTGGTAACAATGGGCCGCTCGGCGGTCGATGAGTCGATGATCACCGGCGAGTCGCTGCCGGTCGAGAAAAAGCCCGGCGATTCGGTGATTGGCGCCACCCTGAACAGCTCTGGCGCGTTCCAGCTCCGCGCCACCAAGGTCGGCAAAGAGAGCGCGCTGGCCCAGATCATCAATCTAGTCAAGGCCGCCCAGGGTTCGAAGGCCCCGGTGCAGCGCCTGGTCGATCAGATCTCGGGTGTGTTTGTGCCGATCGTGCTGGTCATCGCCCTGCTCACGTTTGCGATCTGGTTCTGGATCGTTGGCGTCACCTTCACCCAGGCGCTGATCTTCGCCGTGGCTGTGCTGGTGATCGCCTGCCCGTGTGCGCTGGGACTGGCCACGCCAACCGCAATTATGGTCGGCACGGGAGTCGGCGCCCAGAAGGGCATTCTGATCAAAAACGCCGAGAGTTTGGAGCGGGCGGTCGCGCTGACCACGGTGGTGCTCGACAAGACCGGCACGATCACCGAGGGCAAGCCCGCGCTGACCGATGTGATCGCCCAGGGTATCGACGAGGCCGAGCTGCTGCGGCTGGCCGCCTCGGCCGAGCGCAACTCGGAGCACCCGCTGGGCGCCGCGGTTGTGCGGGGCGCCCAGGAGCGCGCGATCAGCCTGAGCCAGCCGAGCGAGTTCAACTCGGTGACTGGCGGCGGCATCGAGGCGACGGTCGATGGGCGGCAGGTTGTCATCGGCAGCCCGCGCCTGATCGCCGAGCGGGGGATTGACCTGAGCGCGCTGCAGAGCGAGATCGATCGGCTGCAGAGCCTCGGGCGCACCGCAATGCCGGTCGCAATCGATGGCCAGCTGGCCGGGCTGCTGGCGGTCGCCGACACGATCAAGCCCTCATCGCCAGCCGCAATCAAGGCCCTGCGCGACCTGGGCCTGCGCGTGGTGATGCTGACCGGCGACAATCAGCGCACCGCCGAGGCAATTGGGCGCGAGGCCGGGGTGGCCGACGTGATCGCCGAGGTGCTGCCCGCCGACAAAGCGGCCACAATCAAGCGGCTCCAGGCCGAGGGCGGCGTTGTCGCGATGGTCGGCGACGGCATCAACGACGCGCCCGCGCTGGCCCAGGCCGATGTCGGCGTGGCGATTGGCACGGGCACCGATGTGGCGATGGAGGCCAGCGATATCACACTGCTGCGCGGCGACCTCAACAGCGTGCCGCAGGCGATCGAGCTTTCACGGCGCACAATGCGGACGATTCGCTGGAACCTGTTTTGGGCCTTCATCTACAACGTGATCGGCATCCCGATCGCCGCCGGGCTGCTCTACCCGTGGACCGGCTGGCAGCTCTCGCCGCTGATCGCCGCCGGGGCAATGGCGATGTCGTCCGTCTTTGTGGTCACGAACTCGCTGCGGCTGAAGAAAAAACAGCTGTAAGTTTTGTCCACGCAGGACACCAAGGCCACGAAGGGGCAGGAAAATTTAATTTTCCTGCCCCTTCGTGCGGGTGGCGTGGATTAAAAAACTAATTCTTTATGGCCCCTTGCATGGCTTCGTAGAGCCAAAACCTCAACCTTCGTGCCGGGTACCCGCGTGCGGGTGTCGTGGCCTGTGTTGTCGCAGCCATCAGGCGCTGGCCCCAGTCGGCGACCGCGGCGCTTAAACGCCACAAGGCTGGGTGATGCGAACCTACCGCATCACCCAGCCTTGTGTTTGTGTCCCGGCTGCTCCGTTTAGCGCGGCATAAAGGCCCGCATTCCGCTGAACTGGCCACAGCGACACCATGAACATGTCTTTAGTCAAACGGGAGTGGCAGCTGCTCCATCGTATAGGGCAGCGTCAAAAGAGCGCGGTACTCGGGCCGCCAAAAGTCGGTGTCATTCAAAATCAGCGTGGAGTTGATGCGTTGCAAAATTGTACTATCGCCATTGTAGAGTAGCACCAGATCGCTCGTATCATAGGTGAGCAGCGTGTCAACGGTGGTGATCATGGTACGAATACCCTGGTCGTGGTTCCCAGGAACGAGGTAGTAAGATATTCTGAGATTGGCACAAAAGGGAAAGGCACTCGCAAATATGTCCATTGAACGGTTTGATGGAATGTAAGGCCCAACATTCAGCGTGTCATTTGAAATATGTTCCGCTCCAATAACCTGTTCGATCTCGGCGATAGCTAAGGGCGTCTTGATATGCAGGGTATAGAATGTTGACATTGGTACTCTCCTCGCGACCCGGATGTTTATCGCCAACAGCGCAGCGAGCTTTTGGCTACACCAGTTGCTTCCTCAATGGAGAGAGTATATTGCTTGAATTGAGGCTGGAGTGCACATAACTTAGCCTAAATCATTGGTAACATTGCGAATAAGGGTAATAACTTCCTGTAAACCAGCAAGGTAGCCTTCACGATAGGTGCGTGGACTTGCTCCTGGTTTCATTCGACCATCGCGTAAGTCAGGATCGTTGAGAAGTTCTTCGGTCTCAGCGAGTTCTTTCTTCAACGCCTCAAGGTTTGCGTCCAATTTCCACGCCAGCTGAAACGCATCATATCTGCCTGAGATTAACAATGTTGGACGCAACAAGGCGGACTTTATCTCCAATGGAATTAATGGGTATTCAAGCATCATTATCTCCTTCTTTAAGGTATCATTTGAACCAGCACTTTTACGCCATCAACTTCAACATAGTGCCATTCCGAGCTAAATTCATCAATCCAACCAAGATAACCATTGCTATCTACTCTATAGCCAGCTAGTCCCTGAGGTCCTTGAAGCTTTGGATATTGGTCAGCATTCGTATAGATTCTAAATTCCGTACTACCCACACCTCGTGTATTGGTTAATCCAGCGTTAGTATTCTCGAGCTGCTTAATGGCATGATCAATATTCCCTCCCTTGCTCTCTGCAATCAGCCAGCTGTCTATTTCATCGTTGTAGCCAACAAAATCGGCAACTTTTCCTTTGATACCAAGATTTTTTGCAACCTCCTGATCATCAACGCCATAGGGTTGGGTATAGCCTTCTTCCGTCAACGCATCACGTACCCGCTGTTCCTGGTCATAGCCGTGATTATTTTGATTCCCACGTGCAAACAGCACATGGGCCAGCTCCGTGGCGATCACTAGCCCCCGCCCGAGCGCGGCGGTGTTGACGGTGCTTGTGGCGTAGGCCAGCGGTCCAGCGGGGGTCATCAGGCTCCCGCCGCTGCGCAACGACCCGGGTGGCAGCTTGGCCACATACAGGCCGAAGGCCGCCAAACTCAGCAATGCGGTCTGCATGATTGCCTCGTCGTAGCCTGCATCATCGCGCAACGCGCTGCCCCACACCCCGGCGGTGCGAACACCTTGAAGGCCAACGCCAAAGACGGGGAAAAGCGCTGATGCAATGAGGTAATCGAGGTCGCGGAGGAACGAGAGGCTTACGTAGGAAAAACCCAGGAACCAGTCCCACCCCGCGGCGTTGTGCATCAGCCACTGGGCCTTTGGCAGCATGGGATCCGCCACAATGCCCGAGGTCTCCAGCAGGCGCTGGCCCCAGTCGATGCTATCATCGTCGGGGATCTGGCTCAGATCGACGGGGAGCAGCGCCACCACGGGCAGGGTCAGGGTGGTTCCGCCAAGCGGCTGGGTGGGCGCCAGCGGATCCACGTACCGCGTATCGGCGGCGGCAAAGTCCAAGCCAACCTGGCGAATCTGGCGATACAGATCGGCGAGTGTTTCGGCGCCGGTGCGCAGAGGCTGCCCGAGCGCACAGTCATACGTCACCGGATATTCACAACAGACGGCGCTGAACTGCAGCCACTCCTGGTCAACCCGCCAGGCCAGATGCTTAAGCCGATCATGCCATGCCCTCCCCAGATCGGCAAAGGCCTACAGATCCGGGGGGTAGGCGCTACTCTCATCCATATCTTATCCTCTTTCTCGACACTCAATTCTAGTGGGCCGGATTCGTTCGCTGCTGTTCCGCCGCAACCTCCGCGTGCCAGCGCTGGCGATCCTGGCTGCGCTGACGCTGCGCATCAACGGCGCGGGTCATCTGGTTCCGCACATGCTGGGCTAGGTCGCGGTAGGCGGTCGCCCGGCTGAGCAGGGGCTGATAGCCGATCTCCAGCGCCGCCGGGATCGTGGTGGATTTTTCGCCCTGCCAGGCGAGAAAATAGGTCGCGCCAGCGGTGCGATGCTCCTGAACAATAGTTTCAAGCGCGGTCGCGGTCGCCAGCAGGGTCCCGATAAACGCCTCGGCCACGCTGGAATTCCAGCGGACGTCCTCCCAGTTTGGCTGCCAATACGGCATAGCCCCTCCCACAACGGTCCTCAATAATCTGGGCGATTATCGGCAAAAACCAGCCTGCTGTCAATACCCATGTCGGATCAAGTTGTAGCTCGATATTCAGTAGGTTCTTTGGGATTCAACTTAACAAGGTGGGATATTTATCAAGCGCGGCTGGGCGCTTTGCCGTGCGCTCTCGCCGCTGATCGCCGCCGGGGCAATGGCGATGTCGTCCGTCTTCGTGGTCACGAACTCGCTGCGGCTGAACAAAAAACAGCTGTAAGTTTTGTCCACGAAGGCCACGAAGGGGCACGAAAAATTAATTTTTCGTGCCCCTTCGTGCGGGTACCCGCTTGCGGGTGGCGTGGATTAAAAAACTAATTCTTTATGGATCCACACCTACTTGAAGAACAGATAGCGGGCGCCGATCACCAGCAGAAAGCCGCCGTAGAGCTTTTTCATTGTCGTCGATGAGATTGGCTGGGCAATTTTCGCCCCCACGAACGTCCCAAACAGCAGGCCGATCGCAATCAGCAGCGAGTATTTCCAGTTCATGTTGCCTTCGCGATAGTAGACAAACGCGCCGAGCAGACCAACCGGCAGAATCTGAGCGCCGATCGAGGTTCCGGTGGCGAATTTCTGATCCATCGCCAGCAGCAGCACCATCGCCGGAACCATAATCGCCCCGCCGCCAATGCCAAACATGCCACCGGCAACCCCGGCCACGAGTCCAACCACCACCAGGCTAACAATCAATCCCCAGGGCATAGGTTTCTCCTTTACCGCATCAGAGTCGTTCATCGGCATCTCCTACTGAAGAATGTAGCGTTATAATACACGAAACCGCTACCAGCCTAGAACCTACGGCCACGTTGAAGCGTGCCAGTGATGTCGTTATGTCGATTTGCAGCTGCCTGGTAGGTTAATCGCCAGGTTTGCGATCTATTTTGCTAATGGAGTTTCGCCTTGATTGAACTACTCTACGGCCGCAACGCCGTTCTCGAAGCCTTGCGTGCCGGTCGCCGTAAAATCCAGCGGGTGCTGCTCGCCGAGGGGGTCAAGGAGGGCGAGTCGGTCACCGCGATTCTCGCCGAGGCCCAGCGCGCGAAAATCCTGGTCGCCCGTGGACCACGGGCCGAGCTCGACCGCCGCACCCAGGGCGCCAACCACCAGGGCGTGGCATTGGAGTGCAGCGACTACCCCTATGTTGATCTCGATGATGTGCTGGAGGTCGCCCGCAAAGCCGGCGAGGACCCGCTGATCCTCGTCCTCGACCACCTGCAGGACCCGCAGAACATCGGCACCCTGCTGCGCACCGCCGAGGTCGTGGGCGTCCACGGCGTGGTGATGCCCGACCGCCGCTCGGCCGGCATCACTCCGGCGGTCGTGAATGCCTCGGCGGGCGCGGTCGAGCACCTGAAGGTCGTCAGCGTGACCAACATCGCCCAGACGATCGCCGAACTGAAGGAGCAGCAGGTCTGGGTGGCCGGGCTGGAAGATGACGAGCGGGCGGAGGATTTCGACGTGGTGAATCTGCGCGGCCCGCTGGCGCTGGTGATTGGAGCGGAAGGCCCCGGCCTGGCCCGCCTGACCCGCGAGCGCTGCGACTATCTGCTGCGCCTGCCGATGCGCGGCCACGTCGCCTCGCTGAACGCCGCCACCGCCGGCTCGATTATTCTCTACCACGCCTGGCGCACCCGGCGCTGAGGTAGAACACAATTCCTAACTTTTCCCCTCTCCCGCGAGGCCCAGAGGGCACCCAGGAGAGGGGTCGCTGCCGCAGCAGCGGGGGTGAGGGCTGACTTTGCATAGGACCTAAGATCCCAACATCCCAATAGTTCACGTTTGACCTGTGCGCCAGAATCTTTTATAATAACCGTCGAAATATAGTTCTGAAAAACGCCGCATTAGCTCAGCTGGCCAGAGCGTCACTTTTGTAAAGTGAGGGTCATCGGTTCGAATCCGATATGCGGCTCCACAAACAAAACCCCTCAATCGTTTGCGATTGAGGGGTTTTTGGTTGTCTCGAGTCGGGTTTAGGATTCGTCGGCCTGGGTGTCGAGGAACAGCACATCGTCGGCCCGCACGACGGTTTTGGAGCGCCGCGCCCCGGTGTCCTTGTCCTCCCACGAGCGGGTGTGCAGGCTGCCGACGACGCGCACCCGGCTGCCTTTGTGCAGGCGATCCTGGCAGATATCGCCCAGCGTATCCCAGGACTCGACAGTCGTCCACTCGGTCTCGTAGCTCCACTCGCCGCTATCGCTTTTGCCACCGACGCGCTTGGTCGCGACATTGAAATCACAGACCCCGACGCCCGAGGGCAAGAAGCGCTGCGAAGGATCGCCACCCAGCCAGCCGATCATTTCCACGCGATTGACGGTTCCCTTAATTTGTTGAGCCATTGTGTGTCTCCTCCGGTTTAATCAAAGTATTCGGTTACCCATATAGATGCAGTCTATCAGCGGTTTGTGACAGCCAATGTCACCAATTTCAGGACGAATTTAGGCGATCTTTATTTTGCGCTCCCTGGCGCCGCCCCGCGCAGCTGAAGTAATCTTCAGCTGCGCGGTTTAGCGGCGATTTAGCGGCGGCTGGCGCGATTCTGCAGCTCTTGGAGCAGGGCGCCTGCCTCGCTGGCGGCTAGCTCATCGAGCGACCCGGCGCCAAAGCGCGCCCGCACCTCGGCGAGCACATCGACGCCCTGCTGGCTAGCGACCCGCTGGAGCGCCGCGATCTGGCGGGTGCTGGCGAGCGGGCTGCTGCCGTTCGCGGCGGCGGCTGGGGCGGCCACGGCCAGCTCCACCTGCCCTGAGACCGGCGGGGCATCGTTGACCGGCGTCTGGCGGCCGTCGAGCTGACCCTTGAGCTGGTCGATAATCTCCGAGGCCTGGCCCTTGGTGAGGGTCTCGTAGGAGGTGGCGTGCTCGCGCAAGGTCTTTTGCAGCTGCTCGTCGCTGATCTCCAGGGTTGTCGCCAAGTACTCAAGGTACGAGCGCTGCTTCTCGCTGGCGGGCGCATCGGGATCGGCAATCCGCACCGGGCCGGCTGGGTGGGCCTCGCGCAGCGCACTCATCTGGGCCTCGACGGCGCTCTGCTGGGCGCGGAAAATCCGCAGGCCGGTATCGACCGCCTGGG
>DAOTUS010000625.1:0-7527 GCA_034437415.1 Herpetosiphonaceae bacterium
CGGCGGCCAGCCGACCTATCCGCCGCAGCCGCAGCAGCCCTACGGCGGCCAGCAGCCGGTCTCGTACCAGCAGCCGCCTGCCGGTGGCTACCCGCCCCAGCCGCCGTATGGCCAGCATAATCCCGATCAGCAGCGGCGTCTGGCTTTTGGCCTTGGCCGGAGCTGGCGGGTAGGCGTTGTAGCCGGGCTGCTGGCCATACGGCGGCTGGGGCGGGTAGCCACCGGCAGGCGGCTGCTGGTACGAGACCGGCTGCTGGCCGCCGTAGGGCTGCTGCGGCTGCGGCGGATAGGTCGGCTGGCCGCCGTAGGGCTGCTGTGGCTGCGGCGGATAGGTTGGCTGCTGGCCGTAGGGCTGCTGCAGGACTGGCGGATAGGTCGGCTGGCCGCCGTAGGGCTGCTGCGGCGGATACGCTGGCTGGCTGCCCAGATCCGGGCGCGGAATCACCTGGGTAGCGCCCTCGGCAGCGGCGGGCGCAGTGTTGAGCCGGGAGCCGCACTCAGGGCAAAACAGTTGCGAGTCATCGACCATCGACTGACAGTTGGGACATGAACGACTTGGCATGGGATCCTCCGTTTCAGGCAGAAGGAACGAAATCAACAGTTTCCAGGGCCGCCGTAATCGTTGCTACGATCCGATCGTTGACCGCCTGACGGGCCTGGGCAATCGCGTTTTGAATCGCTAAGGCGTCGGATTTACCGTGGGCGATGATGGCGATGCCGTTGACTCCCAGCAGCGGCGCGCCACCCTGCGTGCGGTAGTCCATCCGGCGGCGCAGCTCCAGCAGCGGCAGCACCGCCGTCAGCGCGGGCAGCGTCAGGCCGGTCAGCCCCGCCAGCGCGACGCGGGCCCGGCCTTTGCCGGGCAGCGCCAGGGCCAGCAGGGCCGGGGCCGCGCCAGCCAGCGCCCGCAGGGCCAGCTGGCGCCGAATGTTCTGGGCTGCCGCCGAGGTCGCCAGCTTAAACACCGCCTCGCCAAACTTCAGCACCAGGTTTCCCACAAAGCCATCGGCCACCACCACATCGGCGGCGGCGTTGAGCAGCATATCTTTGGGCTCGACATTGCCGACAAAGTGCAGCCGCCCGGTGTTCGCCAGCAGCATGTGCGCATCCTGCACCAGCTTATCGCCCTTGTTGGCCTCCTCGCCGTTGGCCAGCAATCCCACCCGTGGCTGGGCAATCTTGAGGGTGCGCTGGGCATAGATGCTGCCCATCTCGGCGAACTGGGCCAGGTACTCGGGCTTGCAGTCGGTGGTCGCGCCAGAGTCGACCAGCAGCGCCGAGCCGTTCAGGGTCGGAAAGCGCGTCACCAGACACGGCCGCTCGATCCCTTTGATCCGCCCAAGAATAAACAGCGCCCCCGCCATCGTCGCGCCGCTGTGGCCCGCCGAGACGAACGCATCGGCGGCGCCATCGCGCACCAGCCGCAGCCCGACCGCAATCGACGAGTTGCGCTTGCGCCGAATCGCCTGGGCGGGATGCTCGGTCATCTCGATCAGCTCCGGGGCATCAACAACTGGCAGATCAAGGTTGGTGGTGTCGTGGCGGGCCAGCTCAGCCCGAATCGCGGCCTCGACCCCCACCAGAATAATCTGATCGCCGCTGGCGCGGGCGGCGGCAATCGCTCCCGCGACGGTTTCCTGGGGCGCGTGATCCCCACCACTTGCATCAAGAACAATCCGCACAAAAGGCCTCCAAACAATTGCAGCTAGAGCTAGATCTTAAGCCCATTTGGGGTTTTGGGCAATCCGAGGTTAAAACAGCGCCCTGGCGCACTCCTAGATTTTATTCGAGCGCCGGGGCTTGCGGGCCAGCCAGACGATCAGCCCCAGAATGCCGCCGACAACCGCGAGCGACACAAGCTGGAGCGGGCCGCGCCGCAGGTCCGCCGTGGCCTCCTCGGGCGAGGCGCGATTGCCCTTGGCGGCGTCGATCTGCTGCCGCCGGACGGTGTGGAAGCTGTTGTCGGTGCAGTCGTAGGGCGAGTTGCGGTCGGTCATGTCAATTGTGTTCGAGACATTGGCTAGGCCGTTATCGAACTTGAACATTGGGTCAAGCGTCATCTCTTCGGGCGACATCTCACCATACAACCGGGTCACATAGCTGTACTTCGTCACCAGCGCGCTGACCAGCGGGTCGCTGGATTGCAGCGCGCTGGTTGGCTGGGCATACTCAATCACAAAGCCCTGGCCCTGCACGCTATCCAGCACGCCGCTGCGCAGGCTATTGTAGTTGGTGCTGCCAAACATATCGGTCATCGCCAGGTCGTTTTTGCGCATCAGCAGGCGGGTCATGTTGGCCGGCGTGGCCTGCTGATCGGCAAATACCCAGGTCAGAATGCCCATATTCGGGTTGGCGGCCACCGCCGTCAGGCGAATTGGGATCATCGGCTCGCGGGCTTTGTAGGTCATCGAGACCGGCTGGATATCCTGCACGTCTTTGCCGCCCGAGAGCCTCATGGCCAGAAAAACCATGCCCTCGTCGGTATAGACCTTGACCAGCGGCTCCATCTCCGGGGTGATCTGGTAGCCGTTGTCGCGCAGCCAGCTGACCAGCGCGTTGGGATCCTTGTCCTCGATCACCGCAAAGTCGTATGGCCCGACCGAGCCTTCCTGCAGCACGTTCACGCCCTCGCCGCCTGATGCAGAAGCCGACATCACGGGCATCGCAAAGCAGTCGGGGGCGGGCGGAAAGATCAGCCGGGGCACGGTCAGCTGGCTCAGCTCGGTGAACGCGGCCAGCTCCGCCACCCCAACCTCGGGGTTATTGGGGACTGGCACAACCCACGAAAAAGCATCTGCAGAGCCGGTATAGTTGATTTGGACATAGGCGGTAATCTCGCCGACCGAGCGATCGACGGCGAAAATAATCCGCTCGGCGGCTTGATCCACCGGGGTGTTGGTACAAAACAGGCCACCACAGGCCGCCGTTGGCTGGGGCGCAAAGCCAATCAGCAGCCCTAGCCCGACGACCAGAATAAAAAGCGAACGACGCATTCCATCCTCCTTGAAGAATTCAACCCCAATCATATCATTAACAACGCCGTCTCCGCGCCAACCATTCCCGAGGTTCGTGTTGCTGAGTGGCAGCTCCCGTCGCCGCCGCTCACGTCAACCTTAACCAATAAATGGTCTATAATAAAAACGAGCCGCTGTAGTAGATACGTTATATGGAGCCACGGTGGCTATGGAGCCATGGTGGCTAGGGAACGGTAAAGCTGTAATGACAGAATCTATTGACGACCAGAACCCCGCCCTCCTCACTATTCATCGTCAACGACTCCAGTTGCTTGAACAACAATCGGCCCAGTTTGGTCTTTTCGTTCCTCCGCACATTCAGCTTGAGCTGGAGGCCACCCGTCAGGCGATCGCCCGCCTCGAAGCGGATCCATCAGCGCCAGTCGCCCCGCCTGTTCCAGCCTCACTTAGCGATGTTGTGCTGCTTTTTACGACCCAGAATGGCGAGACGGTGCTGACCGCCCGCGGGGCCAGCGGCGAGTCGTGTCAGGTGCCGTTTGTGGTGCCGTGGAGCGAAGATCGGATCAACTATCTGCTGTATGTGCTGCGCACAGCGGCCCGCAGCACCGCCACCGTGCGCTCCGTCCAGCTTCATCATGCCGGGATTGATGCCCGCGAGGTTGGCCACCAGCTCTACCAGGCCGTATTCAGCCCGCCGGTGGCCCAGATCTACGCGGCGGCGCAGGCGGGCGCCGAGGGCCGGGTGCGCCTGCGGATTCACACCCCAACCTGGGAGCTGGCCCGCCTGCCCTGGGAGGTGCTGCACAACGGCGATGATTTTTTATGCCTCGACCGCGATACCCCGACGGTGCGCGGGGTGACGGTCCGGGCGCGCCCCAATAAGCCCGAGACTCCGCTGCGCGTGCTGGTGGTTGGCGGCATCGCCAGCGCGGCGGCTCCGCTCAGGCTGGATCAGGAGCAGGCGATTATCGAGCGCAATCTGGCCCCGGCCATTCAGCGCGGCGATGTGGTGCTGCAAACCCTGATCGGGCCGATGCTTGAGCAGGAGCTGCCCTCGATGCTGGGCGGGTTCTGCCCGCACGTGCTGCACGTCGCCGGCCACGGCGGTCTGGAGGGCCTGGTGGTGACCGACCGCGACGGCCGACCGCGCCAGCTCAGCGCCAACACCCTCGGGCGACTGCTGCGCAACGTCAAATCGGTGAAGATGGTGGTGCTCAACGGCTGCGAGCTGGCCGCCACCGCCGTTGAGCAGCCGGGAATGGCGGCGACGCTGGCCCAGATTGGCATTCCCACCGTCGTCGGCATGCAGTTCGAGATCAGCGATGTGGCGGCCCTGGCCTTTGCCGAGGGATTTTACGAAGCGCTGGGCTGGGGCTGGCCCGCCGAAGAGGCGATTGGCTGGGCGCGCTCGCGCATGACCTACTACGCGCCCACCCCCGACGTGATGGAGTGGATTACGCCGGCGGTGTACGTGGCCACCGACGATGTCAAGGTGCGCGAGGTCGAAGCGCCCCCAGCCAATGTCTCCAACGATGCAATCTACCGTGGCCTGCTGGAGATCACCTGGGACGATGATGTGGTTAGCGATGCCGATCAGGCCCGGCTGGAGCGCAAGCGCGTCGATCTGGGGATCTCGCCCGAGCGGGCCGAGACGCTGGAGCGGGAGGTGCGTATCACCCTGGCGGCCAGCGCGCTCCAGGCTGCCCAAACCGCCTTCAAAAATGGCGAGTTCGAGCCAGCCCGCTCGCTGTATCGCCGCACCCTGCTGCTCGATCCCGAGAATCTAACCGCGCTGAGCGCAATGCGGCGCTGGGCGGCCTGGCCCGATGACCTGCTGCCGATCTCAAGCGCCAACGTCGAGTGCATCGAGGAGCTCTGGCGCATCAACTTGCCGGGCCGCATTTTTGCCACCGCCTGGAGCCCCAACGGCCAGTCGCTGGCCCTCGCCACCGAGTGGGGTCTGATGATCTACGACATCGATACGCTGCAGATTCAGTTTAAGCTGAGCGGCGCCGATGTGCTGAGCTACAGCGTCGCCTGGAGCCCCGATGGGCGCTTTCTCGCCGCCGGTGGCGATAACGGGATTGTGCGGCTGTGGGATATCGCCAACTCAAAGGAGCTGCGCTCCATTCGCGGCCCCCAGGCGCATATTCACGGCCTGGCCTGGTGCCCGAGCCTGCCCCACACGCTGGCGGTCGGCGACCACGAGGGCAATCTTCAGCTCTGGGAGGTGCGCCCGCGCTCCAACAGCGAGCCATGTGCGCCGACGCCGCTTGAAGGGCACGGCGGCGCCATCTACAGCCTGGCCTGGAGCCCCGATGGCCAGACCCTCGCCTCCGGCTCAGGCGACCGCAACATTCACCTGACCCGCCCAGGCGACGAGAGCCAGCAGCTCCTGCACGGCCACGCCGACTGGGTGCGGCGGCTGCGCTGGCACCCCACCGGGACGCTGCTGGCCTCCAGCTCAGGCGACCAGTCGGTGTGTATCTGGGACTGTCCGGCCACCAGCCTGCGCACGCGCCTGTCGGGCCACTCCGGCTGGGTGCGCGGCCTGGACTGGAGCCCCGATGGCTCGGTGCTGATCTCCGGGGGCGGCGATGGCCGCGTTCGGATCTGGGATAGCCAGGCGGATACGCAGCTGCGCGAGCTTGGCGGCAGCCTGGGGATGATCAACGATCTGGCCCTCCGCCCCGATGGCCGGGTGCTGGCGGTTGGCTCGTTCGAGGGCATGCTGACGCTCTGGGGCGTGCCGCCGCTCTAGCCTGCTGGTGCAACACTCCGCCCCAAAGACCTCGCGACACTATGTGGCCTCGCGGGGTCTTTTGGTGGCCCTGGAAAATGCGCAGCCACCTGCGCCCGGCTCAGCGGCGCCAGATCGCGCAACGTTCGCGGATCCAGCGCTGAATGCTATAATGCAGCCGCCGCTTCAGGACTCACGTGGCGCTATCGGAAGGAAATCCTCATTCTCGTACCAACCCAGGCTCGCCTTCCAGCCTTGGCAACTCACCTCAACGATGCGGCTCAAAAGCCGCCCCGCTGGTGGTTTAATTTTTCTCGGCGCCGGTTGTCAGGACATAGCCGGTGCCGCGCACGGTCAGGATATAGCGCGGATTGGACGAGTCGGGCTCGATTTTTTGGCGCAGATGATAGATATGCGGCTTGACCAGCTCGGCGGCCTCGATCGACTCGGCCTCGTAGCCCTGGGCACAGCGCAGCAGCTGCTGGTAGGACATCACCTGGCCGGCCTGCTGGGCCAGACAGCCGAGCATGCGAAACTCCGTCGGCGTAAGGTTGAGAATCTGCTCGCCCAGACGAGCGGTCTGGCGCCACATGGAGATCTGCAAATTGCCGACCCCAATCCACTGGTCATTCGGGTTGGCCGCCGGGGCCGCCTCGGCCTCGGGCGTGCCGTGGAGCGCATTGACGACCGTGTGCAGGGTTTGTAGCAGGCGCTTTTGATTGCGCTGCTCCTGCTGTTTCTGCACCGCGGCGGCGACCCGTCCCAGCACCTCCTGGGGGCTGCTGGTCTTGAGCAGGTAGTCGAAGATGCCGAGATGCATGCCCTCAATGGCGCTGTCCAGCGAGCCGTGCCCGGTCAGGATAATCACCGCAACATCGGGCTGGCGCTCGAAGGCCCGCTGGGCAACCTCGATCCCGCTCATCTGCGGCAGCTTCAAATCCAGCAGCAAGAGATCAAACGGACGTTGAAAAATAATATCCAGAGCTTCTTCACCGCTGGCGGCGATTTGAACATCGTAGCCACGCCGGCGAAGGAGATCGCTCATTGTCAGACGAATTGGTAGCTCGTCGTCGACAACCAGAATTCGGGCTGGAGATGGGTTCATCGGAAACACTCCTAAATCGGCTGATAGGGCAAGATCACGCGAAAGGTGCTTCCAACACCCTCCACACTCTCAACCTCAATCTGTCCACCATGTTGGGTCGCAATATGGGCGCTAATCGGCAACCCCAGGCCCGTGCCGCTGGGCTTGTTGGTAAAAAACGGCTCAAACATCCGCAGGCGAATCTCCTCGGGAATGCCGATTCCGGTATCCTGGATCTCGGCGACCGCCACATCGGCCCGCGCCAGCGTCCGCACGGTCAGCGTGCCGCCGTTCGGCATCGCGTCGATCGCATTCAGAATCAGGTTGAGAAAGACCTGGCGCAGCTGATCGCCATTGCAGAGCACCGCTGGCAGCGCCTGATCGGGCTTAAACGTAATCACGATGGTGCTGTGGCGGGTGTTGAGCCCGGCCAGCGCCAGGGTCTCCTCGATAAGCTGATTAAGATCGGCCGGATCCATATCGCCGCGCATCGGGCGATAGAAATCGCGCATCCGCTCGATAATCCCGGCGATGCGGGCCAGCTGGTCGCGGGCCAGCTGCATGTAGGGCGCATCGCGCAGGCTGGCAGGCAGATCCTCCTCAAGCAGATACAGGCAGTTGCGCGCCGCATACAGCGGGTTGTTGATCTCATGGGCGATTGATGCGGCCAGCTGGCCCATGGCCGAAAGCCGGGCCGCCTGCAACATCCCCGCCTCAGCCAGAGACAG
>DAOTUS010000626.1:0-15300 GCA_034437415.1 Herpetosiphonaceae bacterium
GTATTCGCGGGAGGGACGCCATATATGGCGTCCCTCCACCAATCGTTATCCACCAAGCGTCCATCTTCATCCAAAATCCTGCGCCTTTGCCGTGTAATCTAACATTGTCAAACTAATCACAATGCCGTTCAAATAAGCAAATTCGTAGGCATTTTCCCCTCTCCACCGCCGTGGAGAGGGGTGGCGCGCAGCGCCGGGGTGAGGTCAGAAATGTCACCGTTCCGGCTTATTTGAACGGTATTGCTCCTATTCATCCTCTGGCGGTTTGCTGGCGCTGCGGATCACCCGCGCCGGCATGCCGACGGCGGTGGCTCCGGCGGGCACGTCTTTGGTTACCACCGCGCCGGCCCCGGTGGTTGCGCCCGCGCCGACGCTGACCGGCGCCCGCAGCAGGCTGTCCGAGCCGATAAACGCGCCATCGCCGATCTCGGTGCGGTATTTTTTGCCGTCGGCGGCGAAGTTACAGGTGATCGTGCCCGCGCCAATGTTGACGTTCTCGCCCAGCGTCGCATCGCCGATATACGAGAAGTGGCCCATCTTGGTGCCGGGGCCGAGCGTGGCGTTTTTGACCTCGCCAAAGTTGCCCATATGCACGTTCTCCATCAGATGGGCGCCCTTGCGCAGGTGGCCAAACGGGCCGACGTTGGCGCCGTCGTCCAGCCGGGCCTGCTCGATGACCGAGTAGCTGGCCCGGCAGCCGTCGCCCAGGGTCGAGTCTTCGATCAGCGTGTTGGGGCCGATGCTGCAGCGCTCGCCGAGCCGGGTCTGGCCGCGCAGAATCGTGCCGGGGTGCAGCAGCGAGTCCATGCCGACCGCGACGTCAACATCAATATAGGTGCTGGCCGGATCGACAATCGTGACCCCGGCGAGCAGCAGCTGGTGCACTTTGCGGCGGTTGAGGATCGCGCTCACCTCGGCGAGCTGGGCGCGGTCGTTGACCCCCAGCGCCTCGTCGGGGTCGGCCAGATGGATCGAGGCCACGGCGCCGTGGCCGCGCTCGGCCAGCGCCAGCGCCACCAGATCGGTCAGGTAGTACTCGCCATTGCCGCCGTTGGGCTGCACCCGATCGAGCGCCGCCCACAGCCACGCGCCAGCGTAGACCGCCACGCCCTGGTTGACCTCGGTGATCGCCCGCTGGGCCGGGGTGGCGTCGCGATCCTCGACAATCGCGGTGATCGACTGGCTGGCGTCGCGGACGATCCGGCCGTAGCCGGTTGGCGGGATGGCGGTAAACGTGGTGATCGCCGCCAGCGCCTGGGCGGTGCGGCGGGCCTCGATCAGCGCCTGCACCGACTCGAGGCGCATCAGCGGGTCGGCGCCATACAGCACCAGCACCTCGTCGGCGCGGCCGGCCAGAGCGGCGCGGGCCTGCTGCACCGCGTGGCCGGTGCCGAGGCGCTCGTGCTGCACCACATACTGGTAGCGCTCGCCGAGGCGGGCGCGCACTGGCTCCAGAATATCGGCGCTCAGCACCAGCACAATGCTGGCGGCCCCAACCGCATCGGCCAGCCGCGTCACGTGTTCGACCAGCGGGATCCCCGCCGCCGGATGCAACACCTTCGGCAGCGCCGAGCGCATCCGCGTGCCCTGTCCCGCCGCCAATACCACCACCCCAAGCGTCATAATATTAACCTCTGAACAAGGATGTACCCCTCGCACTACCTTGAGCAGTGGAGGGGTACATCCTTGACTGATAACCGATCAATCGCATCTCGATTTGGCTGGCGGACCAGGATTCGAACCTAGATAAACGGAATCAAAATCCGTTGTCCTACCATTAGACGATCCGCCAATACATACGCGTACAATCTTTAACGCGCCGTGGATTATAGCACAGGAAATCGGGCTTGGCAAACCTAAATCGCGCTTCGGCCACGCTCCAATCAAGCCAAATCCACAGTCAGAAAAACCTCGCAGTTGGCCCTGCCCACCACCAGTGCCGAGCGGCTGGATCTGCGGATAACCCCCCAAACTCGGTTCAGAATCTTTGATTTACGAGTCGAATTCTGGTATAATGACGCACGTCTGTTCGGATATTTTACCCCCATCTTGCCGGTGATACAGCAAGCGCGGGGCTTTTTATTGATCAGGGTCGGGGGATTGATTGCAGTCTGTTTTACCCCACTCTGAAGCGCTATTTCCTCAACACAAGGCGGGTGCACATGGCTCAGGATAAAATCGTCATCAAGGGTGCGCGGGAGCATAACCTTAAAAACATCGATGTGGAGATGCCTCGCGACAAGCTGGTGGTGCTGACCGGGGTTTCCGGCTCGGGCAAGTCGTCGCTGGCGTTTGATACGCTCTACGCCGAGGGCCAGCGCCGCTATGTCGAGTCGCTCTCATCGTATGCGCGCCAGTTTCTGGGCCAGCTTGAGAAGCCCAAGGTCGACTTCATCGGCGGCCTGTCGCCAGCGATTGCGATCGAGCAGAAATCCGCCTCGAAAAACCCACGCTCAACCGTCGGGACCGTCACCGAGATCTACGACTACCTGCGGGTGCTGTTCGCCCGGATTGGCGTGCCCCACTGCCACCAGTGCCACAAGCCGATCGGCTCGCAGACCGCCCAGCAGATGGTTGACCGCGTCCTCGATCTGCCCGCCGGCACCCGCTTTATGGTGCTGGCCCCGGTGGTCTCGGCCCGTAAAGGCGAGTACAAAGATGTGTTCGACGACGCCCGCGCCGCCGGATTCTCGCGCGCCCGCGTCGATGGCGAGCTGCGCGACCTACAGGACGAGATTGCGCTGAACAAAAAGGTCAAGCATACGATCGAGATCATAGTCGACCGGCTGGTGATTCCGGCCGAGCTTGATGACGAGTTCCGCTCGCGCCTGACCGACAGCATCGAGACCGCCCTGCGCACCTCCACCGGCACGTTGGTGATTGCGACTGGCGAGGGCGACAAGGCTACCGCCAAAAAAGCCAAGGCCAAGGTCAAAAAGCCCGCCCGCCCGGCCTCGCTGCCCACCGATGACGACACCGCGCTCGATGAAGCGCCGGAGCGGATCGCCATGGTTGCGCTGAGCGGCGACATCATTATGAGCGAAGACTACGCCTGCGCCGACTGTGGGATCTCGTTCCTGGAGCTGAGCCCGCAGATGTTCTCGTTCAACTCGCCGCAGGGCGCCTGCCCCGACTGCGCCGGGCTGGGCACGCGGCTGGAGGTCGACCCGGAGCTGCTGGTGCCGAACGCCAATCTTTCGCTGAACGACGGCGCGGTGACCTACTGGGGCGAGCTGCGCAAGAAAAGCTCATCGTGGGGCTACCGGGCGCTGCTCCAGATCGCCAAGCACTATGATTTTAGCCTCGACACGCCCTGGTGCGAGCTGCCTGAGCGCATCCGCAGCATCCTCGTCAAAGGCTCGGGCACTGAAAAAGTAAAGTTTATTTGGAACGAGGGCCAGTCCAAAGGCGAGTACTATCGCAAGTGGGAGGGGCTGACCTCCGAGATTATGCGCCGCTTCCAGCAGACCCCGGTCGAGAATATGCGCGAGCACTACGCCCAGTGGATGAGCGATCAGCCCTGCCACGCCTGCCACGGCGCCAAGCTGCGGCCGGAGAGCCTGGCGGTGACCGTCGGCGGTGCCAGCATTAACGATGTCTGCGCCAAGACCGTCGCGGCGGGCTACGCCTGGGCCTGCGCCCTGACCGGAGCCGAGGCCCACTGGGTTGACCGCAACGGCCTGGACCGCGGCGTGATTACGGTCCTCGACACCGCGCTGCCAGCCCAGCTTGGCGAGCGCGACCTGGCGATCGCCGGCGAGGTGCTGAAGGAGATTCGCGAGCGGCTCGGGTTCCTGCTCAACGTCGGGCTGCACTACCTGACCCTCGACCGCTCGGCGCCGTCGCTCTCCGGCGGCGAGGCCCAGCGGATTCGGCTGGCCTCGCAGATTGGCGCCGGGCTGATGGGCGTGATGTATATTCTCGATGAGCCATCGATTGGCCTGCACCAGCGCGACAACCACAAGCTGATCGACACCCTGACCAAGCTCCGCGACCTGGGCAACACCGTGATTGTGGTTGAGCACGACGAGGACACCATGATGGCCGCCGACTGGCTGATCGACTTCGGCCCCGGCGCTGGAGTCAACGGCGGCCAGGTGGTGGCGGCCGGCTCGCCCGAGTATGTGAAGCAGAACGGCTCGCTGACCGGGGCGTATCTCTCGGGCCGCATGAAGATTGAGGTTCCCACCTCGCGGCGCCAGCCCCAGGGCGAGATCGTCCTGCGCGGTGCGGCGCAGAACAACCTGCACGAGCTGGATGTGCGCTTCCCGCTCGGCACCCTGATCGCCGTGACCGGCGTGTCGGGCTCGGGCAAGTCCTCGCTGATCAGCGAGACGCTCTATCCGGCGCTGGCCAACCTGCTCAACAAAGCCCAGCTGCGGGCCGGCAAGTACACCAGCATCGAAGGGCTGGAGCAGCTCGACAAGGTGATCGACATCGACCAGCAGCCGATTGGCCGCACGCCGCGCTCCAACCCGGCCACCTACGTCAAGCTGTTCGACCTGATCCGCGAGGTGTTCGCCAACTCGCCCGAGGCCAAGCTGCGCGGCTACGAGCCGGGCCGCTTCTCGTTCAACATCAAGGGCGGGCGCTGCGAGGCCTGCCAGGGCAACGGCGAGCAGAAGATCGAGATGCACTTTCTGGCCGATGTCTGGGTGCGCTGCGACGAGTGCAAGGGCAAGCGCTACAACCGCGAGACCCTCCAGGTGCGCTTCAAGGGCAAGACCATCTCCGACGTGCTGGATATGGACGTCCAGGCGGCGCTGGAGTTCTTCGCCAACCACCCGCGCCTGAAGCGAATCCTGCAAACCCTGCACGATGTCGGGCTGGACTACATCAAGCTCGGCCAGTCGTCGACCACGCTCTCCGGCGGCGAGGCCCAGCGGGTCAAGCTGGCCAAGGAGCTGGCGCGGGTCGCCACCGGCCGCACAATCTACATTCTCGATGAGCCGACCACCGGCCTGCACTTCGTCGATGTGCAGAACCTGCTGCGGGTGCTTCAGCGCCTGGTCGCCGCCGGCAACACGGTGCTGGTGATCGAGCACAACCTCGATGTGATCAAGACCGCCGACTGGATTATCGACCTCGGCCCCGAGGGCGGCAGCGGCGGCGGCCAGATTATCGCCCAGGGCACCCCCGAGGACCTCGCGCAGCACGCCGGGTCGCACACGGCGACGTTCCTGCGGCCGATTCTGGAGAAGGAGCTGGTGGCAGCTGGTAGCTAGTAGCTAGTAGCTAGTGAGTTTTTGGGTGCTTTTAGGCTTTCGCATAGCTAGACCACCGGGGATTAGTTGCACTAACTACTCCCCGGTGGTCGTTTTAGGCCATTCGAATCCCTAAATACTAGCTGCCAGCTGCCAGCAACTAGCTACCAGCTACTAACCCCAACCGCCTCCTGCTCCAGCTTCATTCCGGCCTGGAGCAGCTGCTCGATCAGCGGGAGGCAGTCGTGGAGCGCGGGGAGCGCCCGCAGCTGTTCGAGGGCGGCGCGGTCGTTTTTGGTGAGCGGCTGGGCGTGGGCTTTGTGGCGCTCAAACGTGGCCACATCCATCGCCAGCGGCTCGACCGCGCCAAGCTCGCGGCGCAGGTGGGCCAGAATCCGCAGGCCGCCGGCGTCGAGGTCGCCCCAGTGCTGCAGGCTGATGGCGGGGCGGAGCTGGCGAATCTGGCGCAGCAGGCCGATCACGGTCGGGCTGGCGAAGCCGCCGGTGTAGATGATTAGCGTGGCGGGCGGGTGCTGCAGGCTCAGCTCGCTGAAGCTGGTGCTGTTTTCGACCGTGATCAGCCTATCGGCGCGGCACTCGCTGACCGCAGCGGCCCGCAGCAGCGCCGCCGAGAGGGCCACGCTGGGCTGAAATGGGGCGAGGTCGAGCAGGTTTGTCCCGCTGAGCAGGCGCAAATCGCCGGCGAGCGGCACGTACTCGGGCACGCGGTCGAGCAGATGGGCGCGCAGCAGCGCCGCGCTATCCTCGGCGTAGGTCGCCGCCGCCTGGTCGTGCTGGCGCAGCACCCGCACGACCGCGCTCTCCAGGTCGGCGAAGCGTTTGCTGTTGCCGAACACCCGCACGCTGAAGGTGCGCTCCAGGGCTGGGACGGCCAGCTCGGCCAGCGCCTGGGTGGCGCGCAGCAGATCGTGATTCCACGCTGGATCATCAAGCTTAAGCGGGGCCACCGAGCGCCCGCTGGCCAGCTGGGCGCGGCTGAACTCCACAAAGGCCGCCTGCCACGGCGCGCGCGGAATTTGGGCCTCCAGCAGCTGCAGCAGCGCCTGGGACTGGGCGGCCCGGGCCGTGCGCCGCACCAGCGGATAGACCTCGGCCGCCCGCTCCACCACCAGATCGACCGCCTCCAGCCAGTTGGTTTCCTCCCACTTGCGCCAGTGCAGCCGGATCAGGCCCTGCGCGGCGAGCTGCTGGAGCTGCTGGTTGGCATCGCGGCGCGGCCCAACCTCGCGCTCCGAGAAATAGGCCGGGTGCTGCCGGGCGCTCAGGCGGACCCGCACCACCCGCTCGCGCTCGGGCTGTTCGGCCTGATCGAGCAGGGCGTGCAGAATCGTCTGGACAAGTTCGCTCAGCGTGGTCATATCAGCCCTCGACCCCATTGAGCCGGGCCGCGAAGTTACGATATGGCTCGATCAGCACCGTGTCGCGGACGCTGCTCAGCACCAGATTGGTACACATCTTCGGCACCAGATACTCGCAGCGCTCCAGCGGCGTGGCGGTGATAATCTGGAGCTGAAACTGCTGAAACAGCTCCAGCGTCGAGCCAATCCGCTCCTGATCCATCTTCGAGAAGGCCTCGTCAAAGGCCACCAGCCGAATCGTCGGGCGGCCGCTGCGCTCGTTGATGCGGTAGAGCTGCATAAACGAGGCCGCAATCGTCAGATAGAACGGCGTCTGGGTCTCGCCGCCCGAGGTCTGCCCAATGATTTTGCTCAGCCGCGAGCGCTGGCCGTCGGCGTGGATCACGTCGATGTCGTAGGTGAGGTAGCGGCGATAGTCGGCCAGCGTATCCTGCTCGCGCTGCTCGAGGTTGGACTGCGGCGTGCGGGTCAGCATACCGTAGAAGCGATCGAAGGTGCCCTGATGTTTGGCGTAGAACTCGCTCTGAAACAGCGGGCCGCTGCCAAGCGCGGTCGCATCCATAATCAGGTCGTAGTACTCGCGCATATCGCTGGATGGCTCGTAGTGGAAGCGATAGCGCTCGCCGCGAAAATCCAGCCCCTTGAGCGCATCGTTGATGCGGTCGAGCTGATTTTTGGCATTGCCAACCTGCTCGCGCAGCCGATGTAGCACATGTTCGCGCAGCTCCTCCTCGGCCTCGCCTTTGGCGCGGGCGATCTGCTCGCTGTACTGCGGCAGATCGGTGGCGTTCAGCCGGGCGTGCTCCAGACCATAGCGCTCCTCGGCGGGGTTGCTGGCGATCGCGGTGAACTGATAGAGGGTGTTGTAGGTGGTCGCCTGCTCGGTCAGGCGGCGGTGGGCATTGCTGGCGCGGGTGTCAAACTCGCGGGCCTTGGTGTCGGCGTTGCGAATCAGCTGGTCAAAGTCGGGCGCGGCGCTGGTCTGCTCGGCCAGGGCCGTCTCGGCGGCGGGCAGCGCGCTGGCGTGGCGGGCGCGCTGCTCCTGGGCGGCGAGCTGGCGCTGCTGGAGCGTGCGCTCGGCCGCGAGCTGGTCGGCCTCCGAGCGCTTGAGCTGCTCGCTCAGGGTCGCGCTGATCGTCAGCAGGCGCTTCTCATCGCCGCGCTGCCGCTCATCAAGCTGGCGCAGGCGCTCGACCTCGCGCTGGAGCGCTGCGGCCCCGCTCAGGTCGAGGCTGCCCAGCTCGCGCTCGTGCTCGGCGATCTGGCCGCGCAGCTCGCGGTCGTCCAGCGGCTGATCCAGGCGGTCGGCCAGCGACGGCAGGCGGTCGCGCCCGGCCTTGAGACGGCCCACGCTGGCGCTGCTGGCCTGGAGCTGCGGGGCCAACTCGGCCAGCTGGCTGCCGATCTCGCTCAGATCCTGCTCGTGGCGCTCGATCTGCGAGCGCCCGGCCCGCTCGCCGATGTACCACGGCGAGAAGTGCCGCGGATCGATGGCGCGGGCGGTCCACTCCTGGTACACCACCACGTCGGGCGTGATCGCGCGGCGATGCTGGCGCAGCTCATCGACCTGCTCACAGGTGATAATGTCGCCCAGAATCGTGTTGATGTACTTGCGCAACAGGGGTGCGTTCGTTTCTACTTTGCGCGCTAGTGAGCCTGGGCGGGCTTCACGCGATTCGCTTTCGGCTTTGGCGAGATCGATCAAACCCACTTCGTATAGTTTTTCCTCTGAACGCGCCTGATCAAGCAGGCGTAGGGCCTGGCCAAACTGTTTGGGCGGCACGATCACATTGAAACGGCGCGGCCCCAGCTGAGCCTCGATCGCATTTTGCCAGCGTTCTTCAGGAATCTGCAGCAGTTCACAGAGCAGGGGTGGACGTTGGCCCGTACTTTCATGGAGCAAGCTCCGAAAGCGTTCAACTGAAGGCGGATAGGAACGAATGCCGCGCTTCAAATCGGCTAGCTCTTTTTTAAGCAGTGTTTCACGCTCACGTAAATCCTTGATCTGCGCCTCGAGCTCGTAGGTGCGGCGCTGGGCGGTCTCCAGCGCCGCATCGAGCGTGGGCAGCACGCCCTCAAGCAGCTCGCGCAGCTCGGCGGGCGGCGGCGCGGCGCTCAGCTGCGCGATTGTCTGCACCAGCGCGGGCAGCGGGCTGGCGGCCAGCTCGTCGAGCAGCGGGCGCAGGGGCAGGGCGGCGGCGGCCAGATCGCGGCGCAGCGTGCTCCAGGCGCCGCTGATCTTGTCGGCCTCGTCGCGGAGCCGCCGAATCGCCCGCTCCAGATCGTCGCGGCGGCGAATCACGTCGGACTGGCGCAGCTGCACCTCGGCCTCGACCAGATCGGCGGCGGTGCGGGTGATGATCGCCTGGGTTGTGGCCAGATCGTCGGCGGTGGCGGCGAGCTGCTGGCCCTGGCGCCCGACCTGTGTGTGCAGCTCCGCCAGCCGCTGGGCGGCCTCGGCCTCCTGGAGCAGCGCGGCCAGCACCACAAACTGGCTGTGCAGGTCGCGGGTTCGGCGCACCTCGCCCTGGGCCTTGATGATGCCGTCGAGGACTGTGACCTTCTCCTGCACCTCGGCGGCGCGCACCTCCAGCTCCTGGAGCCGCTCGACGACATTGTGCAGCGTCGCCACCTCCAGCGGGCGCGGGTCGAGCAGCCACTGCTCGACGAACTCGCGGATATCGCGGATCGGCTGGAAGGTCAGGGCGCGGATAAACAGGTCGAAAAAGCGCTCGCTCAGGCCGCCCAGGCGATTGAGCAGCTCCTCCTGATACTCGCCAACCTGGTCGTAGAAGCGGGCGCCACGCTGGCCGCGCAGGGCCTGGCGCAGGTCGCGGCGGGTGCGCGGGCGGCCATCGATCACAAACAGCGCCTCATCGAGCCTGCCAGTGATGATGAAAAACGAGCGGTCGGTGCCCTTCTCGCCCGACTCGATCGCCACGCCGCAGACAAATGGCTCGCCGCTGGCCTTGTTGGTCCACTCCACCGCGACATAGGCCACCGTGTTGCCCGGCCGCAGCCAGCGCCCCTCGCCGATCTTGCCGCGCACGTAGCTGTCGAGATTGCGCTGCGAGCGCTCCTGGGCCGAGCTGTTGAAGCGCACCCGCCCGAGATCGGCCAGCAGCACCAGCTGCAGCGCATCCAGCACCGACGATTTGCCCGAGCCGTTGTGTCCAGCCAGATACAGGCTGTCCTCAACCTCGATCGTGTGGTTGTTGAAGCGATGCCAGTTGTGCAGAAAAATCCGCGTCAGTGAGATCATTATGTGCCTTCTACTTATTCATCATCATCGTCGTCGTCGCTGGATTTGTCGCGATTGTAGGTGCCCAGCCGCTCGGCGATATCGGTGATTGCGGTGGCCGGGACGACGATCTCCAGCGTCGGCAGCAGCTCGATCACCTGGTCGGGGCTGCCGGCCCGCAGGATTCCGCCGCCGCCGGCCCGAATCAGCTTGAGCGTGCTGAGCGTGCGCAGCGCCTCGTCGAGGCTGCCTTTTTTGCGCACCTGCTGGCCGGGGAAAAACTCGCCGTAGCGATTGATCACCGTGCCGACCGTGGTGGTCGGGTAGCGGGTCAGGGTTACGCTCATGCTCTCGCGCTGCTCGGCGTAGATCAGGCGCAGCAGCAGCAGCCAGATCGTGGTGTCGCGGCTGAGGCGGCGGCGATGGGCGCCATCGCGGTGGATCACGTGAAACACGGCGGCCCGCTCGTCGGCGCGCAGCTCCCAGCCCGCCACCGCCAGATACTCCCGCACCAGATCCGAGCGGCGCACCAGCCAGTTGTACAGCCGCCGGTCGCCCTCGATCTCGCGCCAGATCAGCCCGTCGGCCAGCAGACGGCGCACCGCCTCGGCAAACAGGGTCTGGTCGCCCGGCGGCAGGTTGGTGTACTGTTCGGCAAAGTGTTGCATAGAAATCCCTCACCCCGGCGCTCTGCGTCGGCGCCCACAGGGCACCCCGGGCACACGCCTCTCCACTGCGATAGAGAGGGAAAATAGTTGATTTTTCCGGCAGATCAGCTTCTGCGTGGCCTGCGGGGATCGTTAGCGATTGTCCCGATCCCCGATCCTCGATCCCCGACCCCTGGCTACCCGACCTTTTTCCGCAGCACAAAGTCGCGAAAGCCCACGCCATCGCGCTCGATCCAGGCGGCGTCGGCGGACTGCTCCAGCGTGTAGCCGAGCGAGCCATCGCCGTAGGAGCGCAGATAGATCAGCAGCGGCAGATCGTCGGGGCCGCCGAGGGCGATCTCGCTGCCGTGGCGCTCGCTGTGGCCGGCCAGCAGCTCCTGGGCGTAGCGCCGCACCCGCTCGCGGCTGATCGCCCGGTTCATCTGGGCCAGCGTGGTCGCCTGGGCCTGGGCGATCTCCTCGGCCGAGAGGATCACGCTGGCGGCTGGCTCCAGCTCAAACGGCGTGGCGGCGCGGCCGGGCGCACTCAGTGATTCGGCATCGATCAGGCCCAGCTCGAACAGATTGACCAGCGGCGCGTACAGGTCGGGCAGCGGCGTGGCGGCGGTTCCCGGCTCCACCGTCAGCAGGTGATTGAGGATCGTGTGGAGCTGGCCGCTGGTGGTGCTGCTGGCGGTCAGATGCAGCTCGACCGTGCGGACCGCCGAGTCGACAAACTGGCTGTGGCGGGTATCGATCGCCTCCAGCAGTCGATCCAGCCCGGCGAACTGCTCGCGGATGGTGATAATCTGGTCGGAGAGCTGGATGGCGGCCTGCTCGATCGAGGTGGCCTCGCCAATCGTGTGCAGATGGCGCGCCGACGACTCCAGCAGTTCAACATCCTCAATCGCGGCCAGCGAGTCGACGATGGTTGGCCGGTAGCGCGAGAGATGGTCGGTGGTGCGCAGCTGATGATAGGCGCGATCCATAATCTCGCCGCGATACTGGGTAAAAAACTGCTCCAGCACATCGCGGGCCTCCAGGGTCTGGAGCACCTTCTCGATATGCGCCCCGATGTTGTGCTGCAGCTCCTTCAGCCCATTCAGCAGAAACGTGGTCTGGCGATATGCCTCGGGCAGCCGGTCGTAGGTCGCCTCGCCACGGGCGGCGGCCTGGAGCAGATCGTGGATCGAGCAGATCAATCCGCGCAGGGCCAGCGGCTCGTTGCGGGCCAGCTCGCCGAGCACGCCCAGCAGGCGAAAGGCATAGTCGGGCAGGATAAAGGTCTGGGTAAAATCGCTCTGCATCTCGCTGCGCAGCCAGCCAGTCTGGACAAAGTAGCGCAGGATCGCCCCGGCGCGGCTGCTGGTGTCGCGGGCCGCCTCGTCGTCGTCGGCCAGCGCGTCGCTGGTCAGCTCGAAGGCCTCGGGGGCGGCCAGCGCCTCGGCGACAATCGCCAGGGCCAGCTCGCGGCTGAGCGGCTGCGAGTGCTGCTGGATCTCAGCGAACAGGCGCAGCAGCACATCGGCGTAGATCGGCGCGCCCCGGCTGGCGAGCGGGCGGAACAGCGTGGTCGGCAGGGTCTCAAACAGGGCATACATAGGCGTTCTCGGCAGAATCCTGGGGCTTTCTCTGGGGGGCATTATGCCCGGCGGCGGCGAGTGTGTCAATTTTCAGGCGGGCAGGGCAGGCGCAGTCGACCTCAGCATTGACAAACTCCAGGTTGATCTCTACAATCTGGCGCAACCAATGTCGTTATGCAAACTCCCCTCGGATCTCCACAACGGGCTGATCACGCACGGTGGCAGGTGATACCTTGGTGTTGAAACAATGTCCTGTTGGCAGCCGTCTGAATTGACGACCTTCGCATTAAACAGAAAGGCCCTCCTATGCGTCATTCTTTTGTCCAAAATGTTGCCCCGCTGTGGCGCACGTACAGCTCACCTGGCGCCCCGCTGCGGGCGACCAGCGCCCGCGCCACCCAGGTGATTTACGGTCTCTGGCTGACCGCGTTTATCCTCAAGCTGATCGGCTCGGGCTGGGATATCGCCTGGCACTTCCGCTATCTGCGCGACGATCTGGCGCCGCCCCACATCATCAATACGATTGGCACAATGCTGGCGGTGGGGCTGGTGATGTTCCACACCTGGACCGGCTACGCCGTCGATCGGCTGAGCCTGCGCCTGATGCAGGCTGGCGTCGGCACGTTTTTGCTGGCGATCCCGCTGGACCTGATCAACCATCGCCTGTTTGGGCTGGATATCACCGCCTGGAGCCCCACCCACGCCATGCTCTATCTCGGCACTGCCGTGATGATTATGGGCGTGCTGCGCGGCTGGCTGCTGCTGGCCCCGGCCGGGAAGCTGCTCAACTGGATGGCGCTGGGCTTCTGGGCTTTCCTGCTTGAAGATGTGATGTTCCCGCTCGGCCAGCAGGAGTACGGCGTGCTGGCGCTCGATGCCTTGCGGAATGGCCGGACAACCGCCGCTGCCGAGCTGGTGGCCGTCGCGGGGCCAAATCCCGAGACTTTCATCGTGCCCGTCTCAAGCTGGGTCTATCCGCTCTGGATGATTATGACCGTGACGATGGTGCTGCTGGCCGCCCGCGTGATTATCGGCAAGCGCTGGACCGCCACCACGGTCACCGGGCTGTATCTGGCCTACCGGATTGGCTCCTACTACCTGTTGGTGGCCGGCGGATTCCCACCCTCGTACATTCCGGTGATGCTGCTCGGCGTGGCGCTGGCGATTGATGTATCGGTGAGTATGAAGTGGCCCACGGCGCTTGCGGCTCCGCTCGTGCTGGCCGCCTACTACGGCGGCGTGTATCTCACCCTGCAGGTCACTCCGCTCGTGCCTGATTTCCCCCTGCTGAGCATGCCGGTCGCCGGAGTGCTGCTGCTGGGCATCTGGGCGGGCGCCAGCTGGATCCAGAACAGCGCTCTGGTGGCCCGCTGGAGCCGTCCAGTCTAGCCGTTCACGGTTCTAATCCAAGCGAAAGGCCCGCCGAGCACAAAGCTCGGCGGGCCTGCGTTTTTCCTCACCATTGGAGCGGGGAAATAGGATTAACTGATCCTTCGTGCGCTTCGTGATCTTCGTGGATCGGTCCCTAACCTCTAATCTCTAGCGCGTCCCCAGCTGCTGGTCGAGCCAGTCGACGGTGTCGCGGGCGATTTCGTCCTCGCGGGTGAGATAGAAGTGGTCGGCCCACTTCAGCAGCTGCCAGGTTTTGGGCTGGCTGGCCTCCTCAAAGGCGGTGCGGGTCTCGATCAGGTCGAAGAACTGATCGCGCTCGGCGACCAGCACCAGCAGCGGGCCGTGCGTCCCGGTGGCGTTCTCGCTGATCCCGGCGGGCTTGGGGGTGACCGCCACGGTGGCCGCCACCTCGGCGTCGTGGCGCATCTGACGCAGCACCCGCTCGGCCCCGAACGACCAGCCGATCAGGGCCAGCGGCGAGCTGGGCGCCCGCCGCCGGGCCTCGGCGACCGCGCCCTGGAGATCGGCATCCTCGCCGGCGCCGCCGCTGAACGTCCCGGCGCTGTGGCCGACGCCGCGCGAGTTGTAGCGCAGAATGCCCCAGCTGCGCTCACGCAGCACCTTGTAGGTCGCGAAAATCGCCCGCTGATCCATATTCGACATTGGCGGGAAATGGTGGGCCAGCACCGCCACCGGGCCGCCTGGCGCAGCGGGATCGACCCAGCGCCCCTCGAGCAGGGTTGCGCTATCGGCGGAGGTAAATGTGATCGAGTGTTGTGATTGCATGCTAGGCTCTTTCCATCTGCTTAATTGTGGGGCGTGCGCCCACTCAAGGCGCGTTTGCCAGTATCGTACCATTGTTTTTTTGGACTTGCCGCCGCTGAAACCAGGATGCCGGATTCCGCGCCGAGTTCGCCTATCTGCGGATGGAGCGGGCCTGATGCGCTATGATTGAGGCTGGATGATTGATTTAGGAGGTTGTGATGGGCTACTCTGACCACACGGTGCAATCGGCCCGGCGCGATACACCGATTCGCTGCGCCATTATTACAATCAGCGACACCCGCACCAGCGCGACCGACACCAGCGGGGCGGCCATCCGCGAGCTGGTGACAGCGGCGGGCCATACGGTGGTCGCCTACCAGATTGTGCCCGATGAGCCGGAGCTGCTGGCCGAGGCGGTCCAGCGGCTGGTCACCCGCAATGGCTGCGATGCGATTTTAACCAACGGCGGCACCGGGATCGCCCGGCGCGATGCCACCATCGAGGCGATTGAGCCGCTGCTGGATAAGAAGCTGCCGGGCTTTGGCGAGCTGTTTCGGATGCTCTCCTACAGCGATATCGGCGCCGGGGCGATGCTGTCGCGGGCGACCGCCGGGGTGGCAGGCCGCACGCTGGTGTTCTGTATGCCTGGATCCACCGGGGCGGTGCGGCTGGCGCTGGAGAAGCTCATCCTGCCGGAGCTTGGGCATCTGGCCTGGGAGCTGATTCGCCAGTAGCCACACGGCGGCCTTGCGATTGCAAGGCCGCCGCTTCGCTAATCCTCAGGCGCGTCTGGGCGCCGCCAGCCCGGCCCGAATCCGCAGGCCAGCCCCGCCGACGAGCAGCAGCGCCGCCAGCCAGCGCCACCAGCCCCACGGCCCAGCGGCGCCGCCGGTGTCGGGCAGCCCGCCGACAAAGCCCAGGTCGGGCAGGCCGCGCAGCTGGATCCGCAGCGTGGCGTCGTAGCGCCCGACAATGCCGACCGCGCTGATCGGCGCCCCTTTGCGGTAGCGCGGCTTTTTCATTCCCGTCGGCGGGTGCAGGCGCACCGTCGCGCCGTCGCTGGTGCGAATCAGCATGTCGCGGCCCGCC
>DAOTUS010000627.1:0-2979 GCA_034437415.1 Herpetosiphonaceae bacterium
CGGCGAGAATGCTCTCGGCCAGCTCGGCATCGCCAAGCGTGGCATTGGCGATTAGGGGCACATCAACCACGCCGCGAATCGACTCGACCAGCGGGATCTGCCAGCCGGGAAAATAGGCGATCAGCTGGTCGGGATCGGTTGTCACCACCACATCGAGCAGATTGATCCCAGCGGAGACGAGCTGGCGTGCGCCGACCCGACTCTCGTGCAGGGTGATGCCATCAGGGCGCAGCTCATCGACCACCAGGCGATAGCCGATCAGAAACTGCGGGCCAAGCCAGCGCCGAATCGCCTCGACAATCTCGGTGGCCAGCCGCAGCCGCCCCAGCCCGCCGTAGTCATCAGCCCGCTGGTTGAACAGCGGCGAGTGCAGCTGATGCAGGAGCGTGCCATCGGCGCCGTTCAGCATAATCCCGCGACAGCCAGCGGCGTGGGCCCGCCAGGCCGCCGCCACAAACAGCGCGCAAATCGGCGTCAGCGGCTGGGTCTGGACCGCCGCCCACTCCAGCGGGGCGTGGCTGAGCAGGGGCAGCAGCGGGGTATTGCGGGCCGCCAGCGGCTGGACAATCCGGGCCAGCTCAGGGGTCAGCAGGTCGTCGTAGAGGCCGGCGAGCCCCGCCTCGGCCACCGGATGGACGTGGAGCGGCTCGCTGATAATCAGGCCAGCGCCGCCCTCGGCCCAGCTCAGGTAGCGCTGCAGCAGCGCTGGCGTGATAAATCCGCCAGCTGCCGCAGCCCCGATAGCCGCTGGAGCTCGGACAATCCGATTGCGAACGGTGAGCGGGCCAATCGAGAGCGGCGAGAACAAATGATACATATAAACCTCAACAATGCGGGCCGTAGAACCACCAGCTACGCGCTACCAACCACGCACAGTTATTCTCTTCAGTTTACCCCTCGGGTGCAACGAGAATCCGCGATTTTTTGGGCAAAAAATCGCTGGTGTCAGCAAACTGTAACCTCAATTGGTTGTTCCAACAGGGGGCCTGAACTACCTTTAGAGCAGGCACTTCAAGGAGCAGTTTATGGCTATTGCACCGTTTGATCGTCTTCTTCTTCCACGCATCCGCCAGGCGCAGCGACAGCGCACCTATGCCCGCCACGTGATCGCTGAGTGGGAAACCAGTCTGCCTGGGCGTTTGCTGCCCATGCTGGCGGCCCTCCCGCTGCCGGTCCGTCCGCGTTCGGCCAAACCAGAGGCCGCCCCGCCCACCACGCTAGGCGCCGCGCTGGCGCAGAGTCCCCGGCTCCGCCTGGTCGGCGGCGTTGGCAGCGGGCGCTCGCTGGCAATTCAGCAGCTGGTGCAGGCCTGGGCCCATGGGGTCCAGAAGCTGCCCGCTCTCTACCCATTGATTCTGCATCTTCCCACCGCCCCGATCCAGCCCGATGAGGCGCTGCAGAGCTGCATCCGCGCCGCCGGGTTCGACAATGCCAAGCTGGTCGTCGAGCGCGGCCTGGCCTCGGGCCAGTGGTGTCTGATCCTGGATGACTGGGATGGGCTGGATAACCCCAACCGGGCGATCTGGAAGGCCTGGCTGCTGGATATCGCCGAGCGCTACCCGGCCCTGCCAGCCGTGATCACCACCGATGACGATGCGAGCGCCTGGCCGGACTTTGCGATCTGGGACATGGCGCCGATCACGCCCGTCTTGCTCGAGCAGTGGCTGCGCATCCTGCTGCCAGGCGAGGAGCCAACCCTGCTGCTGGGGCCGCTGCTCAAGGATGAGCGGGTGCGGCTGGTGGGCGAGCATCTGGCCGATCTGGTGGTGCTGGCCCAAACCTATGCCAACAGCGGCTTTCCGGCCAATCGCGGGCGCCTGTATGCGACGGCGCTGGACAAAGTTCTGCGTCCGGTGGCTGGCGGCGACCTGCCGCGCACCCGCACGGCGCTGGCGGCGCTGGGCTATCACTGGATGACCCAGCCGACTGCGCCGATCGCGCCCGTGGCCCTGCGGCCAATTCTCGAGCAGCTGAATGGGCTGATTGTGCTTGAGCCAAATGGGCGGGTGCAGTTTAAAATCCCGCTCTTTGCCATGTTCTGCGCCGCGCTGCACGTCGCCGCCAACCAAACCTGGGCCGAGTGCGATCCGGCGCTGCCGCTTTGGAAGGCGACCATACCGATCATCGCGGGCCTGATGACCGATCCCGAGGCGCTGTATGTGGCCGTACGTGGCAGCGGCCGCCCCGATGCGATGCGGACGCTCCTGCTGGGCGCCTGTCTGCGCGAGCATCACGTGCCGCTGCCAGGCTGGAGCACCGCCATTCTCGGATCGCTGGCCCAGCTCGCGAAAACGAACCCCGAGCATGCGCCCGAGGTCTGGCGGCTGTTCGACAATATGCCCAACGTGGTGGCCGCGACCATTGCCGAGCAGCTGATGAGCGGGGCCAGCGGCGAGCGCTGGACGATTGCTTTTTTACGGATGCTGCCGCCGCTGCTGGCGGCGCCCTATCTGCTGGATATTGTGGGCGATAGCCGCCTGCTGCGCTCAACCCGGCGGGTGGCCGCCCTGCAGGTGCACAGCATCAGCGAACATGCGGTGGTGCAGCCGCTGGCCCGGCTGGCCGAGCGCCCGCTCGACAACACCGGGCGCATCCTGACCACCCAGCTCCTCGCGACCAGTGGCCCGGTTGGCCGCCGAAATCTGGCCGACCTGATTCGGACGGGGCGGATTATGTTTCCCCAGCCCGACGATGGCACTGATGCCCGCGCAATCGTCACGGCGGCGGCGGCCCTACTGGCCGATCAGAGCCTGGATATGGCCGCGCACACGGCGGCCTCGGTGGCGCTGAACGGCTGTGTCAACGAAATCACCGCGCCCAGCCTGCTGAGCGCGTGTACATCCGCCGCCGCGCCGCTGCGCGAGGCCGCCCGCCGCGCCCTGCTGACTGGCGATCACGCGCTGGCCTTGCGGGCCTTTGGGCGCCTGGTGCTGGGCGACGATGTCCACTGGGCCGCCCGCTACGAGGCCTTGCAAACCC
>DAOTUS010000628.1:0-24995 GCA_034437415.1 Herpetosiphonaceae bacterium
GTTCTGGGTGCTGCCATCCACCGTGGTGATCGCCTCGTTCGCCTTCTTTCGACTGTTTCGCGGCAACCTCCAGGGTCTGGCGTTTATTCTAGTGCTGCTGGCCACAGGGATTTTGCTCACGGTGACGCTGGTCGCCCAGCACTACGCCCTCGACCGCGAGCCAGAGGTGCGCGAAAAAGCCCGGATCACCTCCCAGGTCGTGGCCTATCTGGTGGCTTTCGGGCTGTTCAGCGCGATTATGTACTCCCACTATCGAATTATTTTCACCATCGCCCTGATTCTGGTCGCCAGTGTGCCGCTGGCCTATCGCCTGCTGGCCCGCAGCGTCAACGACCACCGCCGCCCGCTGACGATCTCGACCCTGGTTGTGGGCGTGGTGCTGGCGGAGGCCGGGGCAATTCTGACCTACTGGCCGGCGCCGTTTCTAATCAGCGGCACCATGCTGCTGGCAATTTTCTATGTGATGATCGGCATGCTCCAGCACTCCCAGGCCGGCACCCTCGATCGGCGGGTTGGCTGGGAGCTGGGGCTGCTTGGCACGCTGGTGCTGGTGGTGCTGGCCGTCGCGACGATCTGGTAGCGGGAGCTGATGAGCATGATTCTGCCATTTGATTCGGCGGGCGCGGCGGCGGCGCTGGCCCAGCTGCAGGCCGGGGCGATCATCGCCTTCCCGACCGATACCGTCTACGGCGTCGGCGGCAACGCGCTGGATGGCGCGGCGCTGCTCCAGGTCTTTGCGGCCAAACAGCGCCCGCCGAGCGTGCCGCTGCCGGTGCTGCTGGCCGATGTTGCCGATCTGGCCCAGGTCGCCATCGACGTCCCCCCGCTGGCCTACGCGATCGCTGCGGCCCACTGGCCGGGCGCGCTGACGCTGGTGCTGCCAGCCGCCGCGCATCTGCCGCCGGAGCTGCTGGCGGGCAACCGCACTGTGGCGGTGCGCATCCCCGACCACGCCGCGCTGCGCCAGCTGATTCGCGATCTGGGATCGCCGCTGGCCGGCACCAGCGCCAACCTCCACGGCCAGCCAGCGCCGAGCAGCGCCGCAGGTGTGGCGGCCCAGCTCGGCGGGCGCGTGGCGCTCATCCTCGACGGCGGCCCCTCGGGCGCCGAGCAGCCCTCGACAATCCTTGACCTGAGCGGCGCCAGCCCGCGCGTGCTGCGCGAGGGCGCGCTCCCGCTGGCGGCGCTGCGGCAGTGGCTGGAGAAATAGCCCATGAAAAACTGGATTACCAACAAGCTTTTTAAGCTTGCGCCACAGATCGCAGAGTTCAAGCACAACAATCCTAGTACACCGATCCTGATGGCCGGGCCAACCAAAGTTATTCGGCTGCCTGAGGGCACTCCAATTGTGCTGGAGCGCGGCGAAGGTTGGGCTAAATCGGTGCGCGGCGTTTTAATTATCACCCCGGATACCTTGATCTGCCAGACCACCGCCCATTTTGCAGGCGCCCACTCAGAAGCGAGCGGCATGGAATTTGCCGATTTCACCATTCCTATCCACACCATCCGCGATGCCAAGCTCCTCTCGCTGACTCAGGGTGGCGTTCGCGGGTTTGTGCTAACGATTCCCGTCATTGATGGTCCAATCTATCAATTTGGCCTCGGTCAAGACGAGGGCTGGAACACACGGCTCCCATTTCCAGCGGAGTTTATTCAGACCACCATCGGCTGGTCGCAGTACAGCATCAAGGCACGGATTAAGCTGGCAGTCTATTTTATTATCTTTGTGGCAGTGATCATTTTGCTGACCACGCTCTAGACCGCAATCAACCCCAGGGCATGTGCAAAGTCCCAGTTCGGCCCGGTTTTGGCGAAAAACCCGTCCCCTCGCCCGCGCACAGGGCGGGTGCCCTCTGGGCGGGGTGGACGCGCAGCGGACGGGGAGAGGGCTGACCACGCTCTAGACCGCAATCAACCCTGCGCCCGATGCTCTGAGCGGCCCAAACCGGGATAATTGGGAACCTTGGGGGCGGCATAGGCGATCCAGCGCGAAAAGCCAGCGTGCCAGCGCCGGATTCTGGATGCAAGCTCCAGCGCCTCCACCAACCTGTACGGCGGATCTGCGTATCCGCCGCACGCTCAGCCAGCCTCCTCATTTTTGCCAGCGCCCTGCATCCGTGCTATACTAAACGACGGTGCGCCGCTAGCTGTGGCGCACTAGTTACGCACGTCTTCTGGTGGTCGCTCTCCTGCCGATATAGGGTCGGTTTAGCGCACCTGTAACCGAAGGCGGAGGAATATTTTCAAGGAGTTAAACTCGTGACCGACACCACAACCACCCGGGTCGTTTCGATGAAGTCCCTGCTTGAGGCAGGGGTTCACTTCGGCCATCAGACCAAACGCTGGAACCCGAAGATGCGCCCCTACATCTTCACTGATCGCAACGGCATCCACATCATTGACCTGCAGCAGACCATCACTGGTCTGCAGAACTCGTACCGCTTTGTGGCGGACGCAGTTGCTGGCGGCGGCAAAATTATGTTTGTCGGCACCAAAAAGCAGGCCCAGGAAGCGATCGAGGAAGAGGCCAACCGCGCCGGGCAGTACTATGTCACCCAGCGCTGGATGGGCGGCCTGCTGACCAACTTCACGACGATCAAGCGCCGTCTGCAGCATCTGCACGAGCTCGAAGCGCGCCGCGACCGGGGCGAGTTCAACCTCGTCACCAAGGCCGAAGCGCTGAAACTGAGCGACGAGATCAACAAGCTCAACCGCGCCTTCAGCGGCATCAAAACCATGGAGCGCCTGCCGGTTGCAATGTTTGTCATCGACCCCCACAAAGAGACCCTGGCGATCAGCGAAGCGCAGAAGCTGGGCATTCCGGTTGTGGCAATGGTCGACACCAACTGTGATCCTGACCCGATCAGCTATGTTATTCCTTCCAACGATGATGCCATTCGGGCGATTCGCCTGATGGCCGGCAAAATTGCCGACGCCGCGATTGAAGGCCAGAACCGCCGCCAGTCCCAGCACATCGAAGAGCGCGCCCTGGCTGAACAGACCAAGTTCACCGAAGCAGAATTTTAAGCACCGCTCAGGGGTCAGGCATCAGGGATCACGGCCGTGCTTGCGACGGCCGGTTTCCTGGAGCCTGGCCCTTCAACATATATCAGCATAAGGAGAACACACAGTGGCAGTCTCAATGGATCAGGTGAAGGAACTGCGCGAGCGCACCGGGGCTGGAATTTTGGATTGCAAAAACGTCCTCAATCAGACCAACGGCGACATGGAAGCGGCGATCAAGGTTTTGCGCGAAAAAGGCCTGGCCTCGGCGGCTAAAAAAGCCGACCGCACCGCCACCGATGGCCGGATCGAAGTCTACATTCACTCGGGCAACAAAATGGCTGCGCTGGTGGAAGTCAACTGCGAGACCGACTTCGTGGCCAAAACCGACGACTTCAAGAAGCTGGCCGCCGACCTGGCGCTGCACATTGCCGCCGCGCGCCCAACCTATCTCAACCGCGAAGATGTGCCCACCGCCGAGCTCGAGCGCGAGCGCGAAATTCTGCGCGAGCAGAACGCTGGCAGCAACAAGCCGGCCAACATCATCGAGAAAATCGTCGAGGGCCGGATCGAGAAATTTTATAGCGAAGTCGTCCTGATGGATCAAGAGTTCGTCAAAGACTCTTCGGTCAAGATCAAGGATATGATCAAGGAAGCGATTGCGAAACTTGGCGAGAATATCGTCGTGCGCCGCTTCACCCGCTACGAAATCGGCGGCTAGTTGAACATCAACCACCAACCGCCGCTGGGTGCGGCTGAAAACGGCAGATGCCGTTGGCAGCCCCCATCGGCGGTTTTGTGTGCATAGTCGCGGCCGACCAGTGGCGCCGCAGCCCGCGGCGCCAGCGGATGAACGGCTTTCTACGTCTGGCTTCATACATCAAAGGGGGTCAAGGATGCAACCGCAACAACCACGCTATCGGCGGGTTATGCTGAAGTTAAGTGGCGAGGCGCTGGCTGGGGATGGAACGCGCAATATTTCACCCGATGTGCTCAACTATATCGCCAACGAAATTCGCGGCGCGGCCAGGCATGGCGTAGAAGTTGCCATCGTCCTTGGTGGCGGCAATATCTGGCGCGGCGGCCCGGCGATCAAGGCCGGGATGGAGCCACCCCAGGCCCACTATATGGGCATGCTGGCAACCATTATCAACGCGCTGGCGCTGCAGGATGCGCTGGAGCGCAACGATATGCATACCCGCGCCATGACCGCGATGAAGATCGACGAGGTGGCCGAGCCGTATATTCGGCGGCGCGCCCTGCGGCATATGGAAAAAGGTCGGGTGGTTATCCTGGCCGGCGGCACCGGCAACCCCTACTTCACCACCGATTCAGGCGCCGCCCTGCGCGCCGCCGAGCTGAACTGCGATGTTATCCTGATGGCGAAAAACCGCGTCGATGGGGTGTATAGCGCCGACCCGCGCCTTGACCCAGCCGCAACTCGCTTTGACCACATCACCTACCTCGATGCGCTAACCCGCGGCCTGACCATTATGGATAGCACCGCCCTGACGTTTTGCATGGATAATAATCTGCCAATTATCGTGTTTAGCCTTGACAAACCCGGTAATCTGGAACGGATTGTGCTGGGTGAGCAGGTCGGCACTGTCATCAGCAAATCGAATGAGCTGGCCGTTGCGACACCCTCGTAGCGCCATACACAAAGGAGTCTGTGATGATTAAGGACGTTTTGCGCGACGCAGAGACCAAGATGAAAAAGAGCCACGAGTCGCTCCGCCATACCCTGGGGTCGATTCGCACCGGCCGCGCCTCTCCAGCCCTGATCGAGGAGCTGCCGGTTGAGTACTATGGCACCGAGATGCCGCTCAACCAGCTGGCCAATATCGCCGCCCCCGAGGCGCGCATGCTCACGATTCAGCCGTATGACCAGGCGGCGATCAAAGCGATTGAAAAGGCGATCCAGAACTCGGAGCTGGGGATCAATCCCTCGAACGATGGGCGGATTATTCGCCTGTCGATTCCGCAGCCAACCCAGGAGCGCCGCAAAGAGTTGGTCAAGCAGGTCAAGGCGAAAGTCGAGGAGGGCCGCGTGGCCCTGCGCAATGTGCGGCGCGAGGCCCAAGACGCTCTGCGCAAGCTGCTCCACGACAAGGCTATCTCCGAGGACGACGAGCGGCGCGGCCAGGAGGATCTGCAGAAACTCACCGACCGCTATCAAAAAGAGCTCGATGCGACTGGGACGCACAAAGAGGTCGAGGTGATGGAGGTCTAGCGCTGCCAAGCGCCAGCCAGCAAAAGCCAGAAGCGGAGGTTTCTGGCTTTTGTCGTTAACCGGCCTTTTGGCGATCTGCCCAGCGCCAACCTGCACACGAGTGCTTGTGATACGGCGCACAGCGCAGTATGCTGCTCGATTAGGATCGGGCATCCAATGATGAAAAAGGTAAAAACGTATGACGATACAACAGCTTGAACAATCAGCGCCGCTCAATCATGTTGCAATTATTATGGATGGCAATGGCCGCTGGGCACAGGGCCGTGGCCTCCCTCGACTGGCTGGCCACCACGCCGGCACCGGCAATATCAAACGGATTGTGCGCGAGGCGATTACGCTTGGCATTCCATACCTGACGCTGTATGCGTTTTCAACCGAAAACTGGAATCGGCCAGGCTGGGAGGTCCGCGGTCTGATGCGGATTATGGCCGAGTATCTCGACCGCGAGCTGCGCGAGCTGCACGCCGAGGGGGTGCGCCTGCGTCTGCTGGGCGATCTCGAAGGGGTCGACGAGCATCTGGCCCAGAAAATTCGTGGTGCGATTGAGCTGACCAGCGCGAACACCGCCATCACCCTGGCGGTCGCCTTCAACTATGGCGGACGCGCGGATATTCTGCGGGCGGTGCGCGAGATTGTGGCCGAGGGGCTGAACCCCGCCGAAATCACCGATGAGATGATCACCCGCCACCTGTACACCGCCGGAATGCCCGACCCGGACCTGATTGTGCGCACCAGCGGCGAGCAGCGCCTGAGCAACTTCTTGATCTGGCAGGCCGCCTACAGTGAGTATTTTATGACCCCGCTGCTGTGGCCCGACTTCGGCCCCGACCAGTTTCGCGAGGCGATCACCAGCTTCACCCAGCGCGATCGGCGCTTCGGCGGCCGACCAGCCGAGCAGGAGGCCTAGCCGCGCCACCCCAAAGCTATGGTATGCTTTTTTGCCAGCCGGAGACGCTCCGGCTGGCAACGTTTTGTTTAGGAGGCGTAGTGCTACAACGAATTATCAGCGCATTGGTGCTGGCTCCGGTGGTCCTGGTGATTGTCTGGGCAGGCGGCTGGTGGGTGACGGGTCTGATCGCGGTGGCGGTGGTGATTGGCATTCGCGAGCTCGTCCGCATACTGCGGGCGGGGAATTTGCATCCGCGCCCGCTGGTTGCGTCCGCGATCGGGCTGGCCTTCATTGGCGCAGTCGTGTTGCAGTCGCGGACCAGCATCAACCTGGTCGCCGAGGTGCTGGCCCTGGGAACCATCGGCGCATTCCTGGCCGAGATCGTCCGTCGCGACCGCACCGGCTCGCTCGATGCCTGGGCCGTCACTGTGGCCAGCGCGCTCTATGTCGGCGGTCTGTTGATGCACTTTATTCTGCTGCGCGAGCTCTATCAGCCCGCCCTGCGCGACGGCCCGCTCGCCGCGCTGAAGATCGCCCCCGGCGCGGCCTGGATCTATGCGACCTTTGCGGTGACCTGGGCCTCGGATAGCGGGGCCTACTTTGCCGGACGCGCCTTTGGCCGCCATAAAATGTCGCCGCAGCTCAGCCCCAAGAAAACCTGGGAGGGCTTTGCTGGCGGTCTGCTGGCCGCGATTGGCGCCGGAGTCGGGATTATCGCCCTGCTTGGGCTGCCGGTCAACGCGCTTGGCGTCGGGGCGGCGCTGGGGCTGATCGGGGCGGCTGGCGGCACTCTCGGCGACCTGGCCGAGTCGATGCTCAAGCGCCAGGCCGGGGTCAAAGACTCCGGTACGCTCATCCCCGGCCACGGCGGCCTGCTCGACCGGATCGACTCGCTGCTGTTCACCGGGCCGCTGGTGTACTACCTGCTGGCGGTGATTCTTTAGGAGCTGGCAGCTAGCAGCTAGTGGGGTTTTTCTCACTAGCTACCAGCTACCAGCTACCAGCTGCTACCTCCTACCTCATCACCAGCGGCAGATACAGGCGATGCTCCAGCCCCTCGGTCTCGGGGTCCAGGAAAATTGGCCGCTGGATTGGGAACAGCGCGGCTGGCTGAGCGGACGCTTCAGCAGTTCGCAGTGGCCCGTCGGCGCGGGTGCCGGTAAGCGTGTACTTGGCGAGCGGCAGGCTGGCCCCACGCACCAGCAGCACATACTCGCCGGTCAGCGGCGCCGACAGCAGCGTGATCGTATCGTCGCCAACGCTGGTGCCCTGCTGGGTCGGCGGGCCAATCACATACGGCTCCCAGAGAAACAGATCGACATCCTGCTCGGGATCCAGCCTGGCGGTGAGCTGCAGCGCCTCGCCGCGCCCGGCCACAAAGCGGTAGATATGGCTGGCATCGCTGGCGATCACGGCGTTGGGCGGCGCGTAGTTCAGCCGCAGCACCAGCGGGTTGACGCTCCACCCGGCGCTGGACTGCGCCCAGATGTAGAGCAGCACCGCGCCGGGCTGGGTTCCCGGCGGCAGGGCGATGGTGAGATTGGGCAGGCTGGGGTCAACGATGCTCTGCATCCCGCGCAGCACCGGGATCTGCACCCGTGGGTCGGCGCCGGGCTTGAACTGATAGGTCTGCACCAGCAGCCGACTCAGGGCTGGCAGGCTGGACGAATCCTGGCTGAGGCTCACGGAGATCGTCCGCGTCGGCCAGAGCTGGCGTTTCTCGGCCACCAGGCCGCGGATAATCGGCAGCCGTGGCTGGGAAGCGCCCACCGTCGAGTCGAAAAAGCCGATGTTATTGGTCTCGATCACCTCGGCGACCCGATCGTCGGCATCGACCGTCAGCAGCACCCTGAACGGCCCATTGAGCTTGGGCAGCCAGATTTCGCTGGCCACAATCCGCTGGGTTCCGGTGATCATGGCTCCCGTGTTGACGGTGTTCGAGTACACCAGCGTGCCGCCCTGCTTGACCTCGAAGCGCAGCAGCGCGTTGGGCGCACTTCCGGTGGAGCGCACCGCCGCCGCCAGCTCAATCGGCCCGTCCAGGGCCAGCGGCGAGAGCGGGCGCAGCAGCGGGCGGACGCTGAGATCGATCAGCTCGGCGGTGGCGCGGATCGAGGGCAGCGCCGGAATACAGGTGGCCGTCTGGATGCTCTCGCCGTCCCAAAACTCCTGAAACACCTCATCCCAGCCCAGCCCAGGCGGCCCATCGGCTAAAAAGCGATACGGATGCGGGTTGTCCAGCACGGTGTTGTCATCGTGATACCAGTGGGCGTGCCAGCTCAGCTGGGTGGTTGAGGTGATCGGCGTGCCGACAAAATCGGCGTAGATGCTCAGCCCGGCGGCGTCATCGTCGATCGCCGGCAGCGGCGCCGGGCCGTTGAACACCCACATGGCCGGGGTCGGGTCGAACCAGGGCAGATCGTTGTGGGCGAAGCGTTTGATCACCGCCATCGGGCTGGCCGTGGTGTTCATAATCGCGCTGGCGGTCTGGGTGGCCCAGGTGGCCACCCCGGTGCCGGCAAACTCCTGGCTAAGCTGCAGCGCAAAATGGCGCAGATCGACCAGCCCGTCGGGGTTGGCGAGATCCCAGTCCGAGGGCGCGCAGTAGGTCAGGTCGTACTTCAGGCTGTTGGTGTAGGCAGTCACCAGCTGCTGCTTGGTCGCCGCCCGCTGGGTTGGGCTGACCAGCAGGGCGTGCAGCTCGGCGGCGGTTTTGTCCCAGGCCAGCTTGACATCGGCCAGGCGGCTGCTCTCCACCGCCACTAAAATGCGCGGGTGGTCGCTGGCCGGCAGCAGGGCATCGTAGGTCGCCACGGTGGTCTCGGCCATACCCTGCGCCGTCATCAGCGGGTTGACCGCCGCCAGCACCTGGCCGGGGCCGACCGGGTCGAAGAAGGCATAGTTGGGCGAGCCGGTGATGAAGCGGGTGAAGGGCGCGATCTCGTAAAACTCCTCGATCGAGGCCGCAAAGCACATCGCCAGATCGACGACCTCAAACGGGAGTGCGCCGCCGTTGGAGCCGATCGCCAGCGCCTGGGCCAGAGCATACGGCGTCAGGACGCTGTAGGTGCGCGGGCTGCCGACCGGCGTGTGCTGGTCGGTGAAGTCGGGGTTGGCGCCGATGGTGGTTGGCAGCGGCGGCAGCGGCCCGGCGGCGGGCGCCCGCAACGCTGGATTTGGCCCGAACACGGCGGTCAGGTCGGTCTCGGGCACCAGCGGCGCACCGTGGCCGACATAGGTCAGGTTGGCGCAGGCGGCGGGGTAGGTCAGGCGGGCCCAGCGCAAAAAGCTGCCCAGCGTCACGCCGTCGGCCATATCGTACTCGCGCAGGTTCGGGTCGAGAACAAGATTGGGCGTGGGCAGGCCAATAATGCTGGTGATCAGGCCGTTTTGCACCACCCGAATGTGGGTGTCGGCGCTGCCGTGCAGGTCGGCCAGCACCACCGCCAGCTTCTGCGGATGCCCGACCGTGGCGGCGACAATGCTCTGCAGCGTCGTGGCGTAATGCGGGGTCAGATTCCAGGCGCTGGTCGGGCGATTGTCGTAGGCCAGGGCGTAGATCGATAGCAGACCAACCTGGTCGGGCTGGGTCGGGATACAGCCAGCCGTGGGGACGACTTGGGCGGCGCGGGGCTGGCCCGGTGCTGCTCCCCAGACCAGCATGGCCAGCATCGTGCCCAGAACCCAACGCCTGAGCATCAACCGTCGTGAAGGTGAGAACATAGCACGGGCCTCCTGTGGAAACGGCTCAACGCCTGGCCGGACTCGCAGGTGAGTCAGGCCAAGCGTTGGGCATTGATCGATATTCCAGGTACGGCTGCCCGCCCACCTTCAGGCGGATGGGCAGCCTGGCGAACTGATTAGCGCGTAACCGCCGGCAGATACACATAGCGGGCCGCCGCCAGCTCCAGATCGAGGTCGGTGACCTCTGATGGCACACCCACGACCGGGCTGGTCCGCGCCAGATAGCCGGGCGCGCTGACCGTGACATACCAGCAGCCCTCGCCAACATCCCAGCCATAGTACCCGTCGCCGCCTGTTACCTGGCTGGTGGTGGCAGGCGACATCAGGGTGATGTTCGAATCGGCGGGGACGCCCTGCTCGGTGGGCGCCAGCTGGCTCCAGGCGGCTCCGCTGACCTTGGACAGATTCGACTCGCAGGTATCCAGATCCTCATCGTCGGGCGCGACCTTGGCGATCCACTCCGGCACATGATACAACGTCACAGTTGCGCCGGTAATCGGGTCCCCGGTCACGCTATCGGTGATAAAGCCGCTCGGGTCGATGATCATAATCTTGCCAAGGTATTTCTCAAAGGTCTCCGCGCCGCAGTCCCACAGCACATAGACCTCGATCGTGCTCTGGTTTGGCCCGAACAGCGCATTCAGGTGGGCGACCGGAATGGTGTGCTGATAGGTGTTGGTGACCGGGTCAAGCGTCATGGTGTAGGTCTGCAAATTGGTCGGGTCGCCGGGGTAGCGCAGGACCAGCCGCACATTGGTTGGCGCCAGCCCGTTCGGGCAGGTGATACACTCGCTGGGAATAATCACCTTGACATTCGACAGCATGCCGCGCCGCAGCCCGACCCCAAAGTGTCCGGCGGGATCATAGTGGACCTCGCCGTTGGTGACGACGTGGGCAATTGGCGGCGTCAGCGGCTTGAGATCGAAATCCACGTTCGGCACGGTGGCGTCGGAGACATGAACCGGCTGCGCGTCAGGCAGATTGTCGGCGTGGTTGAACCACTGCGGCCGGAAGCCGTGCTGCTTGGCCTGGACCAGATAGTGGCCGGCCGGGAGATCCGGGAACTCATAGTTGCCCTCGGCGTCGGTCATCTGGCTGCGCACGAAGATCAGCGGGCGGGTTGGGCTGACCGGCTCGGTGCGGGCAAACAGCGAGACCAGGCTGTTCGGCAGCGCCGGGCCAGCGACCGAGTGGACGGTGCCCGAGATTCCGCCGGGGCTGATGGCGGCCTTGAGAAGAGAGTCCTCGGTCTCGCCAAAGTCCCAGCCAGTGTTCGGGCCACGGCCATCGGCGGCCGTCGCGGGCGTGTTGCTGATCGTGATCCGCAGCCACGTTGGGCGCGGCCAGCCGGGCTGGTACGAGATAAAGGCGGGCGTCGTCAGATTGTACACGCCGGGGCCGTTGAGCGAAAGGGGCTGATTCTGCACCGCCCACTCGTTGGAGATCCAGGGCGTGCCCTTACATTTGCGCAGGCCGCCCCACGCGCCATTGCGGTTCCAGTCGATCCAGACATTGACGTAGGCCTGGGCGGTGCCACTTGGCGCCGGGCTGGACGGCAGGGTGACGCGGTAGTTGAGCGTTTTGGGCACACAGTGGCCCATGCTGTTGGCGCTGGGCACGCCCAGCCAGAAGGCATCATCGGCGCGGTCGGAGTTGGGGATGCGGGGGCCGAGCTGCAGGTTGTTGGTTGGGTCGTCGTCGGGGCCAGAGTCGGCCTCGGCCTCGCCACTCAGGCCATTGCCCAGCACGTAGCGCACGCCCAGATTGTGATGGAGTGGGCCACGTGGCGCACCAGCAGGCAGCCGGTTGAACACGGTGGGGAACTTCGCCAGCGGCCACGGCCACGGCCCGTAGGCTTTCATCGGCGCTAACAGCGAGTTCTGGCTATCCGGCGCGTCGCCCAGGTCTGGCGACAGGAAGTAGTCCTCGGTCTCGCCAAGCTTCCAGCCGGCCGCCGGGCCGCTGCCGTTATCCAGCGTGGCCACGGTGTCGCTCACGGTCATGCGGAACCAGACCGCGCCCTTGCCCTTGGGGTGAAACGGCAGGAACGTGGTCGAGTTGAAGGTGTTCAGGCCCGGCACGAGCGTGATCACCTGGTTGGTGACCGCCCACTCTTGCGACAGGCCGCCAATGGCGGTGCTGCACTCCAGCGCGCCGCCCCACATTCCGTTGCGGTTCCAGTCGGCCCACATGTTGAAGAAGACCGTGCGGGTGCCCGCGCCGTTGTAGGTCACGGTGTAGGTCACCTTGGTCGGCACACAGTGGGGCAGGCCCGCGAGGGTCTTGGGCGCAACCAGGCCATCGTCGGCCCGATCCTGGTCGGCGATGTTGAGCGTCGGTGAGATATTGTGGACGATATCCACATCGAACAGCGTATCGGCCTGGCGCTCATTCGTGACCAGACGGCCCAGGTTGAACAGCCGGGTATCGTGGTGGAAGGCCCCAAATGGCGCCACTGCGTTGAACACGGTCGGGAAGTTGGCCGGCACCGGCACAAAGTAGGCCGTCATCGGCGCACCAAACGAGTTGGTGCTGTCGGGCGCGTCGCCCAGATCCGAGAAGACCTGATTTTGTGGCGTTGGCGTCGCGGATGGCGTCGCAGTCGGCTCAACGATTGGCGTTTTCGTCGGCGTGATATCCGTCTGATGCGTCGGCGTCGGAGTGATATCGCTGATCGGCGTTTTCGTCGGCGTGTTGGTCACCTGGCCAGCCGGCGTCGGCGTCCAGGTTGGCTCCTTGGTCGGCGTCGGGGTGATATCGCTGATCGGCGTCTTCGTCGGCGTGTTGGTCACCTGACCAGCCGGCGTCGGCGTCCAGGTCGCCTCCTTGGTCGGCGTTGGGGTGATATCAGTCTGCTGGGTGGGCGTCCAGGTGGCATCGCTGTGCGGCGTTGGGGTGATATCAGTCTGCTGGGTTGGCGTCGGGGTGGCCGTGGTCGAATCGGCCGGCAGCAGATAATCTTCGGTCTCGCCAAACTGCCAGCGATTGGCCGGGCCACGGCCATCGTCGTTGGTCGCCGGCGTTTCGCTGATCGTAATCCGCAGCCAGCCTTCGCGTGGCGGGACACCACCGGGCATGTAGGCCAGGAAGTTCGGGGTGGTCAGGTTAAACACCCCGGCCGCCGAAACATTTACGATCTGGTTTTGCACCACCCACTCGCTGGCGGCGGTTCCCTGGGCACACTGGAACGAGGTGCCCCACTCGCCGTTATGGTTCCAGTCAATCCACACGTTCACGTAGGCTTTGCCTGAGGTCGGTGTGGCCACGGTAACCCGGTAGTTCAGCGCCGTGCTGACACAGTTGGAGAACTGCGCCATCGCCGGGATGCCCGCCCAGAAGGCATCGTCGAAGCGGTCGAGGTTGGGCACGTTGGCACCGGGCTGAAGATTGTTGGGGCCATCGGCGTCGGGGCCGACATCGGCCTCAAGCTCGTTGGTCACACCGTCGCCCAGAAAATAAAACTGGTTGTTGATGTGCGATGGCCCCTCGGGCAGGCCCGTCGACGGATCAAAAACCGTCGGGTAGCGGGCGGGCACGGCCGGGTAGGCCGTCATTCCCACCCCGGCGTGATTGGTCCCGTCGGGTGCGTCGCCCAGATCCATCGGCTCCGCGCCGGTCTGCTGAAACGGCGCAGCGCTGGCACCAAACGTGGATCGGGTGATCAGCAGCAGGCCGATCAACACTACGAGCGTGGCCAAGAAAACTGTCCGCTGAATAGGAACGCGCATGGTGGTCCTCCTAGAACTTAAGGGTTACAGGCCGTCTTCGCGAGCACCAAAGGCCCAGTTTGGCTGCGATAGAGTGGGAGTACGTGTTCTAAGAGAGAGTATCCCAGATTGGCAGGCAGACTTCAATCAAATTAGCTCTGGCAAAATTAGGCGAATTAAGGGTTTTTAAGCGCCGCCATGACCCGATTAGAGGGCCATCGCGTATAATATAGGCGCTAAGAGTGCCAATGAAGGATCTTTCGATGAATGACGCGATCCTGCTAACCACCGTTCCCGCCGAGCTTGAGAAAATGGTCGGCGAGGCCCTGCGCCTGTCGCGCGAGGGCGATCTGCTGGCGCTGGCCGAACTGCCGCTGGCCGGGAGTTCGCTGCTCGACGCCTGGTATGTCGGGAGCGCGCCGCAGGGCTCCGACGAGCGCGGCCGGGCCACCCAGGCGATGCTGTCGTGGCTGATCGAGCGGCTGCGCCCGAGCGGCACGCACAGCTGGACGACCCTGAGCTGGCGACCGTACAACGTGCTCTCGGCCTTCTACATCGCCGGGCGGCGCATCGCCGAGATCGCCGAGCTGATGGCGGTGGCCGAGCAGACGATCTACCCGATTCGCGCCCAGGCGATCACGGCTCTGGTTAAGATTCTGCGCGAGGAGCTGGCCCGGCCCGCCCAGCTGCGCGACAACTACGCGATCGTCGACCTGTACCCGCAGCTCCGCCCCGACCAGCAGACGCTGCTGCGCATGCTGGCGATTATGCGCGGCCCGATCGCGCTGGGGCTGCTGTACGAGCTGGCCCGCGCCGCCCAGATCGCCCAGATCGAGCAGCATCTGCAGGCGCTGACCACCGGCGACCTGCTGACCAGCGACGAGCAGCGCACCACCTACGCGGTGCAGGCCAAGCTGCGGCCCTACCTGCGCACGCTGCTCAGCCCCGAGGAGCGCCAGACCTGGCACAATCTGGCCGGCCAGCACGCCGCCAGCCGGGCCGACTACCTGGAGGCGGCCATCCATCTGCGCCTGGCCGGCAGCTACGACCGGGCCGCCCAGCTGCTGATCGAGCACCATCGCCAGATTATCGATACGCTCCACAGCGGCGAGCTGCGTAATCTGCTGAGCGAGTTTCGGCCCAGCGAGACCAGCGACCCGGCCATGTGGCTGCGCCTCAAGCTGGTCAGCGGCGATGTGGCGATGACGATGAACGATGTGGCGACGGCGCTGCGCGAGTATCAGCAGGCCCTCGGCGCCAGCGAGGTGCAGATCAAGGCTGAGGCCTACTACAAGCGCGGCAAGGCCTTTCGCTCGCAGAACACCGCCGAGGCCCAGGCCCACTTCGCCTACTGCATCAGCCTGCTGGAGGCGGCGATGCCCGGCGATCCGCTGCTCTACCGGGTGTATCTGGACCAGGCCTGGATGCTGTTTCAGGATCGCCAGGATATCGTCCAGGCCGAGCACAGCCTGCGCCGCGCCGCCGCTCTAATCGATCCGGCCAATCGGGCCGCCTGGGCCGAGCTGTCGAACGCCTGGGGCATGTACTACTCGCACCAGGGCCAGCACGCCCAGGCGATCATCCATCACCAGGCGGCCTGGCTGGCGGCCAACGAGACCCAGGACAGCACAATGCAGACCCACACCGCCCACAATCTGGGCGACAGCTACATGAAAATCGCCCAGTACGATCAGGCGCTGGCCTACTTTGGCCAGAGCGCCGATCTGGCCCGCAAGACCGGCAACCGCCGCATGGAAGGGCTGTGCCAGAAGAGCATCGGGGCCTGTCGGTTCTGGCTCCAGCAGTACGAGCAGGCGATCACCCACTATCAGCAGGCCCACGCTATCTTCACCAGCATGCAAAACCGCAACTGGCAGGCCAACACCTGCTACGACCTCGCCGAGGCCTACGCCGAGCTGGGCGAGGTCGGCCAGATGCAGCGCTACTTTGCCGAGGCGGTCGCGCTGGCCCAGGAGGCCGGCCTCGATCGGCTGCTGGGCGATCTGAGCGCGCTGACCCGCGCCTACGCCGGGCTGTATCCGCCGACGGTGCCGCTCAACGAGCGCCAGCAGCTGGCCTACGACCACCTCAAGCGGCACTCGGCGATCACCAACCGCGAGTACCGCGACCTGACCGCCGTGTCGCCCAAGCAGGCCGCCCGCGACCTCAACGAGCTGCTGGAGTGGGGCGTGCTGGTGCGCGTCGGCGAGGGTCGCTCGACCGCGTATCGCCTGGCTGAGTAGGCTCGGATTGCAGATTTTTGATGTTTGGAGTGGAAGGAGCAGCGAATGCGAGTAGCATTGCGGGCAACCTGGTGGCTGATCGGGCTGGGAATTAGTGCGATCGTGATGAGCGTTATGTTCACCCGTCCCGCCGCCCCAGCGCAAGGGGTGGCGGCAGCGCGCGAGCAGCCGTGTACGACGTTTCATTGCTCAGACGAGCCGCTGCGGCTGCCCGTCTATCCGACCCGGCCGCTTCCGCCGGATGCGCGCGATGTGCGCGTCCAGATCGATGAGTCGGGGCGCGAGCGGATTACGTTCTTTACGACCACGTTGAACCCGGCGGAGGTGTTCGCCTTTTATCGGCACGCGCTGGTGGAGGATGGCTGGAGCGCAAGCGATCCAGCGCAGGACTGGATGGAGTTTGGCTACCTCAATACCGTTGCAGCGCCTGCATTTAGCCTCGCCGTGAATATTTTCGCCACGTCGCCAGACTTGACTGAGGTAAAAGTGCGCCATGTGATCTCTGGCCCGTTTAGTTCGAGCGAGTGGCCGCTGTATTGATGGCGCTGAGTTGCGTATGCGCCTGTGCTCCGCTGGTACCCACACCCGCCTAGTTTCGCCACTGGATTAGCACTCGTTGAGGGTTACTGCTAAATTCTAACGTTGACTTAACGTCCTTTTATCGATCCCCGGCGGGGCTTTTACCCCACTGTGAAGCGGTAAATCCGCATTATCACTCTGTTATGTAGAGTGCTAAAACCCTCTTGACAAACCCTGGGATGCTGGCTAAACTAACAAACAGAATTTAGCACTCAATCTGAACGATTGCTAAAATCACTGTATCTAAGGAGGATTTTCAACAATGTCTGATTTTCGTATTCGCCCTCTCGCAGATCGCGTAGTCATCAAGCCCGCCCCGAAGGAAGAAAAAACCAAAGGCGGCTTGTTTCTACCCGACACGGCTAGCAAAGAAAAGCCCCAGGAAGGCACAGTCGTAGCGGTTGGCGAAGGCAAACTCGATGATAACGGCAAGCGCGTCCCGATTGCTGTCGCCGCTGGCGACCGGGTGCTGTTTGCTAAATACGCTGGCACCGAGATCAAACTGGACGAAGAAGACTATCTGATTCTGGCTGAAAAAGATATTCTGGCCGTCGTCCAAGCGTAAGTTTCCAGCGATTTTTTGATACGACTTCTTAGGAGGATTTGAAACTCATGGCAAAGCAAGTTGCTTTCAATGAAGATGCCCGACGCGCCCTCAAACGTGGCGTAGATATCGTGGCTGACGCCGTAAAAACCACCCTCGGCCCTCGCGGCCGCAACGTGGCGATCGACAAAAAGTTCGGCTCACCGACCGTGACCCACGACGGTGTTACCGTGGCCAAAGAGATCGAGCTGAAAGACCCGTTTGAGAACATGGGCGCCCGGCTGTTCGTCGAGGCCGCCACCAAGACCAACGATGTTGCCGGCGACGGCACCACCACCGCCACCGTATTGGCCCAGGCCATCGTCCACGAAGGCCTCCGCCAGGTAGCGGCCGGCGCCAACTCCATGATGATCAAGCGCGGCCTGGATAAAGGCACCGAAGTGCTGGTCAAAGCGGTGCGCGACCTCGCCAAGCCGATCAACGACCGCAAAGACATCGCCAACGTCGCCGCCATCTCGGCAGCCGACGAAGGCATCGGCAACCTAATTGCCGAAGTGATGGAAAAAGTCGGCAAAGACGGCGTGATCACGGTTGAAGAGGGCAAGGGCCTGGGCTACGAGACCGAGTATACCGAAGGTATGCAGTTCGATCGTGGCTACCTCTCAGCGTATTTCGTCACCAACACCGAGCGCATGGAATCCGAGCTCGATGACCCCTACATTCTGATCACCGACAAGAAGATCAGCTCGATCCAGGAGATCCTGCCAGTGCTGGAGAAAGTTCTCCAGTTCAGCAAGAACCTGGTGATCATCGCCGAAGACATTGATGGCGAAGCGCTGGCGACCCTCGTGGTCAACAAGCTGCGCGGCACCATCAACGCCCTGGCGATCAAAGCCCCTGGCTTCGGCGACCGCCGCAAAGCCATGCTGCAGGACCTGGCCATCCTCACCGGCGGCACGGTCATCAGCGAAGAGATTGGCCGCAAGCTCGATAGCGCTTCGGTCGAAGACCTGGGCCGCGCCCGCCGCGTGGTGGCCAACAAAGACGAAACGACCATCATCGAAGGTCGTGGCGACGAAGGTGCCATCAAAGGTCGCGTCGACCAGATCCGCGCCCAGATCGAGACCACAACCAGCGATTTCGACCGCGAGAAGCTCCAGGAGCGCCTGGCGAAGCTGGCCGGTGGCGTGGCCGTCCTCAAGATTGGCGCCGCAACCGAGCCCGAGCTGAAAGAGCGCAAGCATCGCGTTGAAGATGCCCTCTCGACCGCTCGCGCAGCCGTTGAAGAAGGCATCGTCCCCGGCGGTGGTGTGGCGCTGCTCAGCGTCCTCAACTCGCTGAACGATGTTGTTACCATCAACGACGACGAGAAAGTCGCCGTGACCATTCTGCGCCGCGCGCTCGAAGAGCCAATGCGCCAGCTGGCCAAAAACGCCGGCGAAGACGGTGCGGTTATCATCGATACCGTCCGCCGAATGCAAAAAGAGAGCGGCGACTCGACCATCGGCTACAACGTGCTGACTGGCGAGTATGGCTCGATGGTCGAGATGGGCATCATCGACCCGGCCAAAGTAACCCGCTCGGCAATCCAGAACGCAGTCTCGATCGCTTCGATGATCCTGACCACCGATGCGCTTGTCACCGACATTCCTGAGAGGGATTCCAATGGCGGCGGCGGCGGTATGGGCGGCGGCATGGGCGGTATGGGCGGCATGGACTTCTAAATCTTCCCAACTGCACCAAAAGGGACCTGGCTTGGCCAGGTCCCTTTTGTGGTTTAGGCCCGCGCCACGTGCAGGTTCCCGGCCCTGGGAAGTTTGAAATAGTTGATAAATCATTAAGATTCAGGTGGCAACACCGGCAACTCAAGCGGCCCGCACTGCATTTTAGCCCCGGCGCCCAGGGCGTTTTGGCGGGAATGCAGAATGCCCGGCGGACTAGCCGTGGCGCACAATCTGCTTCTTACGGCTGCATACGAAGGAGGATTGTATGCAAACAGCCCGCGAAATCATTTTGATCGCCCTGGTAACGCAGGAGATTCGGCGTCACCTGAGCAAACTGCCCAAGCATCAGCCCTACAGCCTGCAGATGCTCCCGCCGCTGCTGCAGTTCTGCCTCAACTAAACTCACCGCCCAGCCACGCACCTGGGCCGAGCAGCGTTACCCCATCACCGCCGTTAGCCACCTGCTCAAACGGCGGTTTTGTTGTGCGCCCGGTGGCTCAGGCCGCCAGCGTATGGCCGGGATTCAGCGCCCGTGTCAGCGCCTTCAGCACCTCGTTGGCGCGGATCAGATCGCCATCAAGCGTATCGCACGCCAGCTCCAGTGCCAGCGCCACCACCTCCAAGGCCGGCAGCTCGTGGCCCTCAGGGCGCTGATCGACGGCGTCGGTTAGGCCTGTGTGAAGCTCAAGAATACGTTCGCGCCACCGCCGCGTCAGATCGTCATTGTTCATGGTCCCTAATCTCCATAAGCTCTATCATCGGCATAGATGCAACCAGCCCAGCCATTTTAATGATCGGTTTCGCCGCCCAGCGCCTCACTCGGCGACGGCGGGATCATCGTTCAGGCGCAGGACCGTGGTGATTGTCTGGGCGGAGACGGCCTGGCGCCGGGCCAGCAGCTGGGCGCTCAGGTCGGGGCGGAAGATCCGCAGCCACGAGGCCGCGATGCTCGTGCGAAACTCCCGCCACAGCTCGCTCCAGCGCAGCGCAATGTAGCTCAGAATCGGCGCCGCCAGCAGGAGCACGCCGCCCCACAGCCAGCCAAGCTTCAGCCCGACCAGCAGCGCCGCGAGGATCCAGCCAACCGGCACCAGCACCATTCCGGCGATCAGCTTGAGCGTGCCGAGCACCTGGTCCTCGCTGGTCAGCCGCCCGGCGGTAATCCCGCCGAGCCGATAGGGAATGTAGCTGAGGATCGCCCCGGCCAGCGCGATCGGCAAGCTGAGCAGCAGCAGCAGCGCCAGCGCCACAAAGCGGGTCCGGCGGGCGGCCGGCAGATCGTGCGACCACGGGTCGCTGATGCCGAGCATGCGCAGCGTGCGGGCGTAGCGCTGGGCATGCTCGGCCAGCGCGGCCAGCTGCGGGGCGTTGTCGTGCGCCAGCTGGTTGTAGGCCGCCAGCACTCGGGCCGGCTGCTCGCGGCGCTCGCGCTCGCTCAGGGCCAGGTGTTTGATCGTCCACTCGACCATTATCGGCAGGCCGCGCAGCAGGTCGGCGTTGGAGGCCTGAAAGACCAGCGCGCCCAGCCGCCGCTCGATGCTGGCCGTCGTCGCATCGACCGCCGCCTCGACATCGGCGGCGTAGGGCATCTGCTGGGCGGCGATCGAAAACGGCTGGCCGACGAGCAGCAGCACCGACGAGCGAAAGATCCGCTTATCCTCGTACCAAAGGCCAATCGGCACAATCTGCAGGCCCAGATCCCAGGCGCTGGCGGCCTCGGCGCTGAGGGCGATCCGCGCGGCGCCCGTGCGCAGCGGCAGCAGGCGCGACTCGGAGTGGGTGGTGCCCTCGGGGAACAGCGCCAGCGCCACGCCCTGGCGCTGCAGCGCCCGACACTCGGCGAAGGTGCGCTCGTTCTGGGCCTGGGTGGCGGCCGACCCCGCTCCGGCATCGCGCTGGCGATACACCGGCAGGGCGCCGAACGCCTGCATCGCGACCTGGCCGAGTCGGTTGTTGAAGAAGGTGTTTTTGGCCAGAAAGGCCACCGGCCGCTGCAGCGTCGCAATTAGCAGCAGCGGGTCGAGCAGGCCGTTGGGGTGGTTGAGCACAAAGATCACCGGGCCGCTGGCCGGCAGATGCTCGCGACCCTTGACCTCGATCCGGGGGTAGTACAGACGCAGCAGGGCTAGAACGACCCAGCGAATAAACCGACGCAGCATAGTGGTTATCCTCGTTCTGGCCGGCGGGATTGCGGCCTGGGGGTAGTATACAATCGATCAGGGGCGATCAGCATGGCGGATCTTTCAGCTGCGTCGCACTGGTACAGCTCAATCTGCCGCGCCACAACAAGAAGAGGTGATCAATGAGATATGAAGGCTTCCCTGATATTCCGGTAGTGCAGCCGTCACAGTATATTCTTAGGCATGCGGAGGTTCTTACGGGGTATGTGCTCACCATCACGGGTGAGCGCTATGTAGGAAATGGGGAGAGGTACATGATCTTCGACTCGCTTGCGGATGCCGAGTGCTATGCCGAGGCAAAAGTTATCCAAGACCCGTATGTTGAATGTTCTATTGCTGACTGCAAGGGTAATTAGGATCAAGCATATTCAAGGCAACCTGGATCTTGTCGTCACTGCGCTGAGTCCGCCAGTCAAGAAAAAGCGCGGGTGGTTTTGGTCACGCTAATGGGAGATCGGATTACTCGCACGGACAGGTATGGTCAAGCGCGGAAATGCGGAAACAGCGGGAACGGAGCGTATGGCTCGTTTCGAACAGGGGTTTGACCCTTGCGCAGCCCCAGCCGATACATTCCAAGCCCAAACACAGCCCCACCCAGCCCAACGATCAGCCAGATGGCAGGATTCGACATACCAGCGCCCCCATGCTAAAAAATCCGGCGGGCCGAGGCAGCAATCGCCCTGACCCGCCGTTTGATTATACAGGTGAAGTGTACGTTCCTCGTCCATCCACCCGCAACGACTGTAGCCCCAAATCGGCGTCCGGGCAGGCCCCTGTGCCTGCCCGGACGCCGTGCCACTACCCCTCGCGCTCAGGCCGCCGGAGCTTCGGCCCGGTGAAGAGGATAAACGTCACCGCCAGGATCGGCAGCAGGATGGTGGAGAGCACCAGCGGGGCGCCGACGATGGCCGAGGCCAGGATTGCGGCGGCCCAGAGCAGCGCGTTCGAGATATAGAACGTTCGATAGGTTTTCAACTCAGACTCCTTACTGATCAGCGAGACAGCCTCGCTGAACGACTGCGCCCAATCCAGGGATACGTTGGGCGTGTCACCAGTATCGGCTTTGGCGGGCCGCTGATCAACTGTGGAATCCCCCGGTTTCGCGGTTTTGGGGCCGCCTGGGGATTCCCCCAGGGCCAAAATCAGCTCGATTCGCGAGCTTACCTGGAATTTTGCATACACATTGGTCAGGTGGAACTCCACAGTTCGGTCGGAGATCCCTAGCGAGATCGCGATCAGCTTGTTGCTTTTGCCCTGCAGCAGCTGTTTAACCACATCCAGCTCACGCCGGCTCAGATCGGTAATCGGGGTCATGGCGAATGCCTTCCTTTGGGTGCCAGCTACAGCTGGGCGGGCGGCTCGGGCAGGGCCGTGGCGATAAACGCGGCCAGGTCGGCCTTGAGCCGGGCCAGCGAGGGCTGATGGATGTACATCATATGCCCGGCCTCGTAGTGGGCGACCGCGATATTCTGCTGCAGGTCCGGCTCCAGATCGAGGTGGTTGAGCGTGTAGACCGTCGCCAGATACGGCGTGGCCAGATCATAGTAGCCGCTGGCGACGAAAATCTTCAGGTAGGGGTTCTGGGTCATCGCCGCCCGCAGGGTGTCGGCGACGTTGACGTACTGGTTCTGGTGCTTGTCATACTTCCACGGATAGACCCGGTCGGTCAGAATCTCGTAGGGCAGGTCGCTCTCGAACTTCAGCTCGCTGCGCACGTAGTCGTTCAGCGTGGCGGTGTAGGGACCCTGGATGGTGGCGTAGCTGGGATCGTACTCGAAGTGCTCGCCGGCGGCGTCGCGGTCGGCCCCGGTGAAGCGGCTGTCGAGGCGGCCGACGGTGCGCCGCTCGGCCCGCAGCAGCTCTTTGACAAAGCGCGAGATCTCGATGCGCAGGTTGCTGCGCTCGATGTACTCGGCGCTCAGCCCGGTGTAGCGGGCCAGCCGCTGCCCAATCCGCCCGCGCTCCTCGGCGGAGAGCGCCGCGCCCTGCATCAGCGCCAGGGTGTAGTCGCCCAGGGCAAACGCCTCGACCTCGGCCAGCAGCGCCCCCAGGTCGGCCTGCAGATCGGCCTCCAGGCGCTGGTGGTACCAGGCGGTGGCGGCGTAGGTTGGCAGATACAGAATGAAGGGCAGATCGTTGCCGGTGTCGAAGAGCGCGGTCTGGAAGTTCAAAATCGACGAGATCAGCATGATCCCGTTGAGGTACATGCCGTGGCGCTGCTGCAGAAATCCGGCCAGCGCCGCCGCCCGCGTGGTGCCGTAACTCTCGCCGGCCAGGAACTTCGGCGAGGTCCAGCGGCCAAAGCGCGAGGTGTAGAGCCGAATAAACTCGCCCACCGTCTCGATATCGCTGCTGAACTGATGGAACTGGTCGGGCTTCTCGCCGGGCACGGCCCGGCTGTAGCCGGTGCTAACCGGATCGATAAATACCAGATCGGTGGTGTCGAGCAGCGAGTGCTCGTTGTTGACCAGGCGATAGGGCGGCGGCAGCAGATGGCCGTCCGGCCCCATCAGCACGCGGCGCGGCCCCAGCACGCCCAGGTGCAGCCACACCGACGACGAGCCCGGCCCGCCGTTGAACGAGAAGGTCAGCGGGCGGCTGCTGGCGTTATCCAGGCCGCTGCGGGTGTAGGCCACATAAAAAATCGTCGCCTTGGCCTTCTCACCGTGCTTATTCTCGGGATCCTCGGTTTTCAGCACCAGCGTGCCGGCGGTGACGGTGTAGCGCACCTCCTGCCCGCCGATCGTGCTGGTCCAGACCGTCACCGAGGACACCTCGGCTGGGGCGGCGGGCTCTGTGTGATCGCTGTTCGGGGTTTCGTTCGGCTCCGGCTTGCTCATCCACTGATCTCCTTTTGGCTAACAGCCACAATAGTATTTAGTTTGACAATGTTAGATTAGGCCCATGGACACCATGTATGGCGTTCGCACCGACCTGCGCGATGACCGGGAAACCCAAAAAGCGCACGTATTCGCGGGAGTGGAGGGACGCCATATATGGCGTCCCTCCACCAATCGTTATCCACCAAGCGTCCATCTTCATCCAAAATCCTGCGCCTTTGCCGTGTAATCTAACATTGTCAAATTAGATAATTTTTTGATCCACGACACCCGCACGCGGGTACCCGACGAAGAATCACGAAGCGGCTTTTTGGATCCTTGTACCCTCGGTGAGATTCTGATACACCCGCCTTCGTGGATCATTAGCTCCCCAACCCCTAGCTACCAGCTACCAGCTGCCAGCTACCAGCTACCAAGCTCACGGCAGCGGCTCAATCGCCGCCCAGTCAAGCATCAGCCCCAGCTGGCGCGGGTCGCTCAGGGCCGGATCGACGGCGCGGGGCCGCCAGGTGGTCGCCTGCAGCTCGACCTCGCAGCGCTGATCGAGCTGGGCCAGTGTGACAATCCGCCGCCACTCCGGGCCGACCTCCAGCGTGAGCGCCGGGCCAACCTCCAGCGTGGGCGTGGAGCCAGGCGGGTGCCCACTGGCCAGCCCCAGGGTCAGCTGATGCAGCCCCGGCGTGCAGCCAGGAAACCGCAGCCGCCCGGCGGCGCTCATCCAGCGGTAGGTGCGCTGGTCCGGGGCGCGCTCGGGGCCGTAGAACCCGCGCAGATAGCCCGCGTCAAGGCCGCCAGCATCAACGCGCACCGCTGGCGGCGGCAGATCCGCCCAGGCCCAGTCGAGGAGCGCCAACTGGCCGTTGGGCGCGATGAACTGCAGCTGGGTCAGCTGCTCCTGGTCGCCCTGGGGCCGCAGCAGCGCGATCAGCGCGGCCCTGGCATCGGCGCCGGTCAGATCGATCGTCTCGGCCTGCACCACCGCCGTGCGCAGCGTTTCGAGCGCGGCCTGCGGATCGCCCAGCGCCGCCTCGCAGCGCCCAAGCGCGGTGGTCAGGCGCCAGTGGGGGCTGGGGACCAGCGCGGCGGCTTGGCGCAGCTGGGCCAGGTCGGCGGGCGCGGCACAGTCGGCGCCGCGCCACCAGTGCCAGTCGGCGCGGAGCTGCACGATCGCGGTGGCGCTGTAGGGCCAGCTCGCCAGCCAGAACCCAATCGCCGCCGCCACGCCAATCCAGCCCCGCCACGAGCGCCCCAGCCAGCCCCAGCCAGCCCGGCCAGCCGCCAGCGCAGCCGTGGCCGGGATCAGGTAGAC